>JANOGB010000028.1:0-9155 GCA_031413955.1 Planctomycetota bacterium | reverse complement strand
CTCGGCTATCTCCACGCGAGCGACCGACTTTGGGAAATGGAAATTTTTCGCCGCAAGGCCGCGGGCACGCTCTCCGAGTTGCTCGGCCCGGACGGAATCGAAGACGATCTCATGATGCGCAAGCTCGGCATCCGCAGGACTTCGGAAGAGGCGGTGAAGAGCGGGCTTCTCGGCCCCGACGTGGACCGATGGCTCTCGGCTTACGCCGAAGGGGTCAACGCCCGGATCGCCACGCTGACCGACGATCAACTTCCTCCCGGATTCAAGGCCCTTCAATTTAAGCCCGCTCCCTGGACTCCCGCCGACACCATCTCCTTCATGAAATACATGGGGTGGGATCAGGGGGGAACCGACACCGATCTCTGGTTCGGCATGATGGTGGCCGTTTCTTTCTCTTCTTCCCTCTGTCCGGGGTGCTAGAAGAGAAGAGCCGGGCTGGAGCCCGGCGCTCCCAGATGAGGAATCAAATCGCCAGCCTCGCCAGGGCCGCGTGCACGTCCTCGATCTTCATCGGTTTGCGCAGCACCAGCTCGGCAATGCGCCCGTCGACCAGGAAGCGCACCTCGTCGGCAAAAGTCGCGTCGCGCGGGTTGTGGGTCACGAGCAGCACCGTGCGCCCGTCCCGATCGCAGACCTCGCGCAGCGCGTGCATGACCTCGAGGCCGGCTGCTTGCGAGAGGTTGCCGGTCGGCTCGTCGCACAGAAGCAGCGGCTGCGCACCGGCCAGCGCGCGCGCGATGCTGGTGCGCTGCATCTCGCCGCCCGAGAGCTGGTGCGGGAAGGCATGGCCGCGCGCGGCGATGCCGAAGCGTTCGAGCAGGCGCGGTACCTGCGCGCGCGCCTCGAGGCCGCGCTGGCCGGCGATGGCGAGCGGAAGAGCGACGTTCTCCTCCACGCTCAGGTTCGGGAGCAGGTTGAAGAACTGGAACACGTAGCCGACCGTGACTCGTCTCAGGAGCGTCTTGGCGCCAAGCGAGAGTTTTCCGAGATCCTGCCCGGCGAGCTCGATCGTGCCCGCCGTGGGTTCGTCGAGGCCCGAGATCAGGTGCAGGAGCGTCGACTTACCCGAGCCGCTCGGGCCCATCACGCACACGAACGAGCCGGTCTCGAGCGCGAGCGCGATGTCGCGCAGCACCACGGTCTCTCCCGGCGGCTGGCCGTGGGACTTGACCAGCCCCGAGACACGTGCGATCGGATTCCCTGCGCTCATCGCGTTCGGGCCGTCTCGCACTTCGCCTGCTCCCAGGCCGCCATCATCTCGGGGAGCGTGGAGCTCCGCAGCCGGTCGCCCAGCCGCGCCTCCATGTTGCGGAAGCGGGCCTCGAAGCGCCGCAGCGCCTCGCGCGTGGCCTTCTCCGGATCGAGGCCGAGGTACTGGCCCAGGAAAGCCGTCGCGAGCAGCACGTCGCCGAGCTCGGCCGCCACGCGTTCGGGCGCGCTCGCGCGCTCGGCGAAAGCGTGCTCGAGCTCGCGCACCTCCTCGCGCACCTTCGCCAACGCTCCGGCCTCGTCGTCCCATTTGAAGCCGGCCGCGATCGCCTTGGCCGACACGCGGCTCGCGCGCTGCAGGGCTGGCAGCGCGACCGGTACGCCGGCCATGGCGCTCGCATCCTTCTGCTCCTCGCGCCGCTCGCCCTCCTTGATCTTCTCCCAGTTGGCGAGTACCTGCGTGGCCGAGCCGGCCACGACCTCGCCGAAGACGTGCGGGTGGCGGCGGATCAGCTTGTCGGCCACGGCGTTCGCGATGCGTGCGAGGTCGAAGCGCGCGCCGTCCTGTTCGGCGATCTTGGCGATCAGGGCGATGACCATGAAGAGGTCGCCGAGCTCGGATGCGGTCTCGCCGTCGTCCGTGTGGTCGATGGCCTCGACGGCTTCGTGCGCTTCCTCGATCAGCGAGGGCGCCATGCTCGCCACCGACTGCTCGCGATCCCAGGGGCAGCCATCGGGCGCGCGCAGGCGGTCCACGATGGCCAGCACGCGCGCGAGCGCGTCGAGGCGCGGATCGCCGGTCTTGCCAGGCTCGTCGAGGGGCCGGGGGCCGGTTGCTTCGCTCATGCCGTCAGGATGACCGATCGGAGGGCGCGGTGGAACCGGACAGTGCGTTCCACGTTCCGGCTCAACCGGGAGCGCCGGGCTCCAGCCCGGCTCCGTTTCCTCTCTTCTTCCTTTTCCCTCGGAGAACGGAAACAAGCCAAGAAGCAGAGCCGGGCTGGAGCCCGGCGCTCCCGGTTGAAGAGAACCTACTTCGCCAGCAGCTCCCCGAGGTGCTGCTCGAGGTAGAGGTTCTCGGGCTCGATCTCGGCCGCGAGCTTGAGGAGGCGCTTGCCTTCTTCCTTCGTCGCGGCCTCGCCCAGCAGGGACTTGCCCCACTCGATGTAGAACTCCGGCACCAGGGGATCGAGCTCCACGGCCTTGGCCCAGTGCTCGCGCGCGCCCGCGGCTTCCTTCATGTCATCCAGCAGCTCGGCGTAGCGGTGGTGCGTGAGCGCGTCCGCGTCGCCGGCGGAGATCGCCTCCTCGTAGAGCCGCTTCGCGCGGTGCTTGCGGTCGAAACGACGCGCCATCTGGGCGGCGCGTGCCAGGCCGCGCGAGGAGGTGACCTTGAGCTCGTCCTGGACGTAGTCGTGCCAGGCGGTCTCGAGGGCGCGCAGGTCCGAGTCCTTCTTGAGCCCCATCTCCTTGCGGAAGTACGCCAGGACCTCCTCGCCCTCGACGCGCTCGAACGAGCCCTTGTAGATCGAGATCCCCTCACGCGCCACGCCTCGGCCGCGCGCCAGGCCCAGGTAGAAGCTCTCGAACTTCTTGGCCGTCTCGGGCCGGCTCATCAGGAAGTGCACCAGCGACCAGCCCCAGGTGTAGTCGTGATAGTTGCCGTCGTTGCCGCCGCGGATCATCTGCTCGAGGCCGACCCGCTCGCCCTCCTCGATGTCGCGCTGGATCTCCACCAGGCGTTCCTCGAGGACGATCGGTTCGACCGTGAGCTTCTTGGTGGCCGGATCGAAGGCGGCGGTCGAGAAAAACTCGGCCAGGGACTCGCCCGGCCAGTGGGGATAGTGGAAGTCCGTCGCGACCAGCTGCAGGAGGTAGTGGCCGAACTCGTGCAGCATGTCGCGCTCGGTGCCCAGCGGATCCAGCCGGTCGTAGTAGAACTGGAGCCGGTAGGGCGGCTCGAGGTACTCGAAGAAGGCCAGAGTGCCACGCGACACCCCGGTGACCTGGTAGAAGTCCGCGGGATCGGCGTAGAAGCGGATCTTCAGCTTGTCGAGCTCCCGCGGCCGCTTGATCTTCCAGCGCTTGACGAACTCGGCGTAATAGGCCTCCATCCGCTCGACAGCGCCTTCGAACACGGGCGGAGGAGCCGTGTACTCGACGCTGAAGGTCTTCGTCTCCGTGACGATCCGGTTGCGCCACAGACGCGACTGCTTGAGCTTCTCGACGGCCGCGCGCTGCTCGCCGAGCAGCTTCTCGAGGCGCGCGGCGCGCTCGGCGGGGCGAACCCACTTGCCCTGGAAGAGCACCAGCCCCTCGGCGACCTTTTTCTTCTCCTCCTCGGTCGTGGGCACGAAGCCCGTGTCGTTCTCGATCACGTACTCGAGCACCTTCGCGAGCGGCACGGCGACCTGGCCGTTCTGGAACTTCACCAGGATCGTGCCCTCGCCCCGCTCCAGCACGACGTGGTCGAAGATCCGTCCGTCCTCGAGGCACAGCGTGTCGGACGCAGGCGCCGGCCGGCTGAGCGCGGCCAGGAGAGCCAGCGCCCAGGCAGGCGGCCTCACAGCGACCTCCGGAACTCCCGGTCCAGATTCTTCCAGTCCACCGGGCTCCAGCCGGGAAAGGTCCGTGCCAGGCTCTGGTCGAGGAGCGCGCGCTCTTGCGACTTCAGCCAATCCTGGCGTTGCTTGAAGAGCTTCTCCTCCTCTTCCTCGTTCTTGGGCGGAGGCTTGTCCTTGTCCTTGCCGTCCTTGCTCTCCAGCTCGCCCAGGACCTGGTTCAAGTTGCCCATGTAGTCCGTCAGGAGCTGGCGCGTCTTCTTGGAGCGCGCTTCGACGAAGAAGCGCGTCAGGGAGACGGCCTGCCACCAGATGTTTCCGTCGCCCTGCTGGGCGACGGAGGAGAAATCCTCGTCGGTGAGCGTGAACAACGTGCGCACGCTCATGGAGTCGTCCTTGACGCTCGGGTAGTACCCGCGGAACCATTCCTCCATGTCCCCCATCTTGAACACGAGCTTGCCGCTCTGCATGCGTGCGCCGCCGACCACCTGGTTCAGTCCGATCTGGAGCCAGCTCGGCAGCGCGGCCCACAGCTTCGGGTCCCGTTCCTGGAACCAGATGCCCAGGGCCCGGCTGCCGATTTGATCCCACTCCGTATCCCACCAGTCCTTGCTGCCCTTGTGGGTCACGAGATGGGTCCCGGCTTCCCAGTACGAACCGCTGCCATTGCGGAAGGTGTTTTCCTCTTCCCTGTCCGCGCAGATGCGCACGATCGGCGGACGCGCGTGTTCGAACTTCCCGACCTCGGGGAGATTGGTATCGAGCCAGCCGTAGATGGCGTGGATCTGCTCGACGAGTTTTTTCGCGAAGTTGTTGTCGACGTGGCTGACCACGTAGATCCCGTCGACCTCGCTGGCGGTCCAGCCCTCGGTCAGAGCGCCCGTGATCTTCTCCCACTCGCGCGTCTGGGCCTCGATCTTCTTCTGCTTGCGCTCGGCCGGGGGCAGCTTGGCCAGCTCGACCGTGGACAGGAAGCTGGCCTCGGTCGCGGCGGTCTCGAGCGGCAGGGTGCGCGGGATGACCGTGAAGGACTTCAGCACGTCGTCGATCGCGGCGCGATGCTTCTTGAGCGAGTCCGCCATGACCTCGATCTGGACCGCGATGTCCGCGACCTCGGTCGAGTAGACCCAGGCGATCACGCGCATCTCCGCGCGCCAGGTCTCGGCCTCGGCCTTGATCTCGAGCTTCGTGACGGGCAGCCCCGCGTGCGTCCCGGACTCCTCCTTCTCGACGAAGTGACCGCGCCCGTAGGTCTCGCGCATGTACTCCTGGTAGTCGCGGTAGATCTTGGGCGGCTTGGGCTTCTTCGGGTCACCGCTCGCGCCGGGGGTCTCCTCCTCGCCGGGCTTCTTCTCCGCCTCGGGCGCCTTGCTCGGCGCGGCCTTGCGGTGCACGAAGGCGACGATCTGCAGCTCGGGATTGTGCTCGCGATCGTAGCCGGAGGTCTCGAGCACGGCGGTGTCGGTCTTGGTCGAGCGGTACCGCCCGACGATCCACTGCTCGTCGCTGCGCAAGGGGATCGGCTCCCAGCCGCGCGGGGCCCTGACCTTGAAGCCGAGGCGCTCGTCCTTGTGCGACTCCTGGGGCGCGAGCGCGGAGCAGCAAAACAGTGCCAGCACCGTGACGAGCGCGTCCCCCATGCGCGGGCGGGAGAACAACCAGCGAGCCGTCGGTCCCATGGAAGCTCCTCCTGACGTGATGCCGAAGCCCCGATGGTAGCGCCGGCCGCCGGCAGGACGTCCACGGCGGGCGGTAAACTCCGTGCCAAGGCCGGGGCCGGGACGATCAGCCGTCTTCAGGAGCGTCGTCTTCAGGAGCATCGTCGGGTTCCGCGTCGCCGTCGGCCGGAGCGGGTCTGGAGCGGCTGGACGGCAGGCCGGCGTTCCATTCCTGCCAGCGGGCTTCGAGCAGCCGGACCACCTCGGGCCGTGCCTCCCTCAGGTCCGTCGTTTCCCCTGGATCGTGGGCCACGTCGTACAGCCCCGTGAAATCGACGCCCCTGGGCACGCCCGTCGTCTCGTCGCGCTCGGGAGAATGCACCAGCTTCCAGTCGCCCTGGCGAATGGCCCACTTCTGCAGCTCCGGTCCAGCGCTCAGGTTGAAGCGCCAGAAGAGCGCCGCGTGGGGCGCGTCGCCCGCGCGGCCGGCGAGGTGCGGAAAGATGTCCACGCCGTCGAACGCTGTCTCCTTCTCGGGCGCGAGGCCGGCGAGCGCCAGCACGGTGGGAGCGATGTCGAGCGCGCTCACGGGTTGGTCGTAGACCCGACCGGCGGGCAGCACACCCGTCCAGCGCGCGAGGAACGGGACCCGGATCCCGCCCTCGTGGAGGCCGCCTTTCTGTCCGTCCAGCGGCGCGTTCGAGGCACCGTTCCACATGCGCTTGGTCAGCGGCCCGCCGTTGTCGCTCAGGAAGAAGACCAGCGTCTTCTCATCGAGCTCGAGCGCGCGCAGCTTCGCGAGCACTGCCCCGATCGCATCGTCCATGGCCGAGACCACCGCCGCGTACTTCTGGCGCGTGGGTTCCTCGATCCCCGCGAAGCGCGCGAGGAGCTCCGCCGGTGCCTCGAGCGGCCCGTGCGGAGCATTGAAGGAGAGGAGCAAGAAGAACGGCTCATCGGCGTGCCGCTCGACGAAGGCGAGCGCCTCGCGGCCCAGGGCCTCGGTCAAGTAACCCTTCACCTGCGCCGGCTCGCGGTTGCGGAGGATCTTGGGAACGAGCTCGTCCGTGCCGCGCGGCAGATAGGGATTGAGGCCGCCGAGGAAGCCGAAGAACTCGGCGAAGCCGCGCGAGTTCGGGTGGTCCTCGTCCGCCTTCCCGAGGTGCCACTTGCCAACCAGTCCGGTGGCGTAGCCTGCCGGCTCGAGCCGCTGCGCCAGGGTTGTTTCCTCGGGGGGCAGTCCCTTCTCCGCGTCGAGCTCGCAGCCGAAGCGCTGTGGATAGCGGCCCGTGAGGAGCCCGCAGCGGCTCGGCGCGCAGCGTGGCGCCACGACGTAACCGCTCGTGCAGCGCACGCCCTCGCGCGCGATGGAGTCGATGCTCGGCGTCAGGATGTCCTTGCAGCCGTGGGCGCCGATGTCGCCGTAGCCCAGATCGTCGGCCACGAAGATCAGGACATTCGGGCGCAAGGGGGCCTCGCTCCCCTGGCCCTGGGCAGAAGCCAGCCCGTGCAGCACGAGCCAGCTCGCGGAGAAGACCAGCGCGTGCAGCCCCCGCCCCGTCCGAATGACTGGCATCGCTCTCGAAACCATCAAGGAACGAGTCTCGCCCCGGGAGCGGGCTCCAGCGCGCGGACGTACGCGACCGGATCCACTCGCCTCGCCTCGCGGAACCCCTTGAGCCGCAGGCTGCAGGCGTCGCAGCTCCCGCACGCGAGCCAGCGTCCCGCGCGCTCCAGCGGGTCGTAGCACGAGTGCGTCAGCCCGAGGTCGACGCCCAACTCCTCGGCCCGCAGCACGATGTCCTTCTTCGTCAGGTCGACGAGCGGCGCGTGCACCCGAAAACGCGCGCCGCGTTCGGTGCCGGCCGCGGTGGCAAGCGCCGCCAGGTCCTCGAACGCGCGCAGGAACTCCGGCCGGCAATCGGGGTACCCGGAGTAGTCGATCGCGTTGACGCCGAGGTAGAGATCGCGCGCTCCCAGCGTCTCGGCCCAGGCGAGCGCCAGTGCGAGCAGCACGGTGTTGCGGGCGGGAACGTAAGTGGCGGGCACGCCGCTGGCCGCGAGCTGTGCTTCGTCGCGTCCTTTCGGCACCGCGCCCGTGCCGGTCAGCGCCGAGTCGACGAGCGGGGCGAGATCGAGGGCGAGCTCGCGCTGCTCCACTGCCCCGAGCGCTCGCGCCACGCGCCGCGCCGCCTCGAGCTCGCACGCATGGCGCTGGCCGTACCGGACGGTGAGCGCATATACCGCGAACCCCGCCGCGCGCGCCTCGCCCAGGGCCACGGCCGAATCCATGCCGCCCGAGAGGAGACAAACGGCGCGTCGAGTCTCGGCCTGTGTCATCCCGCACAGCTTACCCGTCGGGCGACTCGCAACGACCCCACGGGAAGGCATAGGATCGCGGTGATGAATCGCGGCCGCCCGCTGCCTGCCGACATCGAGGAACGCCTCACCTCTTTGGGCAAGGCGTTGGAGTCGAGCCCGGGCCTCGTCTTCGCCTACCTCTTCGGCGGCGCAGCCAGGGGCCGGCTCACGCCGCTCAGCGACATCGACGTGGCGGCCTTCTTCGAAGATGGGCGCGACCTCGGGGAGTGCCGCCTGGAGGCACTGCAGCGCGCGACGCAGCACCTCGGCACGGACGAGGTCGACCTGGTGGTGCTCAACACGGCGCCGAGCGCGCTGCTCGCCCGCATCCTGCCCGACCGGCGCGTGCTCTGCGACCGAGAACCGTTCCGCCGGCACCGGTTCGAGTCGCTCGAGGCCCGCAAGGCGGCTGACTTCCGCATCTTCGAGCGCCGTTTGCTCGAGCGGAGGTTTGGCCGTGGTTGAGCGTGAGCTCGTATTGCGCAAGCTCGCCGAGCTGGAGCTCTACCTGCGGCAGGTCTCCGAGTTCCGGGAGCTCACGGTCGCGCGGTACCGCGAGGACTGGAAGGTCCAGCGCATCGTCGAGCGCACGCTGCAGATGGCCTTCGAGGCGTGCGCGGACGTCGCGAACCATGTGATCGCGGATCGCAAGCTCGAGGTCCCGAGCACCTACGCCGAGACCTTCGAGGTCCTCGACCGGGCGGGGCTGCTCGAGCACGAACTCGCGAAGGTGATGATCCGCATCGCCGGCTTCCGCAACGTCCTCGTCCACGAGTACACGAACGTCGACGGCCAGATCGTCGTGCGCATCCTGCAGAACCACCTCGCAGATCTCGAGCGCTTCCGGGACGCGGCGCGGGCCTGGGTGTGAGCGCCAGGCCACGAAGGCGGCTCTCGGCGAGCGGCGACTTCGTGTGGATCAGCCGGTCTCCCGTGTTCGTGTCTACCGCCAGGATGGAACCGCGCAGGGAGTCCGCGCTCGCGCTGCGGAGAACGCAGCGGAACACTTGCGCACGAATGGCTGTGCGAACTCGCACCCCCCGCAACCCAAACGCACCGCGGAGACGCGGAGAACGCGGAGCCTCGCGGATGAAGAAGAATGGCCCTCCGGATCGTCGACTCTCGGAGAGCCGGAGCCCCGGAGGCCCCATCTTTTCTGACCTCTTCCTCTGGGCTCCTCCGCGCCCTCCGCGACTCCGCGGTGCGCTTTCTTCCTTTCCGCTGATCCTCGCGCCAGGCGACGACTCTCCGGAATAGAAGACCAGCCCGGCCTGCGGCCGGAACCAAACGTTGGCATGGCGTGAGACCTCGCGTAGGAATGTCGGTGTGAAGACGGCAACCAAACGGAGGCTCACGCCATGCAGGA
>JANOGB010000027.1:0-8089 GCA_031413955.1 Planctomycetota bacterium | reverse complement strand
CGTCCCACTTTGCGATGTTGTTCGCCGCGCTGCCGCCCGCAGTCGTGAAACTCCCTCCCGCATAGAGAGCCGGTCCGCTGCCATCGTCGTGCACCACCAGCGCGGAGACGTTGGTTGCGTTCATCCCGCTGCCGAGCGCCGACCAACTCGACCCGTTCCACTTCGCGATCCGGCTCGCCGCCACGCCGCCCGCAGTCGTGAAGCCGCCTCCCGCATAGAGCGCCGGCCCGCCGCCATCGTCGTGCACCGCCAGGGCCGCGACGGCGCCGTTCATCCCGCTGCCCAGCGCCGACCAGCTCGAGCCGTCCCACTTCGCGATGTAGTTCGCCGCGCTGCCGCCCGCGGTCGTGAAATGGCCGCCCACGTAGAGCTCCTTCCCGCCCCCATCGTCGTACACCGTCAAGGCGAAGACCTCGGGACAGCAGAACGGGCCCGCGAACTGACCGCCGAGCGCCGACCAGCTCGAGCCGTTCCACCTCCCGATCTCGCTCACCACGACGCCGCCCGTGGACGAGAAGTCGCCCGCCGCAAAGAGCGCTGGTCCGCTACCGTCGTCGAAGACCGCAAGAGCGTTGACAACACCGTTCGTACCAGGCGTCTCACCGAATGTCGGCAGCCACCTCGGGTGGCAACCCGAAGCCAGCGTCAACGCGAGCTGCCCGACGGACGCCGCCGGCGACAGCGCCGCAGGCACGATGCGCGCGCTCGCGACCAGGCTCCCCGAGCCCATGGCCTCGTCGGCAACCGCCGTCACCTCCACGCACCCCTCGTCGAGCGACAGCTCCACTTCCAGCGCGAAGGTCCCGTCCGCACCCGTGACGGCCCGACCGCCCGCGCTCGTCTCGACCACCGCGCCCACCGCGGGTGAACCGTCTGGCATGCACACGCGACCGGAAACGACTTGCGGGAGTGTCGGGACGTCCTTTTCCGCGCCCCCAAGGTCGTGCGCGCGTGGAGGAAGGCCCTGAGCCACGGCCCAGCGCCCGAGAACCAACGAAGCCGCCAACGCAATCGCACCAATGACCATCGAGCAGCGCATGATGGGCTCCCCGGATCGAGAAGTGGACGCTACCGGGAACGAGGGTAGCACGGACCATGGATGCAGCCCTCTCGTGGCCGTTGGCTCCAATCGAGGATTCTCGGCGCGGAACGCGCCCGGGAGCCAGCCCCGTTGGAGTCCTCCCCCGCCCTTGCCGATACTGCTCCCATGACGCTCACCGACCAGGAGATCGAACGGGACCTCGCCTTCGCCATCGAGGCTGCACGCACCGCCGGGCGGCGGGTGACGGTGTTGCGCGCGGAGGAGCGCTGGCAGGGGAAGACGCTGGCGGACGTCGGCGATCAGGCAGCCGATGGTTTCCTGCAGGGCTTCATCCGCGGGCGCTATCCCGATGATGGTCTGCTCTCGGAGGAGACGGTCGACTCGGCCGAGCGCCTCGGCAAGCGCCGCACGTGGATCGTCGATCCGCTCGACGGCACGCAGGAGTTCAGCGAGGGCCGCGCCGACTGGGCCGTGCACGTGGCGCTCACTGTCGGCGGGCGTTGCGCGCTTGCCGCGGTGGCGCTTCCGGCGAACGACGACGTGCTGTGGGGCGTGTGCGTGCCCGGCAAGGAGCGCGCCGGCTCGAGCGCGGGCGCGAAGCTCACGCGCGGCGCGAGCGAGCAACCCGCGCGCCCGCGCATCGTCGTCAGCCGCAGCCACACGCCGCCCTGGGTCACGAACTTCGCGCGCGCCCTGAACGGCGAGCTCGTGCCCTGCGGCTCGGCCGGCTACAAGGTCTCGCGCCTCGTCGTCGGCGAGGCCGACATCTACGCGCACACGATCGGGCTCAAGGAATGGGACACCTGCGCGCCCGAGACCGTCGCGCGTGCGCTCGGCTGGAGCGTCTCCAAGCTGCGTGGCGAGGAGCACGTCTACAACCAGAAGAACCCGAAGAACCACGAGCTGCTCGTGTGCCGCCCGGCCTGGAAGGAGCGCTTGCTGGTGGCGCTGAAGGAATCCGGCGCGCTCGAGCCGGCGCCGGAGCGCGTGAAGAAGTAGCGCGACGAGGAGTTCGGGGAGGCCAGGGTTCCGGAGAGCCGGCGCGGGCGCGGGAGTCTTGGAGGAGGAGCGGGCCGGAGGAAGAGCCGGGCTGGAGCCCGGCGCTCCCAGGGTGAGAGCGGAGATTCGCGAGCGCTGATGGCCGCGAGCGTTGCCGGGACGCTCGCACGGGTGATTGCTAGCGCGGGCGCACCTTCGACGCCCTCGTGACCGGGACGCAGCCCCACTTCGCGAGGAAGCTGTCGCCGGAATCGAGAGCGGTGAACGCGCCGCCGGCGTAGAGCCCCCGAAGTCCGCCGGTCTCGACTCCGACCAGGCTGAGGACCGTATCGAAGCCACTGCTGCCGCTGAGCCCGCTGCCGAGGGGAGTCCAGCTCGAGCCGTCCCACTTCGCGACGTGGTTCGCCGCGATGGCGCCCGCGGACGTGAAGTTGCCACCCGCGTAGAGCGCCATGCCAGTGCCATCGTCGAACGCGCCCAGCGCGGTTGCGCCGCCGTCCAGCCCGCTGCCGAGCGCGGACCAGCTCGAGCCGTCCCACCTCGCGATGTTTTCCGCGCTCACGCCACCCATGGCCGTGAAGTCGCCGCCGGCGTAGAGCGCCGGACCACTGCCGTCGTCGTGCACCGTCAGGGAGTGAATGATCCCCCCATCGAAGCCTTCCGCGACGGCGAGCGTGCTCCAGCTCGAACCGTCCCATCTCTCGATGGAGGCGGAGATGAAACCATCGGCGATGGCCACGTAGAGCGCCGGGCCGCTGCCGTCGTCGTAGACGGCCATGGCAAACACGACATCGAATCCCTGGATCCCTCCGTTCAGCGCCGTCCAGCTCGAGCCGTTCCACCTCGCGATCCTGTTCACGATGATCCCGCCCGCGCTCTCGAACCAACCTCCGGCGTAGAGCTCCGGCCCGCCACCGTCGTCGTACGCCGTCAGGCACGAGACGCGGTCGTCCGTTCCGCTGCCGAGCGTGGACCAGCTCGTTCCATCCCAGCGCGCGACGCGATTGGCAGCGACGCCGCCCGCGCTCGTGAACTCTCCGCCGGCGTAGAGCGCCGGGCCGCTGCCGTCGTCGTATACCGTCAGGGCGTGGACCGTGCCGCCTCCGATCCAGGTGCCGAGCGCGGACCAGCTCGTGCCGTCCCAGCGCGCGACGCCACCGCCGAGCGTGAACTCGCCGCCCGCATAGAGCGCGGGACCGCTGCCGTCGTCGTGGACGATCTGTGCGCGTACGGCGTCGTTCAACCGGTTCGTCACGCCGCCGACGGCCGACCAGTCCGAGCCGTCCCACGTCCCGACCCAGGTCGCCGGCGCCGTCCCCGCCGCCGTGAAGCTACCCCCGGCGACCAGGGCCGTACCGCCGCCGAGGTCGTGCGTCGTCAGCGCGAAGACGGAGTTGTTCATGCCGGCGCTGAGCGCCGACCAGCTCGCGCCATTCCACTTCGCGATCTGATTCGCCGCAGCGCCTCCAGCGGTGGAAAAGTATCCCCCGGCATGGAGCGCCGGGCCGCTGCCGTCGTCGTACACGACCAGGGCCGTCACGCTCGAATTCATCCCGCTGCCCAGCCCGGACCAGCTCGAGCCATTCCACCTCGCGATCCGCTTCGTCGAGACGCCTCCAGCCGTCGCGAACTCGCCGCCCGCGTAAAGCGCCGGGCCGCTGCCGTCGTCGTGCACGATCAGGGCCGTCGCTTCCGCGAAATCGTTCGTGCCCGTGCGCAGCCCGCTGCCGAGCGCGGACCAGCTCGCGCCGTCCCACCTCGCGATCCGCCTCGCCGTGAGGCCTCCGGCCGTCGTGAACTCGCCGCCCGCGTAGAGCGCCGGGCCGCTGCCGTCGTCGTGCGCGACCAGGGCCTGCACGACCGAGTTCGTCCCGCTGCCGAGCGCCGACCAGCTCGCGCCGTCCCACTTCGCGATGTGGCTGGCCGGCACGCCACCCGCCGTCGAAAACCAGCCGCCTGCGAAGAGCGCCGGCCCGCTGCCGTCGTCGAAGACCGCCAGGGCGTGGACGCTGCTATCCAGCCCGAGGCCGAGCGCCGACCAGCTCGAGCCGTTCCAGCGCGCGACGTGGCTCGCCGCAGCTCCGCCGGCGCTCGTGAAGTTCCCGCCCGCGTAGAGGGCCGGCCCGGAGCCGTCATCGAAGACCGCCAGGGCCCGGACGTCGCCATCCAGGCCGCTGCCGAGAGCCTTCCAGCGCACACCATTCCAGCGCGCGATGTGGTTCAGTTCCGCGCTGCCCGCGCTCGTGAAGCCGCCGCCTGCATGCAGCGCCGGTCCGTTGCCGTCGTCGAATTCGTCGTCGAATTCGAGCAGGGCGTACACGGTTCCACCCACTCCGGGTTGGTCCCTGAAGGTGGGCACCCAGCCGAGCTGGCAAGTGTCTGGCAGGAGCTGGAGCGGATCGACCCGGCCGACTCCGGACGCGCGGCCGAGCTCGAAGGACGTGCTCGCCGAAAGGTTCGCGTCCGTCCGGCCCGCGGCGGTGATCTGGACGAACCGCGCGGCGTGCGGCACGTCGGCCTCGAGCCGGTAGCGGCCGCGCGGATCCGTGATGGCCTTCCCGCCCGCGCTGCTCGTCACCACCGCTCCTTCAGCGGGCGCTCCGTCGGGCTCGAGCACGAAGCCATCGAAGACGATCGGCAGGAAGGGTCGAGCCTCCGCCACGCGCGCTCCAGGCTTGCGTGGAGAAAGCACCTGAGCCGAGTCCGCTCCTGCGAGCACGACAGCACCAAGGAACGACAGGAACGAGAAGAGACCGATGGTCACGGATCGATAGGCCACGCTACATCTCCCATGTCACGGAGAACCGGCACGTCCTCTCAGATCGCGGCAAAGACATGCTCGGCTCCTGTTCAAGGGGGGGGAACAGAAGAGGAACACCGAGGGCAGAAGAATCGAACGGTTGGCAGCGGTTTTCTGTGCTGCCTTCGGAAATTGGACGCGGCTCCGACCCACAGGGTTCCCGGCTTTCCCTCGGACACCCTGGGTGTCCCAGCGCCACGGCCTCGGTCGGTACGATGACCCCGATGCACGACCATCCGCTGGAGCGCTGGCGGCACGAGCACGACTTCCTCGGCGCCGACCACGAGAGGAACGAGCGCCGCACGCGCGTCGTGATCGCGCTGACGCTGGTGATGATGGTGGCCGAGGTCGCGGCCGGCCTGCTCACCGGCTCGATGGCGCTGCTGGCCGACGGCTGGCACATGGCGACGCATGCCGGCGCGCTGGCGCTCTCGGCCGCGGCCTACGCCTTCGCGCGCCGGCACGCGCGGAGCTCGCGCTACGTCTTCGGCACCGGCAAGGTCGGAGATCTCGCGGGCTTCGCGAGTGCCGTGCTCCTGGCCGCGATCGCGGGCCTGATCGGGTTCGAGTCGTTCCAGCACCTCCTCGCGCGCCCCGCGATCCGTTTCGACGAGGCGATCCTCGTGGCGCTCGTCGGGCTCGCGGTAAACCTTGCGAGCGCGTGGATCCTGGGCGCAGGCCACTCCCATGCGCACGACCACGCACACGGACATGCGCATGCACACTCCGACCACAACCTGCGCTCGGCCTACCTGCATGTCATGGCCGACGCGCTGACCTCGGTGTTCGCGATCGCCGCGCTGCTGGCCGGCAAGTTCCTGGGCTGGGACTGGATGGATCCGCTGTGTGGCCTGCTGGGCGCGCTGGTCATCCTGCGCTGGTCGCTTGCGCTCGCGCGCGACACCGGGGCCGTGCTGCTCGACACCGAGAACGACCCGGAGCTGGCCGAACGCGTGCGCGCGCGCCTCGAGGAGACGAACGGCGACCGCGTCACCGACCTGCACGTCTGGCGCGTCGGCCCCGGGCGCTTCGCGGCCATCGTCTCACTCGTCAGCGACGACCCGCACGCGCCCGAGCAGTACAAGGAACGCCTGACGAACATCGCCTGCCTCGCGCACGTGACCGTCGAGGTCAATCCCTGCCCGGGCGAGCACCCGCTCGTGGCCGAACGCTCGTGAACGCCCTCGTCGTCTGCGTAGGTCTTCTCTGGCTGGCTGGATGCGCGAGCGCGCCGGCGCCTCGGGCTGGAGCGCCGAGCTCGGAACGACCGCGACCCATCCTCGTGGTGGGCGCGGGAGTAGCGGGTCTGACGGCCGCGCGGGCCCTCCACGATGCCGGTCTGGAGGTGCTGATCCTCGAAGCGCGCGATCGGATCGGGGGTCGTGCATGGACGCGCAAGATCGATGGCGCCCAGGTTGAGATGGGCGCCATGTTCCTGCACGGGACCGTCGGCAATCCCGTGGCCGAGCTCAGCCAGGCTCTCGGTCTCCCCTACACGCCGCGCCGTTTCGGACTGGGGCCGGTGTACGACGCGGAGCGCGGGGCCCGTCTCGACGCGCCCTTGCAGTTCATGCTGACGCTGTCCGCCTTCGAGCGCGAGATCCCGGACTTGATCGAGGCGTTGCCGCCGGATGCGTCCATGGCAGACGCCATCGAGCACTACCTCGTCCAGGAAGGCCTCGAGGGCGAGGAGCGGCGGCTGGCATCCTTCGCCCTCGAGCAGCTGCTGGCCGAGCTCTACGACGCCGGGCCACCGGAGCGGATCTCGCTGCGCCACTACGGCGAGTACGAGGAGCTCGAGGGCGGCGACCAGCTCCTGGAAGGCGGCTACGTCACCCTGGTGGAAGCGCTGGCGGAGGGGCTCGACATCCGGCTCGAAGAACCCGTGCGACGGATCGATCACGACGCCGCGGGCGTCACGGTCCGCACGGACTCGGGCGCGTTCCGCGGCAGCCACGCGATCGTCACCGTACCGCTCGGCGTTTTGCAGGCCGGCTCGATCGAGTTCGAGCCGCCGCTCCCGGAGGAGAAGCTCGCCGCCATCGCACGCCTCGACATGGGCACTCTGGAGAAGGTCATCCTGCGCTTCGAGACGGCCTTCTGGCGTGAGGGGAAAAGTGTCACCAACTTCGCCTACATCGGTCTCGAGCCGGGCGAGTTCCCGGCCTTCCTGGACTTCACCGATCACGCCGGCGCGCCCACCCTGCTCTGCCTGGTCGGCGGCCAGAGCGCGCGGGACATGCTCGACACCATGAGCGATGCGGAGATCGAGGAGCGGATGCGGGAGGTGCTGGAGGAGATCTTCGGACCCGACATTCCCGAGGCGCGCGCGGTGGTCGTCACGCGCTGGCGGCACGACCCCTTCGCGCGGAGGTCCTACAGCTACCTCCCCGTCGGCGCGAGCCCCGCGGACATGACGGCGCTCGGCGCGCCGGTCGGTGAGAGACTACTCTTCGCGGGCGAAGCGACCGTGCCCGAGTACTACGGCACGGTCCACGCGGCGCTCCTCTCCGGCCTGCGCGAGGCGCGCAGGATCGGCGGCGAGAAGGTCGCGCTCGAGTGATGTCCAGGACATCGCGCCGTCTGCGCGCGAGCGGCTGCAGCGGCAGGGACGACGCTCAGGATCGCCGGGGCTCGAGCATCTGCTCTGCAACTCGCACGCCCGCCTCGAAGCGGCGGACACGTTCGGCGTCCGTGATCTGGCCGCTTCGATGAGGTGAAGTCGCAACGAGGTGGTCGAAGACGGTCGGCGTCAACGGGTATTCGGCCAGGATCAGGCGCGCGTGCTCACGGTCCTTGCTCTCCATGCGCTCGAGCTTCGAGACCAGCACGTCGTGCGGATGCGGGACGACAAGCCGTACGCCGGGGAAGTCTTGGTGCGTCACGAGGCGCGCACGTTCGCGCCACCCACCAGGAGCCGCGAAGGTCTCGGGCGCCCAGACCTCGACGAACACGCCGTGCTTGTCGTGGTACCAGGAGAGCTCGCCCATCATCGCGGTCAGGATTTCGCCCTTCTCACGCGGCTCGCACCACAGATCGACGTCGCGTGAGGACGGCGGATTCCGAAGCCAGAGGGCCAGCGCGGCGCTTCCGAAGACGACAATCTCGCCCTCGCCTAGCAGTCCGTTGAAAAAAGTCCCTGCTGCGGCTTCGCGCGCTTCGACAGAGCTAGGAACGCGACAGTGGGACGGCGGAGGCGGCCTTCCTGGCCGCCGAGCACGGCCCGACGAGCGTGACGACGCTCTGGC
>JANOGB010000026.1:0-2011 GCA_031413955.1 Planctomycetota bacterium | reverse complement strand
GCAGCGGACGGCGCTGCGCGCCGCCGCTTACGCGGAACGTTATGCGACGCGAGACTTGCGGGGGCGAGCGGTCACTTCGAGACGTACCCTCGCACCGAGTGGGGCTAGTGTCATGATTCACATATAGCTTTACAATAGTGCGGGAGTGCGGTAATCTCCCGGCACTATGTGGAAACCAGCGAGAGCACTGCGAATCAGCGACCATGATAGAGAGGTTCTCGAGGCACTCGTTCGATCGGGCAGGACCGCGCAGCGCGTTGTCCTGCGAGCGAGCATCGTACTGGGCGCGGCGCGCGGCGAGGCGAACAACAGTCTCGCGAAGGACCTGGATGTCTCGCGGCCCACGATCCTCCTGTGGCGGGATCGATTCAGGAACGCCGGCGTGGACGGCCTGCTGAAGGATGCGCCTCGGCCGGGGCGTCGCAAGACGGTGAGTGCGCAGAAGGTGGAAGCGATCCTGGGAGCGACGTTGAACACCACGCCGAGGGCCGCGACGCACTGGAGCACACGGACGATGGCCCGTGCCCAGAAGGTCAGCGCGGCGACAGTGCAGCGGATCTGGCAGGCACACGGGCTGCGGCCTCACCGGCTCAAGACGTTCAAGCTCAGTCGTGACCCGGAGTTTGTCAGCAAGCTGCGGGACGTCGTGGGTCTGTACCTGAATCCTCCTGACAAGGCCGTGGTGCTGTGCGCGGACGAGAAGAGTCAGATTCCAAGCTCTCGATCGGACCGCACCGGTGCTGCCGCTGCGGCCTGGTCTTCCCGAGCGACAGACTCACGACTACATCCGCCACGGAACGACGACGCTCTTCGCAGCACTGAACGTCCTGGATGGCACGGTGATCGGGACCTGCGAGCAGCGGCACCGGCACGACGAGTTCCTGAAGTTTCTCAGCCGCATCGATCAGTCGATACCTCGGCGACTGGCGATTCACCTCGTGCTGGACAACTACGGCACGCACAAGCATCCAGAGGTGAGGCACTGGATCGCGGATCACCCGAGATTCCACGTTCATTTCGTTCCCACGAGTTCGTCATGGTTGAACTTGGTGGAGCGCTGGTTCGCGGAGATCACTCGCAAGAGAATCCGCCGAGGTACCTTCCGCAGCGTCCGGGAACTGATACGAGCGATCATGGAATACCTGCGAGAGAACAACAGGAACCCGCGTCCGTTCATCTGGACGGCCAGCGCGGCGACAATCATGCGGAAGATCCGCCATTGTAAAGAAGCGTCAGAGGCAGGACACTAGCGACTGGCTCAGAGGGCTTGTCCATGTCGGCTACCGGATTGGCCTCGACAAGTCCCCACCGTCGGGCCCGCTTGAACATCGTTCCCAACACGGTCAGGCGTTTCCGAGTGGTTGAGGCCCCAACCTCATCCACCTGTTGGCACCGCTGGCGGTAGGCGTCCAGGTCGGCGGCCGTGATGGACCGAAGCAGCCGAGAGCCGAAGTGAGCCCGAAGCGGCTTCAGCATCTGACCGTAGTAGCCAGAGCGGCACTGGGAGGCATACTCCGCCTCGAACCGGTCCGCAAACCGGTCGAAGGTGAGCGTATCCCTCTCAACCTCCCGTCGGTCCTTCCACGTCCCATCCCGAACCTCAACACGCCGTTTCTCAAGGAGGTCCCGGGCATCCTGCTTGCGCGTCCCGGCCCTCTCCTTGTGCCTACGGCCGTCTGGGCCAGTGAACCGACAGAACCAGTACATCTCACCGTTCCGCTTGTTCCTCCGGCAGAACAGGCCATCCTCGAATCGATCCCGCCTGCCAGACCCAGCCCGGTTAGACCCTCCTTCTGGCTCCATACCTACCTCCCTTCCGGGGCGCGAAGGCCCCCTCGTTTGCGGCCCGGGCGAGCACGGCCCTGATCCAGTCCAGCACCGTCAGCCCACTGCGCGAAGCCGCTTCGTCCACGGCCTGCTTGAGACTCGGCGTCATCCGGACCGACAGGACAACCTGCTTCTCTATGACCATGCATCCTCCGTGACTCTGTGGACTTCATATGAAGTATAC
>JANOGB010000025.1:0-4016 GCA_031413955.1 Planctomycetota bacterium | reverse complement strand
GCGGGATCGAGCGCGTCGGAGCCGAGCTCGTACTCGAGGAAATCGAACAGCCCGTCGCGGTCGAGATCGAAGTGTGCGAAGAGCGTCGGCTGCGAGCGCTCGAAGGGATCCGAGCCGCTCAGGACCTCGGCGAAGTCCGCGATCCGATCGCCGTCGCTGTCGGTCGTGCGCGTGGCCGCGCGCGCGCCCTTGGCGAGCAGCAGGCTCTCGAGGACGTCGCGGATCCCGTCGCCGTCGCGATCGCCCGTTCCGTCCAGCATGGGGCTCGAGGCGCGGAACGGATCGTAGCCCGCGCGCACCTCGGCCACGTCCGGCAGGCCGTCCGCGTCGCTGTCGCTGGCCGTGGTCACGGGGGTCGCGGCTCCGCTGCGGGAGAGCCAGCCCTCCAGGCCATCGAGGACGCCGTCCCCGTCCGGACCGAGCAGGCCACCGTCGTCGTCGTTGGCTCCGTCGAAGGTCGGGAAGTCCGCCAGCAGGGGATCGAAGCCAGCGCGGACCTCGAGCCAGTCGGGCACCTGGTCGTGGTCGAGGTCGAAGGCCCGGGCGTAGGGCGGATCGAGCGGGTCGAACGGATCCGAGCCCGAGCGCGCCTCCAAGAAATCGGCCAGGCCATCCGCATCGGAGTCGGAGTCGGGGGTGAGCGGCGGGCGCGCGCCGCGGCGCAGGAGGTAGGACTCCAGGCCGTCGGAGATGCCGTCGAAGGCCGGGCCGCCCGCGTTCTCGTCGTCGCCCGCGCCGGCCATCGTCGGTTCGTCCGGATCGCGCGGGTCGAGCCCGCTCGCGACCTCGAGGTAGTCGGGCACGCCATCGCCGTCGTCGTCGGAGAGCGCCGTGATGGGCACACGCGTACCGCCCGCGCGCAGGTAGCGCTCGAGCCCGTCGGGAATGGCGTCGGGTCCGGGGCCCTCGCGCGTGTCGTCGTCCTGGGCGCCCTCGACGAACGGCTGGTCCGCGTCGCGCGGGTCCGAGCCGAGCGCGCTCTCCAGCGAGTCGGGCAGGCCGTCGCCATCCGTGTCTTGCAGGCGCGCCAGGGAGCTGGACCCGTCGCCGTCGCTCGAACAGGCAGAAAACAGGGCCGTGGCGAGCAACGACAACCCGAGAGCGCGCGCGGGATCCGTCAGCGAACGACCCACAGGCATCTGCTCCTCAGTCGCGCGGCCGCACGGCCAGCGCGAGGAACCGTCCGGGCTCGAGCGAGACGCCGGTGAACTCGATCGCGTCGAGCACCGGGTCGTACCTGCTCGGGCCGGAGTGCACCTCGGCATCCGCGAAGGTCCCGTCCGCGTCGAACAGGAGCGCGAAGTCCCCTGGCGAGGGCGACAGGAACAGCCCGCCCACGCGGAAGCGGAGGTCTACCCTACCCACGCCGTCCCCGCGGCCGCCGTCGGTGAGCGTGTAGGCCCACACTCGCGTCAGGCGCTGCGGGAGAGGCTTCGGGACGTCGGCGGAGAGCGAGAAGTCTCCCGGCTTGTCCGTGCCCCACAGGAGGTAGTCGCCGTTGGACAGGGCCGAGGGCGCGGAGACGCGCAGGATGCCGGGGCCTTCCGCCTCGGCGATGCGCTCCGCTGTCGATTCCTGGCCGATGCCAGCCACGTCGCCGCCATGGGTGGAGCCGAAGGCGAACAGCGCACGCGGGCTCGGCGTGCCGTACCGCGCCGAGAAGTACGCGTCGATCAGGTTCCGCTCGATCCTGCTCAGGGAGTGAGCGTAGGCGACGACCTCGAACAGGTCGCCAGTCCAGAAGCCGAGGGTGCTGCGCGCACTGCCGATGAACACGGCTGTCGGGCCGTCCAGCAAGCCGGCGCCCGCGTCCAGGCTGCCTCGCGCTACGCCGTCTGCGAACATCCCGATCTCACCCGAGCTGTCCACGCGATAGCTCATGACCGAGTGCGGCAGCCCGTCCGCAAAGGAGGCAGCCGCGAAGAGCTCCCTGTCGTGCACCACGAACAAGGGCCTGCCGACGTTGAGGCCGAGGTGGAAGTCGTCGTTGCCCGAGGCATCCCCGCCCAGGATGGCAGGCGTGGACCACCACGCTGCGTTCGGGTTGCCCGCCGTGGAGGTGGTCGCGAAGGCCGCCACGAACGTGAGGTCCAACTCGACCGGGCGCGGGAGGTTCAGATGGCTCGCTCCGTCGAAGCGCACGGCCGAGGCGAGGCGCGGGCCGACGCCGCTGACGAGGTCCGGACGGCGCGCGCTCTCGATTGCGTTCGCATGGCGCTGCGAGCCCGAGAGATCGCGCCAGCTCGTCACCTTGCCCGCGAGGGTGGTGACGCCCTCGTCCGCGCGCAGCCAGGCGCGCAGGTCGCTCCTCCCGTCTGCCACGCCCACTCCGCCCGGCCCGCCGGTCCCGCGCGGGAAGACCAGCACGGGAATGGAGCGCGTGGTGCGCACCGCCGCGCCGATGCGTGTCGGAGGTGGCCAGGCGAAGAGCGACACAGGCGTCACCTCGAAGGTCAGCGCGCGGCCCACGTCCTCGGCCGTGATCACGTAGGTGCGCAGGAGCTCGCCGGGAATCTCCAGGCCGTCGCGCAGCCAGCGGAAGCTCGTGCCGCCCTCGGGGTCGAGCTCGGCGTCCTGGTAGCGGTAGCTGCCGCTCAGCGTGCGGCCCAGGAAGGCGATGCCGGTGATGCCGAGTCCGAGAGCGACGGGCTGCGTGCCGGGCGCGATCTCGTCCGCGGCGTCGAAGGGGTCGGAGCCCTTGAAGATCTCGTGGAAGTCGGGCACGCCGTCGCCGTCCGTGTCGGTCGCGAGCGTGACCGGTCCGGTCGCCCCGCGCGCGATCAAGAAGGCCTCGAGCGCGTCGGAGATCAGGTCGCCAGCCGGACCCGTCGAATCGTCGCTGTCCGCGCCGCCGTTCGCGAGCGGCGAATCCGCGTCCAGCACACGCGTGCCCGAGCGCACCTCGAAGTAGTCCGGCAGCCCGTCGTGGTCGGTGTCGCTGGTCGTGCTGACAGGGGCAAGGGCTCCGATCTGGATCAAGAGCAGCTCGAGGGCGTCCGAGATGCCGTCCCCGTTCAGGCCCGTGGCCGCGTTGCGGTCGAAGCCGGCGCCGGCGCCGGCCTGGATGGGCACGTCGGCGTTCACGGGGTGGGCCGAGGTCTCCACTTCGAAGCCGTCCGGTGCACCGTCCTCGTCCGTGTCCGAGTTCGCGGCCAGCGGCGGCGTCGCGCCCAGGCGCAGCAGCACTTCTTCCAGCGCGTCCGAGAGCCGATCGCCGTCGGCGTCCGCGGCGCCGTTCGCGAGCGGGTGGTTCGGGTCGAAGGGCAGGCTGCCGGCGAAGACCTCCAGGTGTTCGGGCGCGCCGTCCTGGTCGCTGTCGTTGCCGCGCGTGATCGGCGGGGTCGCGCCCTGGCGCACGAGCAGGCCCTCGAGCGCGTCGCTGATCGTGTCGCGCGGACCGGTGCCGTCGAGCACGTCGTTCCCGCCGTTTGCCAGCGGATGAGCGCCGCGCAAGGGATGCGTGCCCGAGCGCACTTCGTAGCCGTCCGGGATGCCGTCGCCGTCCGTGTCGTTCTGCGACGTCACGGGCGCGCTCGCGCCGAGCGCGAGCAGCACGACCTCGAGCGCGTCGCTGAGGCCGTCGCCGTCGGCGTCGGCCGCGCCGGCCGGCACCGGGTCGTCTTCCTCGAAGGCATTCGTGCCCGCGAAGATCTCGAGGTGATCGGGCGCGCCGTCGAGGTCGGAATCGGTACGCCCGTCGATCGGCGCCGTGGCTCCCAGGCGCAGCAGCACGAACTCGAGCGCGTTGGAGACGCCGTCGTCGTCCGTGTCGGCGCTGCCGTCCGCGAGCGGCGAGCGCGCATCGAAGGCATCCAGCGCCAGGCGCACCTCGAGGTAGTCCGGGAGCAGATCGCCGTCCGAGTCGCTGCGCGTCGTGACCGGACGTAGCGCGCCGCTCTGGATCAGATAGTGCTCCAGGGCGTCGGAGATGCCGTCGCCCGCCGGGCCCGTGCGTTCGATGCGATCCAGGCCTCCGGCCTGGATGGGCGAGTCTCCGTCGTGGCGCTCGGAGGCGA
>JANOGB010000024.1:0-65995 GCA_031413955.1 Planctomycetota bacterium | reverse complement strand
GTGGCTGCTGGGGCCGCGCTGCGCGCCGGGGCGACCAGCATATTGCGCGGCCTCGCGACCCTGCCGGGCAAGGAGAGCGATCGCCTGAGCGTGCTCGCCGGTGGCCTGCGGCAGCTCGGCTTCGCGGTCGAGACGGGCATGGATTTCCTCCGCATCGGGCCGGGCGCGGCGCGCGACACGCTCGCGCCGGCGGTACTCGATCCCCGAGGCGACCACCGCATGGCCTTCGCCTTCGCGCTCCGGGGGTGCCTGCGTCCGGGCGTGTTCGTGCGCGACCCGGACTGCGTGGGCAAGAGCTGGAGCTCGTTCTGGTCGGACCTCGAGTGTCTCGGGGCGCGCCTGGTCCATCCTGCGTGAGCTCGCGCGCGCGGGCCGCGTGTGCGCGGGCGGTGCAGTTCCTTCCCACCTAATGGAAGCCCATCCGTCAGGACGATGAGCGAGGGCTCTCGCCCGATGTTCGGATTCGCCCTCGTTCTGTGTGCCCTGGGAATGGCGTCGCCCCGCACGGCGGACGTCGCAGCCGTGGTCGTGGTCCTGGAGCGGAGCGCGAGCCGGGTGGAAGTCGAGGGTCGTCTGGCGGCCGAGCTCGCCAAGCTGGGAACTCCTTTCCTGCCCGACCTCTTCGCCGTGCTCGCCTTCGGCTCGGGCCTGGAGCGCGCGCTCAGCCGTGCGGAGGAGGCTGCGCTCGCGCAGGCCCTGGCCTCGTTCGGGACGGGACCGCTGCGCCCGTTCCTGCGGCGGCGCCTGGCCGAGAACCCACCCGGCGAAGAGCGTCTGGCCGCGCTGTGCGTCCTGGCGCGGAGCGGGTCGAGCGAGGATGTCTCCCTGCTGCGCTCGGCCGTGCAGGACTTCGGACCCGGTCTGGCCGGCGCGCTCCAGGAGGCTTCCGCCGGTATCCTGCAGCGCGATCCGCGCGCCCTCGAGACCCTGCGGCGCTGGATGCTCCAGGCGCCGCTCGAGATCGCCTCGGCCCTGGCCCGTGCGTTGGGGCAGAGCGCGGGCCCGCAGGCGCTCTCCGCCCTGGCGAGCTCGCTCGGCTTCCGCGCCGAGCTCGATGCCGATCTCCTCGCGGAGATCGCGCCCCTGGCCGCGCGCGCCTCGAAGCCGCTCGACGAGGAGGTCCTGGCGCCGCTCGAGGACGCGCTGAAGGAGAACGATGCCCGCGTGCTGCGCGCCGCGGCCCTGGCGCTCGGGCACGCGCAGCACGGCGAGGCTCTGCCGCGGCTGGTCGAGTTGCTGGAGCACGAGAACCGCGGGGTGAGCGCGGCTGCAGAGTGGGCGCTCGAGCACAGCACCGGCCTGCGCTTCCGAGCCGACGGGAAGCGCTGGCGCGCGTGGCTGCGCGCCGAGCGAGCCTGGCTCGAGCAGAACGGTCCACGCCTGCGGGCCGAGCTCCACGCCCGCGCCGCGGAGGTCGCGATTCGCGCGCTGGCGGAGCTCAGCTGCCACCGCTGGCGCCGGCACGAGCTCGCGCTCGCGGCGCTGACGGGCCTGGAGCATGCGGACCCGCTGGTGCGGCGTCTCGCCTGCACGGCCCTGGCGCGCATCGGCTCGAGCGCGGCGGCGCCGGGCCTGGTCCTGGCCCTGGATGACGCGGACGAATCCGTGGCGCGGGCCGCGCGGCAGGCGCTCGAAGCCCTCGGCCTGACGGCGCCCGGCCTGGCCGCGGGCGAGGAGACCGCGATTCTCCGCGACCCCTCAAGAAAGGCTCGACCCCGGTCGACGAACCGCACCCAGGACGCATGAGCACCCCGGAACGGCGCAAGAAGAAGCTGATCGAGCCGCGCATCCAGCAGCGGTTCTTGCTGCTCTTCCTCTCGACCACGGCGCTGGCGTTGCTGGTGCAGGCGCTGGTCGTCAGCTATCTCCTGCTGCGTGTGGCCGATCGCCTTCCGAACGACGGGATCGCGCTCAAGGCCGAGCTGCTCGGGCTCCTCGCGAGCAGTCTGACCTTCACCCTGCTGCTGCTCACCCCGCTCACGCTAGCGGTAGGCATCGCCTCGACCCACAAGATCGTGGGGCCGCTGTATCGCTTCCGCGTGTATCTGAATCAACTTGCCGGCGGAGAACGGCCCGCGCCCTGCCGGATCCGCAAGGACGACGAGCTGCAGGACTTCTGCGAGCTCCTCAATCGTGTCACCGAGCCGCTGCGGGGATCCGACGCGTCCGCGATCCCGGCCAGCCGGGAGGCCGCGTGAAGCCTCTTTCGAGGCGGTGGGCCGAACGCACGGTTCTGGGCTTCACCCTGCTCGAGCTGATGATCTCGAGCACCGTGTTCCTGCTCGTGGCCGGCGCCGTGGTGACCGCGCTGGTGATCTCGAGCGCCCTCAACATGACCAACCGCGAGACGGCCCTGGCTTCGCGCGCGGCCCAGAGCGTCATCGAGGAGCTGAAAGCCACGACCTTCGACGAGATCTACGCACGCTACAACGACACCGCAGCCGACGATCCGGGCGGCACCGCCCCGGGCAGCGGCTTCGCGGTCGCGGGCCTTGCTGCCCAGGAGGGCGACGCGGACGGGTTCGTCGGGGCGATCGTGTTCCCAGGCACGGGGACGGCCCTGCACGAGGACGGCGACGACGTCGAGCTCGGGCTCCCGCGCGACCTGGACGGCGATGGGGCGGTCGACGCCGACGACCATGCGGGCGACTACCGCATCTTGCCGCTGCGAGTCGTGATCCGCTGGAACGGGCAGAACGGCGCGCGCACCTTCGAACTGGTCACCGTGCTCACGGATCTCTAGGGGCTGCGATGGGAGCGCGGGGAGGATTCACGCTGGTCGAGATGTCGGTAGCGCTGGTCTTGATGTCGGTCATCGGCGGGCTCTTCTTCCTGACCACCGAGTCGGCCTCGAACGCCACGCGCACGGGGATTGCTGTGGCCGAGCTCGACGGCCAGGCGCTGCGCGCCCTGGACCGGGTGTGCGAGAGCCTGAAGAGCTCGAGCGCCGACCTGGCCACACCCCAGGCCGTGACGCCCTTCCATGGCACCGAGCTCGACTTCCAGCGCGGCCTGGGCGCGGACGCGGATGGGGAAATCATCTGGGGACCGCTGGAGCGCTTCGAGCTCCAGTACGACGAGGCCGACGACGATCTGGACGACAACGGCGACGGTCTGGTGGACGAAGGCCGTCTGGTGTGGATCGAGAACCCGGGTGCCGTGGGCGAACGCCGGACCGTGCTGTGCGAGGGCGTGCGCGAGTACCTCGCGGGCGAGACCTTCGACGGCGACGACGAGAACGAGAACGGGCTGATCGACGAGCGCGGGTTCGCGCTCGACTTCGACGGGAACAAAGTGACCGTGCGCCTGACGCTCGCGGCGCGTGACGGGAACGGCCATGTGCTCACCAGCACGGTGCAGCGCAGCGTGGTCTTCCGCAACCAAGGCAACTGACGAGGAATCCGAGGAACATGCGCCATTCGAACTGCAACGGACGCCGCGGGAGCACGCTCATCACCGTCACCATCCTGCTCGGCACGATGACCGTTCTGGCGCTGATCTTCCTGCGCGTCGGCCAGCGCCTGGGCCAGGAGCAGGATGCAAACCTGGAGTCGACGCGCGCGACGCTGCTGGCCGAGGCCGGGATCAGCGAGGCCATGGAGGCCATCCGAGCCGGCCAGAGCGGCAACATCGGGAACGCGGACGCGCCTGCCTATCTCGGCGGCGGAGTTCTGTGGGTCGAGGCCACCGACCTCGGCAGCGGCCGCATCCAGCTCGACTCGTGGCCCATGACGCACCGCGGCCGCGCGGCGTTGCGCGTCGTGGTCGAGTCCTCGGCCAACGGCGGCGGCGGGGGGGGCGGCGGAGGCCCGGGTGACGGGTTCTTCCGCATGCTGTTCTCGGACCAGGACATGCAGCTCGATCAGGACGTCATGATCGACAGCTACGACTCCACGCTCGGGACCTACGTCTCGCAGGCGACCAACACCTACGGCGGCACGACCTACGCCGGGGCGAAGGGCGGAGCGGCGGGGAACGGCACGATCCAGCTCGACGCCAACGTCAAGGTCTTCGGCGACGTGAACTGCGGGCCGGGGATCGCGCCGACGATGTCGGGCAGCGCCCACGTGTCGGGCTCCACGACTCCGAACGCGCAGAAGGTCCCCCTGGCCGCGATCCCCGTGCCCGTGATCGCATCCAGCGGCGCCTACAGCGTCGCGAACAATGCCACCAAGACGATCAACCCCGGGACCTACCACTACACGAACTGCACCCAGGGCAAGTTCAGCACGCTCAAGATCATCGGCCCGGCCACGCTCGTGCTGGACGGCTACACCACCGGGCAGTCGGCCACGCTGGAGCTCGACTGCACCAATGGCCCGATCACGATCTACGACACCGGCGTCTGGTCGGTCGACAAGAGCTACACCGTCCGTCCGAAGGCGGGCACGCCGGTCGATGCCGCCTTCCTGATCAGCTCGGTCGGCACGGTCCAGTTCGACCAGGGGAGCAAGATCTACGTCGGATTCTACGCTCCGGACTCCACCATCCAGGTCGACCAAGGAGCGGAGGTGTGGGGCGCGCTGGTGGCCGATCAGATCAGCGTCGACCAGTCGACCAAATTCCACTTCGACGAGAACCTGGGCGGCTTCCAGCTCCCCTGGGACGTACCCGACGCCGTGGCGGACGCCGGCGACGTCGATCCCGAAGTCCTGTCCTGGTCGAAGATCGAGTTCCCGCTGCACGAGATGAGCGCCGACCGGCGCGACCCGTTCACCGCCCTGGGTGTGCAGAAACAGGACCTGCAGGCACCTGCCGATGCCTGGCAGGAGGCGGAAGGCAACCCGTAGCACGGGACCGGAGACGCCCTGCTGCCTGCGAGCGCGCCCTCGACGCGGCTGCCGTCGTCGCTAGGCTCTGCCACGACTCCAGCCCGCCCCGAGCATGCGTGACACCCCCGCCTACGCCGGTCCCGTTCCGAGCGGCCCGGTCCTCGTACCCGGTGGTGCGGGCTACATCGGCGCCCACTTCGTGCGCGTGCTCGAGCACCTCGGCGTCCCCGTGGTGGTGCTCGACAACCTTTCGACCGGGCACCGCGAGAGCGTGCGCGCGCCCTTCGAGCCCGTGGACCTCGGCGATCGGGACGCGCTCGCGGGCGTGTTCCAGCGCCACCGCCCGGTGGCCATCGTGCACTTCGCCGCCAAGTGCTACGTGGGCGAGAGCGTGACCGAGCCCTCCAAGTACTACCGCGAGAACGTGATCCACACCTGGAACCTGCTCGAGGCGATGCGCGCGCACGGCTGCCGCGACATCGTGTTCTCGTCCACGGCCGCGACCTACGGCGAGCCGCGCTCGGTCCCGATCCCCTCGGATCACCCGCAGAACCCGATCAACCCCTACGGGCGCACCAAGCTGCACATGGAGCACATGATGCAGGACTACGCCCACGCCTACGGCCTGCGCACGGCGGCGCTGCGCTACTTCAACGCCGCTGGCTGCATGCCCGAGGAAGGCCTGGGCGAAGACCACGAGCCCGAGACCCACATCATCCCGCTGGTGCTGGGCGTGGCGCTCGGCAAGCGCAAGTGCGTGTCGATCTTCGGCGGCGACTGGCCCACGCGCGACGGCACCTGCGTTCGTGACTACATCCATGTGGCGGACCTGGCGGACGCGCACGTGCGCGCGCTCGCCAAGCTGCAGGCCGGAACGAAGGCGATCGCCTGCAACCTCGGCACGGGCAACGGGTACACCGTGAAGGAGCTGGTGGAGCTCGCACGCAAGGTCAGCGCGCACGCGATCCCGGCCGAGGTCGTGGCCCGCCGCCCCGGCGACCCGGCGCAGCTCGTCGCCGACGGCGCGAAGGCGCGCGAGGTGCTCGGCTGGAAGCCGCGGCGCTCGGAGCTGGAGCAGATCCTCACCGACGCCTGGGAGTTCATGCGCACGCACCCGCGCGGCTACGGCAGCCAGTAGCTTCCGCCGCACGCGTCAACGCGGAACGAGCTGCGTGCCTGCCAGGCGGTCCTGGAGGCCGCGCGCTGGCCGCCAGATCGCGTAGGCGATGGCGCAAGCGTGGATCAACGCGGCGACCACGGTCAGCGCCACCCCCGCCGAGAGAGCGACCTCGTGTGCGAGCCAGGCCCCTGTGCCGTACAGCACTCCGAGCGGCACCCAGAGGAGCAGGCTGCGCCAGGCGCAACGCAGCCGGGATGCCAGCTCGCCACGCCGGTCGCGCACGCCGATGCCGAACAGCTTGAGCGACAGGCCGCCACGGAAGACCAGGGCGAAGAGCGTGCTGGCGACGCCCCACACCCCGAGTGTCACGGCCAGGAACAGGGGGACCAGCGGCCAGCGCTTCCGACGCAGGGGCTCGTCCCCGGGCACGACTTCGAGCCTGGCGTGGGGACCGATCTCGGCCTCGAGCGCAGGCGTCTCGTACTGGGAGGCTGCAAGCGTCGCGCTCGATCCGGGCTCGGGGAAGGGCCGTGCGCGGATCCGCGCGCGCGCCCAGGCCAGGTCCTCGGCGCTGGGCGACGGATGGGCGGCGAGCGCGTGCGTTTGGATCGCGACCTCGGCCGGATCGAGCTTGCTCGCGAAGGCCGGGCCCAAGGCGCTCGCGGCGCCGTTCGCGATCAAGAGCTCGCGCGCGCGGCGATCGTCCGGATCCATGCGCGGCTCGGGCTCGGGCGAGCCTTCCTGTGCCCGGAGCTGGCGGATGCAGGCCTTGCTCTCGTCGAGGAGATCGATGGAATCCGTGATGAGGAAGAGGAAGAAGACGCTGAGGAGCAGCGCGAAGGCGGGCGCGATCGAGCTCACGACGAGCTGGACCGCGCGTGCCGGCGAGCTCAAACGCGTCGGCCGTCCGTCCAGGATCTGCAGCTCGCGGCTGGCCTCGTCCACGCTCGTGAAGCGTGGGGCGCGGCCGAGGAGCCTGCGCACGACGGGCTCGGCGGAAAGGGGCAAGCCGGCCGGCAGCGGCGCGCGCGGACCATCGGAAGCGCCCAGGAGCAGGCGCGCTGCTTCGCACAGGAGCTCCAGTGGCGCAAGGTACGCGAAGCCTCCGCTGCCGATCGGCTCGTCCAGGAGGCGCACGTTCCACGTGCGATCGATCCAGAGTTGCTCCAGGCACAGGCGCGCGGGCGCGGCGCCTCCCGGCCCGGCGGTGTCGGCGGCGACGGGCGGTCCGGCCAGCTCGGCCGCCAGGCCCGCGAGCAGGCGCTGGGCAGTGGCCCAGTCGAGCCCGGGCTGACGTGCGAGGCACGCGCGGAGGCTTGCGCCCCCCGGCGCCTCGAACATCTCGAACCGCATCTCGCCCTGGCACGTGCTGCCGAGCCAGCGCAGACGGCCAGGACGTACGAGCGCACGCCGTTCCTCGCTCGACTCCGCCACATCGACCCGGCGGGCGTACATCCAGGCCGTGCGCTTCAGATCCTGATCGACGCACTGCAGCAGCGCACCCGTGGGTGTCGGGCCGATCGAGCCCTCGATCCGATACGGTCCGACCGCGGCCGGCCAGCCCTCCGCCGGCACAGTCTCCTGCACCGCAACGGGCCGCTTGTCCTGGAAGCGCGTGAACGGAGAGCGCGTCTGGACGACGCGCGTGCCGCTGGCGAACTCGTGCAGTCCCCGGAATCCGTTGCGGCGCCGCATCGTGGAAGCCATCAGCAGGAAGGTGGCCGGCAGCAGGGTGCTGGCCAGGACCACGAGCGTCCCTTGCTGCAACTCCTGCGTGAGCAGGAAGCCCTCCCAGAGCATGCGCGGAGAGGAGAACACGAGCGCGCGCAGGAGCGCGCGCGCGAGGCTCACCCGACCGGTGCGGGCGTCCAGGACGCGCTGACCGAAGAGCCACTTGGCGAGCGTCGCGCCGGCCAGGCCCTCGGAGAGGCCGAAGTACAGGGGCGTCAGGGCGCCGAGGAACACCACGAAGCCCAGTGGCTCGAGCTTGCTCGATTGCGCGGCATCCAGCCGGGCCCAGCCCAGCGAGACAAGGAGGATCGTCAGGCACTGGGTCGCGCCGGTCAGCACGACCCGGTCGAGCGCGTACGCGAGCGTACGGCGCGTGCGCCCGGCGGGCAGGGCTTCCCCCGCCAGGAAGGGCTCGAGCGCGGCGCGGAAGCTCGCATGGTCCTGGTAGCGGCGCTCTGGCTCGCGCTCCATCGCGCGCGCGACCACGCGCTCCAGCTCGACGCTGACCTCCGGCCGAGCCTTGCGCAGCGCGGGCGGACTCTCGGAAAGGATGCGCGCCAGGACCTCGCCGAGGTTCTGTCCATGGAACGGCGGGCGGCCGGCGAGCAGGGCGTAGAGCGTCGCGCCGCAGGAGTAGATGTCGCTGCGCAGGTCGACGTCGCGGCCCTTGATCTGCTCGGGCGAGGCGTACAGGGGCGAGCCGAGGAACGCGCCCGACTGCGTCAAGCGGATGTCGGTGTCGAGCGAGCGCGAAAGGCCGAAGTCACCGACCTTGACGTGCTCATCGTGCGTGATGAAGCAGTTCGAGGGCTTCACGTCGCGGTGGACGACGCCGGCCGCGTGTGCCGCCTCGAGCCCCTCGAGGATCTCGAGCGTCCAGCGCAGCGCGCTCTCGATCGGGATCGGTTCGCGCTTGCCGAGGCGGTGCTCGAGCGTCTCGCCCGGGCACAGCTCCATCGCGATCGCCGGCGCGCCGTCGACCTGGTGGGCGCCGTAGACGAACACGCAGTGCGAGTCGGAGATCGAAGCCGCCATGCGCGCCTCGCGCCGGAAGCGCTCGAAGGCCTCTTCCGAGACGAGTTCGTCGGTCGCCAGCACCTTGAGCGCGACCGCGCGGCCGGAGGACAGTTCCTCGGCCTGGTAGACGATGCCCATGCCCCCGCGTCCGAGCTCGCGCAGCAGGCGAAACCCATCGACCTCGCGCGGCAGGGACGGCTCGACGCTCTTCGCGGGGGTGGGCGCGGGCATCGAGCCGAAATTCTAGCTCGGGTCCAGATCGGATGCTCCGAGCGAAGCGTCGCGAATCCGCTCAGAGACGCAGGCTCGCGGGTGGGCCCGGCTCGAGCGTGAGCGCCACGCGGCGCACCTCGGAGCCGGCGCGGTACAGGACCAGCGCCGCGGCCCGCTCGCCGACCGCCAGCGTGCTCGAACGGCCCGCGACGATGGGGTGGCGCTCGTTGTCGTTGCGGCCGCTGCCGAGGAACTCGCTGATCGTGAGCTCGTGCCCCCCGGCGTCCAGCACGCCGAGCTCGTCGGCCTCGTCCGGCACGGCCAGCTCGACCTGGAAGTGGCAGCGGCGCTCGACGGTGATGACCAGCTTCTCGCGGCTCTTCCCGGCCAGCTCGGCCAGCCCGCCGGCGAGCCCGCGGCCCCACTCGAGGGGAATGGTGTCCGCGCCCTGGATGCGCAGGTAGACGGCGCGCTCGGGCACGCGCTCGAGCTGGAACCAACCGTCCTGGTCGGTGGTCGTGCCGGGCGCCACCTCGTGTTGTGTGCCGACGGTCTGGCCCTCGACGCGCGTCTCGAGCGCGTCGCACATCGGGAATACCGCCAGGTTCGGGAGCGGCTTGCCGTGACCGTCGAGCACGCGCCCGGCGAGGCGCGGCAGCAGCTCGTCGGTCGGGAGCACGAGCACGACGTTGCGCCGCCCGGCCGCGACGTTCGGCAGGTCGGTGCGTTGCAGCGTGGCGGGATCCATGACGGCCAACGTGTACTCGCGTTCCGTCAGCCCGCTCAGCTCGAAGCGCCCGTCGCCATCGCTCTCGGCCCAGGTCCAGTCCGGGCCTGCGCCCGCGAGCAGGGCCTCGACCTGGACGAACTGCGGGAAGCGCTCGGAGTCCGAGTCGCGCACGAGCCCGCCGAAGAAGGTCGCGTCGGCGATCCACACGCGCATGCCGGCCAGGGGTTCGCCGCGCGCGTCGAGCACCCGCCCCGCGAGCGTGAGCGCTTCCGAGCCGAGGCGCAGCACGATCGGCCGCGGCCATTCCAGCTGGCCGTCGCTCGCGCGCGCCGCGCGCAGTTCGGCCGGCAGGAAGCCGCGCTTGAGGGCGCGCAGCAGGCCCTCCGGGACGTGCATTCCGAAGCGCGCCGCCATGTGGTTGAAGGAGTCCGGATCGCCGAGGGAAAAGGCGAAGCGTCCGTCTTCGTCGGTGCGCGTCGTGTCGACGCCGTACGAGACCAGCGCTTCGGCCACGGGCAAGCCGCCCGTGTCCACCACCGTGCCGCGCAGACTGGCACCCCCGGCGCCCGGCCGCGCGAGGACGACGACGAGATCGTTCCTTGCCACGAGCGGCGCGGGTTCCGCGTGCGGCGCGTAGCCTTCCAGCTCGGCGCGCAGCTCGCCCTCCGCGATGGCCGGTGCAGCCGCGAGCTGGAACCGTCCGCGCTCGTCCGAGCGGGTCTCCCAGGGTACGTCGACCGAGAAGTCGAGCACCTGTGCCAGGCTCGCGCGCAGCGTCGGCGGCGCCGTGAGCGCGACGCGTGCGCCGCCGAGCGGCAGACTCAGGTCGTCCAGCACGAAGCCCTCCAGGGCGATGCTCGGGGCCACGACGATCCGGCATTCCTGGCCGGAGCGCTGGTCGACGGGGACGCCGGCGAGCACCGTGGTCCAGCGCAGATCCTGCACGAACAGGCGCCCGTGGCGCTGCCCGTCGAGCTCGAACACGCCTTCGGCATCGGTACGCGCGACGACGGGGGCAGACTCGGCTTCGGCGTGGGTGGCGCTGTTCTCTGGAGCTTCCTGCGCCGAGAGCACGACCTCCACCGCGACGACCGGCCTTCCGTGCGCGTCGATCACGCGACCGCGCACGCGCGCTGGAAGCGTCGGCGCCGGCACCGCTGGCGTCGTGGCCGGACGGGTCGCACGCTCGGGGCCGGCTCGTTCGCGCTGCGCCACGGCGGGGCTCGCCCCCGGGGACACGGGGGCGAGGGCAACGTGTGCCTCACTCGGCTCGCGCTCGCTCGCGCGCGGGGAGGCCGTTGCAGGCGTGCGCGCGGAGAGCACGTAGACGAGGCCGGCGGCGAGGACGAGCGCGAGCGGAACCAGCAGCTTGGTGTTCATGGCGAGGGAGGCGGCGGCGATCTTCGTTTCCGAGCAGGGCGACCAGCGCAGCGCGGGAGCCTCGATGTGTGCCAGGGCGAGGAGCACGCTCGTCCTGCCATCCGGCCCGTGCGTGCGGGCGAGACGCTCACGCAGGCGCGCGATGCCGCGCGCGAGGCGCGTCTTGACCGTGGAAACAGGGATACGCGCGGAGGAGGCGATCTCCTGCGGGGTGCGCTCCTCGAAGTAGCGCAGCAGCACGGTGCTGCGGTAGGGCTCTTCCAGCTCGAGCACGGCCTGGACCAGCTCGCGCTGCAGGGTGGCGCGTTCGAGCAGGTCGTGGCTCGAGGGCTGGGCTTCCGCGCGCGCGCTGGCGGCCTCGCGCGTCGCGCGCCGGGCGGCGCCGCGGCGCTCGGCGTGCAGCAGGTTGCGCATCACGGTCGCGATCCAGCCGCGGAACGGCGAGTCGAGACGCGGCGGGCGCTCGAGGATGCGCATCCAGGTCTCCTGGCTGAGCTCGTCGGCGCGCTCGGGGTCGGCCACCAGCTTGCGTGCCAGGACGCGCATCCACTGGGCGTGCTCCAGCAGGAGCTGGGCATCGGGCGTCGGCAGGGAGGACCTCATCCGCAGAACGACATGCCGCGCTCCGCCGAGAGGATTCGCGAATCGGGTGGGCGACCCGCGAACTACTTCAAGATCGGCTCGGTCGTGCGCGCTTGCCTCAGGGCCACGTCGAAGGGACGACCCGGGGCCAGAGGATCGAAGCCGGTGGCCAGCGGCACGCCGTCGTTGAGCACCGTGAACTTGCTACCCTCGAAGCGGAAACCGAACAGTCGGCCCTGCAGGTCCAGGACCAGGCCGAGGAGTTGGCCACGATCCGACTGGCTCACCATGCGCACCTGGGCGGCCTTGTCGACGCCCGCCAGCACCACGTCGGGCTGGATGCGCCAGCCGGTCGAGAAGAAACTGGCCACGTTGAAGCTGCCGGTGTGCCCCTGGCGGCGGAAGACCACGCTGGCGACCCCCGTGTTGCCCAGCCAAGTCAGGTCGGACAGGCGGCTGTCGATCGGTCCGGCCAGCGTCAGCTCGGCCGTGTGGACCCACTCCGCGCCGTCCCAGATCGACACGGTCACGTCGTTGTCGAAGGTCGCCTCGCCCAGCGTGAGGGCTATGCGGTTGCTCACGGGATCGCTGGCCAAGAGCACGTGGGCACCGACGGCTTCGGTGCTCGGGTGCTGGCCCGTGCGCCACTGGCCGGTCGCGCGCTCGAGCGTCGCCCAGCGCGTCGACTCGGCGAAGCGGTTGAAGCCCCAGGCCACGAGCAGGTCACCCGACAGACTCTCGAAGGCGGCGTCGAAGGGCCGCCAGCCAGGCGCGAAGATCGTGTTGGCCGTGAGCAGGAGTGGCGCGCCGAAGGTCGCTCCGTCCCACAGCGTCACGACCAGGTCCCGGCGGTCGTCGAGCGTCAGCAAGGCGAGCTCGTTCGTGCCCCGGCGGGGGACGAGCTCGACCAGGCGCACCCGACCTTCCCCCTCGGCGTTCTCGGCGACCTGGCGTAGCGGGCTCCAGCCGCCGCGCTCGAGCACGCGGTAGCTCGGGATGCCGTCGTCGTCGGCCAGCACGAAGAGGGCGCGGCCCGAGAGTTCCTCGTACTCGATGTCGAAGCGCCGCTCGCTCAGCTCCTCGCGCGCGAGGCCGTCCTGGAAAGGCGCGAGCGCGGGTTCGTTCCAGTGCCGGCCGTCCCAGTGCCGCACCAGGATCCGTCCGCTCGTACCGGTGTCGACCTGCGCTGCAACCAGCTCTTCGGTGCTCTCGAGCGGCGCGAGGCGGTGCTCCAGATACAGGACCTCGGCGTCGAGGGCCGGACCGAGCGAGCTCTCGGCCGTAAAGGAAATCGAGCGGTCCCAGGCGTGGGCCTGCAGGCGCACGTCGCCGGGCGCGGCGAAGGCCAGCCGGCCCCCGTCCTTCCCGAGCGATTCGAACGGGGGCACCGGCAGAGCCCAGTGGAAACCAAGGTTCGTGACCGGGAGGTCGTCGCCGCTCCACTCCAGGCGGCCGTCGGCGCGCGTCGTGCGCGTCGCCAGCGACTCCTGCGAGCCGAGAACGACAGCCCGTGCCAGAAAACGGCCGCGGTCGTTCGCGGCGCTCTGCGGGAGCAAGCGGAAATCGTCGTCGCCGGCACCGATCCCGCCCAGGATGCCGTCCGCACCGAAGGGATCGACGAAGAGCGGGTCGGCCTCGACACTCCCTTCCGGGAAGCCGCGCGACGGGCCGGGTTGCAGGTTGGCCCAGACCATGTTGGAGCCGGTCTGGTAGCTGCTGACGAGCGCGAGCGCGATCGGGTCGGCTCCGCCCTCGGTCAGGATGTTCTCCTCGATCGCACCACTGCCACCCGGCTGCTCCTCGCGCAGGTGGTGTCGCCCGTTGCGATAGAAGGTGTTGAAGCGGACCTGCGTGCCCTCCGCGGGTGCGCGCAGCACGAGTCCGTCCTGCCCGTTGCCATAGACGAGGTTGTTCTCGATGCGCGTGCGGCGCGCGTCCTCGACGCGCAGTCCGTCCAGGCGATTGACGCTGATGCGGCAGTCCTGCACGACCAAGCCGTCCGCGCCCTCGACCACGAGGCCGAAGTCGTTCTCCTCGGGCTGGCAGGCGAGCACCCGGACGTCGGCCGAGTCCTCGATGCGCAAGCCGGACTGCGCGCCGCGCAGGGTCAACCCTTGCAGCAGGAGGTTCCGGGCTTCGCGCACGCGGAGCGCCCAGGGTGCGCCGCCCGCTTCGATCACGACCGCGCCGGCGTCGCCGGTCATGACACCCGCGGGGTCGCCCACGATCACCAGCGGGTTTCCACCGCTCGAGTCGTGCTGGATGGTGAGCGGACCGGCATGCACGCCCGCCCCGACGTGGATCGTCGCTCCGGGCCCGACCTGGTCGAGGGCGTGGAAGAGGCTCTGCCAGGCTGCGCGCGGCGACCGACCCGAGTTCAGGTCCGAGCCCGAGGCGCGCACGAAGAACGTGTCGTCCGGGATGAGCAGGAACTCGGCCGTGCGGGGCGTGAACACCGTCGGCCGTCCGCCGCTCTGGGTGCGCACCACGATCGTCTTGCGCTCGCCGACCGTCGAAGCCAGCGTGCCCTCCGTCCTGCCGTCGAGGTCGGTGGGCGGCAGGGGTTGCCACAGGTTGCCGCAGCCGCTGATCTCGAGTTCGACCTCGGCCCCACCGATCGGACGTCCGAGCAGGCTGATCAGGCGCAGCTCGATGGCGACGCTCGTCTGACCATCGGCCGCAGTGCCAAAGGCCGGCGTGACCTGGAACGACGACGGCCCGAGGTCCGGGACGCGTCCAGGATCGATCTCCTCTTCGCCGCCCCCGCCCCCGCCTCCCCCTCCGCCGCCCCCGCCGGAACCTCCACCACTCCCGCATGCGGGTGCGATGCAAAGGACTGCCACGAGCAGCGAGCCAACGGACCAATACGCGACGGGAGCCATGTGCGGAGCACCAGCGTGGGAGGAGCTGGTGAGACCGGGGGTGATCAAAGAGAGCCAGCAGTATTCCACACCCGCGGCCGGGTGGGGAGATTGCCTTGACGATACTAGTGGTGTGACTCACGCATAGGGGCCCTTCTCCCGGGCCGCCTGCGCCCGCCGCGGCGTTGCGCCTCCTCCGAGACTTGCATCGAAGTCGCGTCGTCGGCGCGCCTTGCGGCGAACGCAGACGACCTCGGGATAAGGCCCCCTCTGCGTGAGTCACACCACTAGTCGCCCAGCGGGGGGCTCGGTTTCACCCCAGGAGGCGGAAAACTCCATTCCGGCACGAGACCTGACCGCCGTCTGGCCTCGCGCCGGAAGAGCGCGGCGCGAGCGCGCGCGACTCGCTCCGGCCAATCGCGCGGCAGGGAATGCCCCAGGCGCTGGCTCTCCTCTCGATAGGTCTCCAGGAAGAGGACCTGCTCCGGGAGGGTGAACAGGCTGGCGCCATCCAGGAACAGGCAGCCGAGGTCGTGCTCCGGACCCCGCAGGCCGCGTCCTGGTCCCCCGCGCCAGGCATCCAGGAAGACACAAGCAGAGTCGGTGGGCGTGGAGCAGACCAGCAAGTTGCGCGGAAAGAGATCCCGGTGCACGAAGCCGCGGCGATGGAGGCGGGCCACGTCGCGCGCCAGGGCCGCGAGGCGTGCTGCGCGTAGCGCGGGGGAGGCTTCCGGGAACCACTGGCCGAGGGTCGGCTCGGCGGGCCGGAACTCGGTGAACAGGAACTGATAGCGCGGCAGGAAGGCCCGCGAGCACACCCCGGCGAGCAAGGGGCGCGCGGCCAGGAAGCCGTGCGCCTGGAGCCATTCCAGGTTGGCGAATTCTTGCAGGCGCGGGATCTCGCAGCCGGCGAGGCGCCGCAGAGCATGGCGCAGGGCGGGCCGCGTACGGAGCGGCGAGCCCTTGAAGTAGGCCGTGAAGGAGCCGAGCGGGCGAACTCCGCGCGCGGAGCGCGCGCCGCGCGCGGCTTCCTCCAGGGCCGGCCGCGCGCGCTCGAACAGCTCGCGCTCGCCGCGCACGCGCCAGGCGCCCGTTCGCCAGGCGGCGCTCACTGCGCGGCGCTTTTTCGCGCCACGACGAAGGCCTGGCGCGAGACGAAGCGCAGCGAGTGCTTCCAGCCCACGACCTCGGCCCCGGCCCGCGCGAAGGCTTGGGCGAGCTCCGCGCGCGAGCGCGTGCAGCGCCCGGGCACGCGCGCAGAGGGAAACAGGGTCCGGCGCCAGGCGGGCAGCGAGCCCGCATCCCAGAACGAGGCGATCACGAGCGCGCGGCTGACGCGCACCAGCTCGCCCAGCACGAGCGCGAGGGCCGCAGGCTCGGCCAGGTGGTGCAGGAGCCGGCAGCACACGACCGCGTCGAAGCTCGCGTCACGGAAGGGCAGCCGCCGCACGTCGCCGAGCAAGAGCTCAGCTCGTGCCGGGGCGTGCCGCGCTTGCGCCAGCATCGAGGACGAGACGTCGAGGCCAACGGTCCGGCCGTGCCCCGCGAGGGTCGCGAAGAGCCGGCCCGTTCCGCAGGGCGCGTCCAGGAGCAACGCTCCTCGGCGCGTGGACAGGTGTTCATCGAGCAGTGCCGCCACCATGCCCGGGTCGCGCTGGCGCCGCCGTTCCGAGCGCCAGCGCTCGTGCGTGTACCTTTCGCCCGCCCGCGCGGCCTGCCACTTCGTACGCACACGCGCGCTATCCACGTCGGCAGAGTGGAGCGCGCGCGTGCGCTGCGCGCAATCCTGGTTTCCTGCCACCCCAGTTCGCATGCGCGTAGCGGTTCCGGACACCGGCGCGCCCGCGTTGACCCGCCTCCGCGCTTCCCTAGCCCCGCACGGGTAGCGCACAATCGCGCTTCTCATGCCCCTGGACTGGATGGACCTGCAAGCCTTGGGCGAGGCGCCCGCGGCCGAGCTCCACCGCCCCGTGGTCGAGGAAGGCGCCTTGCTGGAGGGCCTGAACGAGGAGCAGCGCCGGGCGGTGTTGCACGGCGAGGGGCCGCTCTTGATCCTGGCCGGGGCGGGCTCGGGCAAGACGCGCGTGATCACGCGCCGCATCGGCTGGCTGGTGGCGACCGGCCGCGCCGCGCCGCACGAGATCCTGGCCATCACCTTCACCAACAAGGCGGCCGGCGAGATGCGCGCGCGTTGCGAGGTCTTCTTCCCGGTCAAGGGCCTGTGGATCAGCACCTTCCACGCCATGGGCGCGCGCATCCTGCGGCGCGAGATCGAGGTCCTGGGCGGCTGGACGCGGGACTTCTCGATCTACGACACGTACGAGCGCAACCAGCTGCTGAAGGAGCTCGTCAAGGACCTCGGCTACGACGCGCAGCGCTTTCGGCCCGGCGCCATCGGGGCCTGGATCAGCGCCGAGAAGAACCGCCGCTTCGAGCCGGATCTGGCGGGCGGGAGCGGTCCCGGAGGGATGGAGGGCGAGGTCTACGCCCAGGTGCGTGCGCGCTACGACGCCGCCCTGAGAGCGAACAACGCGCTCGACTTCGACGACCTCCTGCTGAAGGTCCTGGAGCTCTTCGAGGCCCACCCCGGCGTGCGCGACCAGTACGCCTGGCGCTTCCGGCACGTGCTGGTGGACGAGTACCAGGACACGAACCACGTCCAGTACCGCCTCACGCGCCACCTTGCCTCGCGCCACGGCAACCTCACGGTGTGCGGCGACCCCGACCAGTCGATCTACGGCTGGCGCGGGGCCGACATCGGGAACATCCTGGACTTCGAGCGCGACTTCGGGGGTGAACGCCCCGTGGTGGTGGTCAAGCTGGAGCGCAACTACCGCTCGACCGAGTGCATCCTGAAGGCCGCCCAGGGGCTCATCCGCCACAACCTGGCGCGCAAGGAGAAGGACCTGTGGACCGACAAGCAGAGCCCCGCGCGCGTGCGCGTGCTCGAGTGCGGCGACGAGAACGACGAGGCGCGCGCGATCGCTGCGCGCATCCAGGCCGCGCTCGCTGCCGGCCGCCGCCCGGACCAGATCGCGGTCTTCTACCGCGTGAACTTCATGCAGCGCGCGCTGGAGCTCGCCCTGCGCCTCGTCGGCGTGCCCTACCAGATCGTGGGCGGGGTCGAGTTTTACCAGCGGCGCGAGGTGCGCGACCTGATCAGCTACCTGCGCTTGCTCGTGAACCCGCGCGATGAAGCGGCCTGCGCGCGCGTGCTCAACGTGCCCGGGCGCGGGATCGGCGCGAAGAGCGTCGAGGAGCTCGTGCGCTGGACTCGCGCGCACGGCCTGCCGCTCTCTGCCGCCGCCAGCTCGCGCGAGGCGCGCGAGCTCGTCAAGGGCCGCGCCCGCAGGGGCCTGGAGGAGTTCGCCGAGCTCCTGGCCAGCCTGGCAGAGCGCGCAAGGGGGCCCGCGGCCGCCGCGCTCGAGGCCGTGATCGAGGCCACGCACTACCAGCGCCATCTGGGCGAGAGCGGCGAGCCCGACGTGCAGGCGCGGCGCGAGAACGTGGACGAGCTCGTCTCCGGCGCGCGCCAGTACGACCTCGAGAATCCCGAGGGCGGCCTGCGCGGTTACCTGTCCGACGTGGCCCTGGTGAGCGACGTGGACGGCTTCGAGGAGCAGAGTCCGCGCGTCACGCTGATGACGCTGCACTCCTCGAAGGGCCTCGAGTTCCCGCTGGTGTTCGTCGCCGGCCTCGAGGAGGGCATGCTGCCGCACGTGCTCGCCTTGGATGACGACCCGGACGGCGGCGCGGAGGAGGAGCGGCGCCTGCTCTACGTGGGCATGACGCGCGCCATGGACGAGCTCACGCTGACGCACGCGCGCATGCGCCTGCACTTCGGCGAGTCGAGCTACCAGGTGCCGTCGCGCTTCCTGGACGAGATCCCGAGCGAGTGGACCGAAGCGCCCGAGCCCGAGGAGCACGGGCGCGAGGACGACGACGGCCCACGCTTCGTCCCGGACGCAGGGGCCGACGAGGAGGCGCAGGAAGAAACGTCCGTGACGCTGGCCCCGGGCGCGCGCGTCGAGCACGAGCACTTCGGCTACGGCGTGGTCGAGGTCGTCCAGGGCAGCGGCGGCAGCGCGCGCCTGACGGTGCGCTTCGCCTCGGCCGGCAAGCGCGTCTTGCTGGCACAGTACGCCAAGCTGCGGGTGGTGCGGTGAGCGACTCGAGCGCGGCACTGGAACGTCTCGCGGCCGAGGCACGCGCGACGGGGTGCGAGCAACAGTTCGCGCTCGAGCTCTGGGCCGTGCTCGACCAGCTGCGCGAGCGGCAGCTCGAACGCGCGGGGGGCGAGTTCCCCGGGCGCTACGGGATGATCTCGGGCGCGCCCGAGATGCAGCCCGTGTTCGAGCGCATCGAGCGCGTCGCGCCCAGCGACGTGCCGGTGCTCATCCACGGCGAGACCGGTACGGGCAAGGAACTCGTGGCCCACGCCCTGCACGCGCGCTCGCGCCGCGCCAAGAAGACCTTCCTGGCCGAGAACTGCGCCGCCGTGCCCGCCAACCTGCTGGAGAGCGAGCTCTTCGGCCACAAGAAGGGCTCCTTCACGCACGCCATCGCCGACCGGCCGGGCCACTTCGTGGTCGCGGACGGCGGGACCCTGTTCCTGGACGAGATCGGCGACATGCCGCTCGAGATGCAGTCGAAGCTCCTGCGCGTGCTCGAGAGCGGCGAGCTGCGTCCGGTTGGCTCCAGCCAGACCGTGCGCGTCGATGTGCGCATCGTGGCCGCGACGCACCGTGATCTGACCGCCATGGTGAGCGCGCGCCAGTTCCGCGAGGACCTCTACTACCGCCTCAACGTGATCCAGATCCTGCTGCCGCCCCTGCGCGAGCGTACGGGCGACGTCGCGCTGCTGACGCGCTTCTTCCTCGGCAAGTTCGCCGCGCCCGGGATCGAGCTCACGCCCGAGGCGCTGGCGGCGCTGTGCGAGCATCCCTGGCCCGGCAACGTGCGCCAGCTCGAGAACGAGCTGCGCCGCGCGACCGCACTCACGCGCGGGCGCATCGGGCTGGAGGACCTCTCTCCGGAGATGCAGGCTTCGCCGCGCTAGTCGGTGCCTGGCTCGGCTTTGCCGGATTCCGCCCTGCGCTCCTCATCACTCCTGCGCGCACCCGGAATCCGGCGAAGCCGTGCCTGGCTCCGTACTCTCGCCAGAAGCTCCTCAACCGCGCGGATCGGTGAAGTCCGCGGGTTCGCGCGGCGGGAGGAAATAAACTCCGCGCGTGGAGTGCTCGGTCGCGGGGCGGGCCAGAGCCAGTCTCCGGTCCGCCAGCGCGTCCAGCAGCTCCGCCCTCGATGGCGCGGCGTTCTCCGGCGGTTCGAATGCGGCCCAGGCTCCGCGTCCGCTCCAGCGCGAGCCGGACGAGAAGGCTGCCGGGCGCGCGACGGGTAGCCGGTGCTCGGCGAGGCGAGCCGCTCCGAGCCAGCGCGCGCGCATCTCGTCGTGTCCGCCGCGCAGGACGATCCACGTCGCGGGCAAGGCGAGGTCGAGCGACACGGACGCGAGATCACGCCGTGACCAGAACCCCGTTTCGCCGCGCTGGACCCAACCCACGCGACTGGAGTCGCGCAGCCAGCGTCCCAGGCCGATGCGCACGCGCTCGATGCGTCGCAGACGCGCGCGCTCTTCGAGCGCGTACGCGAGCTCGGTACCGGCGAGGCGCGGTCGCAGTCCGGTGGGCAGCACGGCGCGCCATGCCACCAGGAAGCGCACGCGCATCCGCAGCGGGAGTTGCTCGCGCGCCAGGGCGGCGCACTCGACCACCTCGGACAGACACCGCGCGCGGTCGGGCGCGACGCGGCGCGCGCGCTGGAAGTCGATCAGCCACGGCCGGCCGTTCGCGTCGACCAGCACGTTGCCGAGGTGCAGGTCGCCGTGTTCCCAGCCGGCCACCTGCAGGCGCGCGAGCAGCTCTCCCAGGCGCGCGAGCAGTCGTTCCCAGCCGCCGGCCGGGAGCGCGCCGCTCTCCAGCAGCTCCTGCAACGTCCGCGCACCCGGCACGGCTGCGAGACTGAGCTCCCAACCACCTTCCGTCGCACGCATGCCGAGCGGCTTCGGCACGGACAGGCCAGCGCGCTCCAGTTCCACCAGCGCGTCGAGCTCGCGCCGCGCGCGCCCGCGATCGAAGCGCGCCAGGAGCGGATTCGGATGGTGAAAACGCTTGACGACCACCGCCGCGCCCGCGCGCGCTTCGAGGGCGACTCCACGAAAGGGCCGAGCATGGAGGACCGTCATGTCGGCCAGCATAGGCTGCGCACGAAAACCACGCCTGGTAGCGCCGCTCGTGATTCGTGAGAATCGCGCGCGGTGCGGATCCAGCTCTACGTCCTGCGGCAGCTCTTGCTCTCGGTGCTCTTCTCGGTCGCGGGTCTGTCGGTGATCGTGCTGCCCACCATCGCCATCCAGGCGGTCAACAAGCTGGGGGCGATCAGCGTGGGGACGGTGGCGGGCTATCTGCCGCTGGTGGTGGCGGAGCTCGTGCCATACCTCTTGCCGATGGCGTTCTTGCTGGCGGTGGTCGCGACCTACGGGCGCCTGGCGGCGGAACGCGAGCTGATCGCGATCAAGATGGCGGGCATCCACCCCGCGCGGCTGGCGCTGCCGGGTTTCCTGGTGGCATTGCCGCTCGCGCTGGGGACCGATCACCTGCTCGGGGAGCTCTCGCCCGAGCTCAAGTACCAGCAGCGCAGCTTGCTGCGCGAGGCAGACGTCTCGCGTTTCCTGGCGGGCATGAGCGGGCGCAACCTGCTGACCTTCGGCAAGAACGTGCTCAAGTCGGAGAGCACCCAGGGCAGCGTACGCACGAACGCCGAGCTCGACATGGAGCTCGACGATGGGCAACACATCAAGATCCTGGCCGCCGAGGTGCGCATCGACGTCGAGAAGGACGACGTGGATGGAGACGGCGTCGCGGACGAGCGCCTGGTCGCGCGCATGAAGGACGCGCGCCTCTTGACCGAGGACATGAGCTCTTACAGCGCCGCGCCGCTCTACAGCTGGAAGCTCTCCGAGATCTTCCCACCCCAGAAGAAAGAGAAGAGCAAGGCCAAGTACATGCGCAGCTCCGAGCTGTCGGACGCGCTGCAGGGCGCCGCGCTCGACCCCGCCACGCGCGAGGAGTTCCGCTACGAGATCCACCGTAGGCACGCGCTCTCGGCCACGTATCTCTTGTTCCTCTTGCTCGGCCTGCCGACCGGCGTCGTGCTGCGTTCCAGTACCCAGCTCGGAGCGTTCACCGGCGCGGTGGGTTACGCCTTCCTGTACTACGTGCTGGCGATGCGCCTGGGAAAAGTCCTGGCCGCGACGGGCGCGGTCGCGCCGATCGTGGCGGCCTGGGCAACCAACGCCCTGTTCCTGACGGTGGGCCTGGTGCTCTTCGTGCGAGCGCTGTGGCGATGAGTGCGGGAGCACTGTGGCGATGAGGCCGCGCGCGCTGCCGTTTCCGAGCCGTCTGGATCGCTACGTCGCGCGCCTGTTCGCGCTCTCCTACGGCGCGGCTTTCTTCCTGGTGGTCGGGTTGTTCGTGATCCTCGACATGGCCACGAACCTGGACGAGTACCTGACCCCGGACAAGACGGGCTACGCCCCGCCCACGGCCCTGGTGGGGGAGTTCTATCTCCTCCAGCTCCCGTTCCTGTACCTGCAGATGTCGCCCTACGTGACGCTGGTGGCCGGCATGTTCACGGCCGCCAAGCTGGCGCGCAGCAACGAGGTCGTGGCCGCGCTCAATGCCGGCATCTCGGTGCAGCGACTCCTGCTACCGGTCTATCTGGGCGCCGGGCTGCTGGCGGCGGGCATGTTCTTCTTGCGCGAGCAGGCCACCAGTGAGCTGGGCCGACGGCGAGATCTCCTGCAGGATCACCTGAAGGAACGCCGGGACGAGCCGCGCCTCGAGAACCTGGTGGTGTGGGACAGGCGCGGTCGTCCGGTCACGCTGCGCGAGTACGTCGTGCGGGTCGACCCGCGCGCGTCCGAGGCGAGCGGCCTCTCGGCGCGCCTGCGCGAGGAGCAGCTGCTGGTCTCGATCGATGCCCGGCGCGCACGCCCGCTCTCGGGCGGCCGCTGGGCCCTCGAGGGGGGGCGGCGTCTGGAGGACGACGGCAGCACGCGGCGTACACGCAGCCTCGAGATCCTGGACGATCCGCGCTTCACGCCCGAGGAGGTGGAGCTCTCCTGGAAGGCGCGCGAGCACCCCATGGACCTCTCGCACGCCGAGCTCACCGACCTGCTGGCGCGCGAGCCCACCAACCTCCAGTACAAGACGCTGGTCCAGGCCAACCTCACCTTTCCCCTGGCGGGGCTGGTGCTGCTCCTGGTCGGGCTGCCCTTCGTCGTGGGGGACGAGCGCGGCAAGGCCGGCGAGCGCATCGCGCGGGGGCTGCTCCTGTGCGTGGTCTATTTCGGGGTCGACTTCGTGGCTCGAACCCTGGGCCTGCAGGGCGCGGTGGGGCCGGTCTTCTCGGGCTGGTTCCCGCTGGTGCTGTTCGGCAGTCTGGGCGTGGTCCTGACCGCTTCGATGCGCTCTTAGACCATTCTGGCAGGGCCAGCGAAGCTCACCTCGCCGGGAAGAGCGCGTGGCCCACGGTCGTACACTGGTCGCGCCCCCGATCCCTGCCACCCTGCCCGTCTCCCATGCCTGATTCCCGCCTTCCCCCGAGCCTCGTCGGTTTGTTCCTGGGGCTCGTCGTGGCCGCCGCCCCGGCCTGCCAGACTCCGGAGACCCAGAGCGAGCGGGATGTCGTCCTGTCCATCCAGCATGGGCGCTACGCCGAGGCGCTCGAGGACGCACGGCGGCTGGCCGAGCAGAACCCGGGCGATGCACGCACGCAGGCGCTGCACCTGGACGCGCAGGTGGCCTTCATCCTGGATCGAGGTCGCGAGCACGTTTTTCACGGGGACCTCGCGCGCGCGCTCGAGTACTTCGAGGAGGCCGAGGCGCTGGTGCCGGAGCACCCGACGGTGACGAGCTGGATCGGGAAGACGCGTGCCCAGCTCGCCGTGCAATGGCTCGACGCCGCCGCCGACAACACGGGGCCGGAGGGCATGGAGCAGGCCGAGCTGTGCTTCGAGAAGGTGCTGCAGTACGACCCCGACAACCCGGATGCGAAGCGCGGCCTGTCGCAGTTGCTGCTGCTCGAGAACTACCGTGCCGGGCTGAGCAAGACCTACTTCGACGACGGTCTCTCGAGTTTTCGCGAGCTCCTGCTGGAACAGGCGCGGCGCGCGTTCCAGATCTCGCGCCGCTATGCGGAGAACGAGCCCGCCACCATGCGTGCAGGGCAGGTCGAAGAGATGATGGCCGAAGAGCGCCTGGGGCAGGCGCAGCGACTGGAGGCCGAGGGTCTGTACTTCGCCGCGCGCAACGAATACCGCCTCGTCTTGCTGATCGATCCCGCCCACGTCGAGGGCCGGGCCGGACTGGACCGCATGGATCGCGAGGCCCGCGCCACGCACACGCTGGCCGAGGCCGACATGGCCATCCGGCGTGGCGAGCTGGAGACGGCCGCGCAGACCCTGGCGCAGGCCGAAGCCCTGACCGACGTGCAGACCGACGAGGTCTCGCTGCTCCTGTCGGACATCGAGGAGAAACGCCTGGAGGACCTGTATCTCTCGGCGCGCAACCTGACCGACGACTATCGCTATCCGGAAGCCGTGCAGGCCTTCGAGGAGCTCCTGGCCCTCGCCCCCGAGTACAAGGACGCGGCCTTGCGCAATGCGACCGTCGAGGAGTTCATCCACCTGACCGAGGAGTTCTACGCCCTGGCCGTGGAAGCAGCTGACGACGCCGTGGCCGAGGGCCACCTGCGCGCCATCCAGATCATGTGGCCCGAGTACGAGGACGTGGGCGAGCGCCTGCAGGCCATCGAGGCGCGCAAGGCGGAACGGGAGCGCGCCGAGGCCGAGGACGGCAATGGCGACGGCTGATCAGCTGGCCGCCGTGCGCGTGCGTGCAGCCTGGCAAAGTCCGAAGAACGAGACGAGCGCGGATAGGGCCAGCAGCAGGGGGCTCACGCGCCCGAACGCGCCGCGCCACACCACCAGCGACCAGTACAGGTACGGGCCCCAGGCGCTCAGGGCGAAGACCAGCCAGCGCGTTCGCCTGGTGTAGGACCACTGCGGTCCGCCGGCCTCGGCCGAGAGTGGAGCGCCCGCGGCGTCCAGGCGATCGAGCTCGGCCGCCGCGCGATCCAGCAGCGCCTGGTTGGCGCGCAGGGTGCGCACTCCCTGCCCGAGCGCGAGCGCATTGAGCAGCACCGCCGCGAGTCCCACCAGCATGTGCACGCTTGCGGGCACGCCGATGTAGCGGCCGTAGCCGAGCACGGCCGCGGCCGTGGCTGCGAAGGCCGAGAAGACCGCCAGCGGGTAGGCGCGTCGGCGCGCGAAGAACTGGTTGAGTGCGGCCAGGAACTCGTTTCCCAGTCCGCGCGCGTGCATGGCGGCCTTCAGCACGCGCCCTGAGACGATCATGAACAGGATCAGGAGCGTGTTCGTCGCCACGCACAGGACGGCCGTGAACAGACCCAGGCCGAGGTGGCGCTGCGAGCCGTCCTGGAAGAGGCCGCTCAGCAGCGTGAGCAAGAGGCACGGCGCGAGCAGCAGCGCCAAGGCAAGATAGTAGTGCACCATGCGCATGGTCGCGCCGAGGTTACTGCGCAGGTTCCAGTGCTGCGAGCACGTCCTCGGCCTGGATCCCGCGCATGCACACCGGACCCTCCGGATGGTGGCAACGGCGCTTCAAACAGGGGGCACACTCCGGCCCGTGAGCGGCGCGCACGACGCGGTGCCCGCGCGCGGCGGGCCAGGGTCCGGTGCGCGCGCCGTCTTGCGGACCCTCCAGGGCGACCACGCGCAGTCCCTGGGCGGCGGCGAGGTGCATCGGCCCGGAATCGCAGCTCACCAGGGTGAGCGCGCGGCGTGCGGCGGCCGTGAACAGCGCGGCGAGCTCGCGCAGTCCCCGCTGGCCGATCCAGTGCGCGATGCAAGCATCCGCAGCGAGCTCGTGCGCGAGCGCCTGACCGAGGTGCGCCTCGCGCGCGCCCGACAGCACGAGCACGGCGCGCCCCTGAATTCGCAGGGCGCGCACGAGCTCGAGCCAGCGCGCCGCCGGCCAGCCGCGCACGTCCTCGGGCGAGGACAGGTGCAGCAGCACGGGCTCTCCGCCCGCGAGCGGCAGGCGCTGATCCAGCGCACGCTCACCGAGCTCTTCCTCGGCTCGGCTCAAGCCGACGTCGGGCCGCAGCGGCGGGGCGAGGCCCGGGACGAGCTGAGCCGCCAGGACCTCCATGCGCTGCAGCGCGTGGCGCGCCGGCCTGACCAGGCGAGGGGCGTGCTCGTTCGCCGTCCAGGCCGCCCAGGGCTCTTGCCAGTCGTCGCGGTGGGGAGCCACGCGCCGTGCCGCACGCGAGAGCCAGGCCGCGGCGCCGCTCTTCGCGTTGCCCTGGGCGTCGACCGTCCAGGTGGGTCGAAAACGCACCAGCTCGGCGCGCAGGCGCAGCCAGGCTCCGAGAGCGCCGCGGCGCTCGAAGCGGAACACGCGCGCGAGACCCGGCAGGGGCGCGAGCAGGCCCGCGAACTCCGCCTGGACGGCCCAGCCGATCTCGGCCGTGGGGTACGCGGCGTGCAAGGCATGGAACACACCCAGGGCGTGCACCACGTCTCCGAGGTGCGACAGACGCACGATCAAGATGCGATCCGGGTTCCGCACGGCGTTCGCGAGCGGGGAGGGTATCCTCCCGTCCGCCCTCCCGCGCATGCTGCGCAGCATCTCGACCAAGCTGGTACTGGCGGTGCTCCTGGCCGTGGTGCTGCCCTTCGTGGCTTTCGCCTTCTTCGTCAACGAGCAGATGGCGGACCGGCTGACGCGCCACGTCGTGCAGCAGGCCCTGCTCGGCCTGGTGAAGGATCTGGCCGGGCAGCTCAACTACTTCGTCGAGGAGCGCCGCACCGACGTGGAGCAGTGGGCGGACGCGTCCGGGACGAACCTCGCGCTGGACGATTACCTGGCGGAAAAGGGGCGCGCGGAGCGGGCGGCGAGCGGCGAGCGTTCGGTCGCGGGCCCTGCGCCGTGGGCCGCGCGGGCCCTGGAGCGCTGGGCGCGCGGCGACATCTCCACCCAGAACTTCTCGTGGGAGCTGCAGAATCGTGCCCAGCTCACGCGCGAGTTCGATCGCAGCAAGGATCGCAAGGGCGTCTATGACCTCGTGCTGCTGGTCTCGGCCGACGGGCGGCTCGTGACCTGCAGCAGCCGCCACGGTCCGCCCGGGCGAGACCAGTTGACGGGCTCCTTCCTCGAGTACCTCTTCGCCTACGACTACGAGCAGGCGGATTGGTTCCGACTCGTGCGCGATCAAGGCGAGTTCGTGCGTGTCGACCACCACGTCTCGCCCTTCCATCTCGGGCACCAGGACCCGGAAAGCTCCGCGCCAGATGCCGCCTTCGACTACGGGCTGGGCTTCGCGGCACCCGTGCGCTCGCTCGGCGACGAGGGCAAGGTGCGCGGGGTGATCTACGGCCTCGTCAACTGGAAGCACGTTCAGGACATCGTCTCGACGCAGGTCATCACCGACGCCTTTCGAGGCCTGGTGAAGGAGGACCGGACGCCTTCGCCCTACGCCTGGGTGTGGGCCGAGGACGCCAACCTGATCCTGGCTCACCCCGAGCGCGACCTCTACTACCGGCGGGTCACCGAGGACCTGGGCCTGCCCCAGCTCACGCAGGCGGTCCTGCAGGACGACGATGGCTGGGGGCTCTACCCCGAGTACCGCTTCAACGACAAGGACAAGAACGCGGCCTTCCATCTGTGCAGCTCGATGCTGGCCGGAGGTTTCGGCTGGGTGGTCGGGGTGGGCATCGACAACGACGACATCTACGCCACGGCCGAGGAGCTGCGTGCGCTGCTGCTGGGCGGCGGCGCAGGAGTCCTGGTCCTGGCCGTGTGCCTGACGCTCTTCATCGCGCGGCGCACGACCGGTCCGATCCGCGCGCTGCAGCAGCAGGTCCGACGGGTGGCCGGAGGCGACCTGGACGCGCGCATCGAGATCCGCTCGCGCGACGAGCTGGGCGCGCTGGCGGAGGACTTCAACCGCATGACGGCCGAGCTGAAGGAGCAGCGCGCGCGCATCGTCAAGGCCGAGAAGGACGCCGCCTGGCGCGAGATGGCGCGCCAGATCGCGCACGACATCAAGAACCCGCTCACGCCCATGACGCTCTCCCTCGACCTGCTCGAGCGCGCGCGCCGCGAGGGCTCCAGTGGCTGGGAGGAGATCCTCGAGCGGACCATGGTGCTGATGCGGCGGCAGATCGAGAACCTGCGGCAGATCGCCGGCGACTTTTACGAGTTCACGGGCGGACGAAAAGCCCGCCCGGGCGCGGTCGACGTGCGCGCGCTGCTGGATGAAGTCTTGCACCTGCACGACGCCTGGGCCGTCGAGCGCGGGGTGTCGGTGCAACACGAGGGACCGTCCGCCACCGTGTGGGCCGACCTCGGCAAGCTGCGGCGCGTGCTCGTGAACCTGGTCTCGAACGCCCTGCAGGCGATGCCCGAGGGCGGAACCCTGTACGCCTTCACCGCAGTCGAGGACGGCCGGGTGACCCTCTCCATCCGCGACACCGGCACGGGCCTGACGAGCGAGGCGCGTGCGCACCTGTTCGAGCCCTACTTCACCACCAAGAGCGAGGGCACGGGGCTCGGGCTCGCGATCGCCAAGCGCGCGCTCGAGGAGATGGGCGGCGAGATCGAACTCGCCAGGCCACCCGACGGAGTGGGCACGGTCGCGCGCGTGCGCTTTCCGCTGTACCGGACGGGAAGCGCGTGAGCGGCGCGCTCGTCCTGGTCACGGGCGGGGCCGGATTCGTCGGGGCGGAGGTCGTGCGCAGGCTGGCGGCCCGCGGCGCGACCGCGCACGTGCTCTGCCGCCCCGGCACGGATCGTTCGTCCCTGCAAGGCACAGGGGTGCGCTGGCTCGAGGCCGACCTCCTGGACGAGTCCGGGCTGCGCCAGGCCTTCGAGTACGCGGCCGCGCGGGCGCGCGCGGACGGCGTGCCGCTCGACGTCGTGCACTTGGCGGCAGGCATCAGCTACCGCAGGGCGGATCGAGAGCTCTTGCAGCGCGTCAACGTCGAGGGGACGCGCCGCGTGCTGGCGGCTTGCGCGGCCGTGCGCGCGCGACGCCTGTGTCACGTCAGCTCGGTGGTGGCGCTCGGAGCGGTGGCACGCCCCGACCTGGAGCTCGACGACGACGCGCCGCTCACGGCCCCTGCGCTCGACTCGGCCTATGCGCGCACCAAGGCCGAGGCCGAGGCGCTGGTCCTCGCCGCACGGGAGGAGCTCGACGTGGTCGTGGCCAGCCCGGCAGTCGTTTTCGGAGTCTCGGGCAGTGCCTCGAACTCGCTGCACTTCCTGCGGCGTGTGCTGCGCGGGACGCTCGGGCCGCTGAGCCCGCCGGGCTCGATCTCGGTCGTGGGCCTGGCGGACGCGGCGCAGGGAATCTTGCTGGTGCTCGAGCGCGGATCACGCGGGCAGCGCTACCTGCTCTCCGAGTCCGCCTGGTGCCTGCACGACCTCCTGGTACTGGCTTGCCGGATGGGTGGGCGCACACCGCCCTGGGGCCGGGTGCCGCGTCCCGTGTGGCGTGCGCTGGTGAGCGTCGTGGCGCTGGCCGACCGCGTCGTGCCGAGCGAACGGGCGACGCCCGAGGCGTTGGCCCTGCTCGGACTCCATTTTCGCTTCCGGTCGCGGCGCGCACGCGCCGAGCTGGGCTGGTCGCCGCGGCCGTTCACGGAGATCCTGGGCGAACTCATCGCCGAGCTCGGAAGGCGAGCGGATCCATGACGCGCATCGCGGTCGTGCTGCCGGCCCGTGACGAGGAACGGGCCTTGCCGCTCGTGCTGGCCGAGCTGCCGCGCGCGCGCGCGCCGCTCGTGATCGTGGTCGACAATGGCTCGCGCGACCGCACGGCCGAGGTCGCACGCGCGGCCGGCGCGGTGGTCGTGCGCGAAGAACGCCGCGGCTACGGCCAGGCCTGTCTGGCGGGCATCGCCTGGCTGCTCGGGGGCTCGGGTCTCGCTCCGCCGCTCGCGGACGACGACGTGATCGTGTTCCTGGACGCAGACCACTCCGACTATCCGGAGGATCTCGAGCACGTGCTGGCCCCGATCCTGGCGCGCGAGGCCGAGTTCGTGATCGGCTCCCGCATCCTGGGCGGTGCCACCTGGCGCGCGCTCCTGCCCCAGGCCTGGTTCGGGAATCGTCTGGCCTGCGGCCTGATGTGGCTCCTCTTCGGCGCGCGCTACACGGACCTCGGACCGTTCCGCGCGCTGCGCGTCGGCGCCCTGCGCAGACTGCGGATGGCCGACCGAGGCTTCGGCTGGACGATCGAGATGCAGCTCAAGGCGCGCAGCCAGGGTCTGCGCGTGGTCGAGGTGCCGGTGCGTTACCGTGCGCGCATCGGTCAGAGCAAGATCACGGGCACGGTCGCGGGCACGCTGCGCGCTGGCTGGAAGATTCTCGCCTGGATCCTCTACTGGCGACTCTCGACGTGGAGCCAGCGGCTCCGCTCCATCTGGTCGGAACGGCGTCAATCCGAGCGGCCGTCCGCGGGCCCGTAGGTCCCGCGCACCGAGGCCCAGCGCACCGATAGGATGTCGAGCAGGAAGTCCAGCTTCCAGAAGTAGGGGAAGACGCGCTCCTCGGTGATCACCAGGTTGGGGAGCTGCGAGTCCGAGGCGTTGGCGCGCGCCAGGAGCAGGGCCGATTGCGGGTAGTCCTTCCCCAGCAAGGTGAAGGCCACGGCCGTGGAGCGAAAGCTACCCGTGCGCGCGTCGGTGGGCTCGAAGTCCAGGCTGGCGCAGGCCGGAGCGGCCAGCAAGCCGAGCAATGCGAGGAACCGGGACGCGGCGCGCATCGCGGGCACCATAGCTGGCCCTCGGTCTGGCTGCCAGGGTGGTTGCTCCGAGCCGCTCCCGATAGTCTTCGCGGATGCTCGGCGCATCCGAACGAAGCCTCGAAGAGTTGCTGGCTCAGCACGCCGCGCGCTTCGTGGAACGCTTCGGCCGCGGGGCTCCCGTGCGCCGCTTCTTCGCGCCAGGGCGCGTCAATCTGATGGGGGCGCACCTCGACTACAACGGCGGTCCCGTCATGCCCATGGCTCTCGACCGGGGCACTTTCCTGGCGCTGCGGCCGCGCACCGACGATCGACTCGAGCTGGTCTCGACCCTGGAGGGGGAGAGCTTCTCCGCCCCCCTGTCCAGCTTGCCGGGCTCCTCCAGCGGGCGCTGGTTCGACTACCCGCTGGGGGTGATCGTCCATCTCCTGCGCGCCGAGCGTGCCACGATCGGCGCGGACATCCTTTTCGGCGGCAACCTGCCGATCGGTGCTGGGCTGTCGTCCTCCGCTTCGATCTGCGTGGGGACAGCCTTCGCCTTCCGTTCGCTGTGGGGACGCGCTCTCGATCCCATGGCATGCATCGAGGCCGCGCTGTGGGGTGAGCGCGAGTGGGTTGGCGTGCAGTGCGGGATCATGGATCCCCATGCCGTGGCGCTCTCGCGCCCGGGGCACGTTCTGTGGCTCGACTGCAGGGATGGGCGCTACGAACACCTGCCCCTGGATGCCGAGGAGCTCCTGGTTGCCGTGGTCGACAGCGGGATCAGGCGTGAGCTTGCGAAGGGCGATTTCAACCGTCGTGTGGCGGAGTGCAAGGAGGCGTTCACGCGCCTGCGCGCGCACGTGCCTGAGGCGCGCGTGCTGAGCGATGTACCCCTGAGCGCGGTCGAGGCCGCGGCCGAGGAGCTCGGACCGCTGCTGGCGAAACGCGCGCGGCACGTGGCCGGCGAGGTCGCGCGAACGCATGCTGCGCGCGGGGCGCTCCTGGCCGGCGATCACCGTGCCTTCGGGCGCGGTATCAGTGCCACGCATGCCTCCCTGCGCGACCTGTACGAGGTCTCGGTTCCCGAGCTCGATTGCCTGGTCGACGCCGCGCTCGGCTTTCCCGGCGTGCTGGGCGCGCGCCTGACAGGGGCGGGCTTCGGGGGCTGCGCCGTGGTGCTCCTGCCGCGGGCCGCACGGCCTGGCCTGGGCGAGCACCTGGAACGCGAGTTCGAGCGCCGCTTCGAGCGCAAGCCCACGGTGTTCTTCTTCCGCGGCGACGCGGGACCGCGCGAGTACGCCTGAGGCGGGCCCAAGGAAACGAAGCGGGCCGGCGTCGTGCCGGCCCGCTTCGTGGTGCCCGAGGCCTCGTCGGGCTAGTCGCTCGCCGGCCTTCAGTCCTGTCCCGCTTCGCGGGCGCGGTTCAGGATCTTCTGGGATGCCGGATCGTCGGCCATGGCCGCGGCCGCGCTCTCGAGCACGCGCACGGCGTCCTTGGCGCGGGCGCCAAACAGGTAGTTCAGCGCCAGGACCAGGCGCGCGTCCCGGTCGCTCGGATGGGCGTTCAGGTAACTCTCCAGGCTCGCCAGTTGCTCGTCGAACTGCTGCGGATCGGGGTAGAAACCGTGCTTGTCGATCTGGCTCTGGACCAGCGCCGGATCGAGCTCGAGCGCACGCCGCACGGCGTAGGCGCCGTAGTGGTAGTCGCCGGACGCGAAGAGCGCATCCGAGAGCACCAGGTAGAGCGCGCCCTGGTCGGGAGCGAACTCGACTGCTTTCGCGTAGAACTGCACCGAGTCGGTGTAGCGGCCCTCGCGGAAGGCGCGGTCGCCGAGCTCGAGATAGCGCTGTGCGGCGATCGTGAGCGGGCTCTCCGCGGCTGCCGGAGGAGCGATCGTTCCGGCGGGCGGCGCGGACACCACCCCTTCGCCCACGGGCTCGCTCTCGCGCTCGAGGTAGATCACCTGCGGCTCGCTGTACACCACCGTGCTCACCGGCCGGTAGAAGTAGTAGTCGTTGTAGTAGTAAGGCTGCGAGTACCACCACCAGCACGGGTAGTACCAGCTCCAGTAGAACGGGTACCACAAGCTGCTCCAGCCGCACGAAGCGCCCCAGTAGTAGCCGTAGTAGCCGCCCGAGCTCGAGCCATTCCAGCCATAGGGGTCACAGACCCAGGAGTCGTCGAGATCCCCGCCTCGATATCCTCCCGCAGACACGCCACCGCCGATGGCACCCGTGGCGACGCCGACGCCGACCTCGAAACCACGGCCGGCGAGCTTGGTGCCCACCAGGATCTCCCTGGCGCTCGCGGGATCCGTGCGGCGCACGTCGCGCCAGTTCGAGAGCTTGCCTGTCGGCTTGACCCCGGCGCGCGGTTCCGAGCCGCCCTTGCCCGACTTCGGGGTGACTGTGGGTGGAGTGGGAGGAGCTGTCTTCGGTGCGCGGTCGAGCGGTTTCGGAGGTGCGACGCGTCTGGTCGGACCTTGGTCGTAGCGCACTTCTGGCCCCGAGTCCGGCTGCTGGCGCGAGCCCTTGTTGCCAAGCTCGCCGGCGCCGCGCGGGCCGGACGAACTCAGCGCGGGTTTCGGCGGAGCTGGAGTGACCGAGCCCGGAACGTTCGTACCGCGTGGACTCGCGTCGATGCCCGGGCTGCGCTGCGTGGATCCAGCCGGTGAGTAGGGGGCGGGGAAGCGAACGCGGGGCTGGGTCCGCGCGGGCGGAATGGACACGCCCGGCGATCCCACCGCGGGAGCCCCCGCTTCCGGGGGCTCCACCGCGGGCCCTGCCGTGGGCGCGGAGTCTGGACGAGTAGCGGGGAGGCCAGCCGAGGGGAGCGCGCGGCCGGAGTAGAGGTCGCCACCCGAGCGCGTCGCGCTCGGCGCGGAGCCAGCGGAACCGCTGTAGGGCGAGCTCGGGCGGGTGGTACCGGGTGCCGCGCGCGAAGGGCTTTGGCTAGTCGGGCTCGGACGGATCGAGGGCGGCGCGCTGGGGCGCACGGAAGGGGTCGTGCTCGGCCGGATGCTAGGGCTGGAGCCGCGCGAGGGACTCGGAGCCGCTGAAGGTCGCGAAGAGCTGCCGCCGGAGGGGCGCGGAGCTACCGCGGAGCCGCGCGATCCCTGGTTGGAAGAGGGGCGGCTGGAAGAGGGGCGCGAAGCCGACCCAGCGCTCGACCCGCGCGCGGGCGAAGCGGACGATCCAGACGAGCCTTTCGAGCCGCGCTGAGGTCCGGAAATGGCCGCGTTCGCAGACCCGACCCACAGCAGGGAAAGCCCGACGATCGAGAGAATGCTCTTCTTCATGTTGCGCCCATGGACGGATCGGACCCCCTGCCTCCGCAAAACAAGTGCCCGAGGGGGAGGACTCCGGCATGGCCTCGGCCCACCACGCCGTCCCCCGGAAGAGACACTCCAGGAAGGACATCACTCGGCCGGCGCGAGCGGGAGGACGAGCTCGATGGGGTTCGGCAGAGCGTGGACGCGCAGGTAGGGGATCCCCGGGAGGGCACCCGCGGGGGTTGCCCGGGTGATCCTCGTGATGGCAGCCGGATCGACCATGCCGATTTCGTTGAGGACCAGGAACAGGCCTGCCCGCTCGGCATGAGTCTCGAAACCCTCCGGCGCGGGCAGGACCGGAGCCTGGAGGCGCACGAGGCATGCCCGGGGTCGCCCCTCCGGCGTGAGCTCGAACGTCGGCACCGGATCGACGCTGAGTCCTTCCTTCTGGCTGGCTGCTGCGATCCAGTCTCGGGCGCGAGCCAGCGCTTCCTCCCAGTCGAGTCCCGCCGGCAACTCGCGCACGGCATAGGTCATGGCCACCAGGTCGCGCGACAGTACGGTCGGACCGGGCCCGAGCGGTGTGACGAGCGGGCGCAGATCGGGCGGCAAGAACGAGACCTCGAGGTAATGCACGCGCGTTTCGATCGACTCGACCGTCTCGACGAAGCTCGCGCTCCCCGCCTGCAAGGCGAGCGTGCGCGGCCACATGCGCCCCGCGCGCTCTTGCCAGGCACGGATCTCGAGCGTTTCGAGCGCGCGGCCGAGCGCATCGCGCGCCTCGATGCGGCACGGGCGGCCGTCCGCGAGCGTCGCCACGAGGGAGCCGAGCGGGCGCTCGCGGCAGCAGGAATCCGCCTGGATCGCGGCCGAGCGCGTGCCGTTCGCGCCCTCCTCCCAGGCGAAGCCGTCGGGCCAGAGCATGGCCGCGCGCCGCAGCTCCATCTGTAGCAGCACCGCGTCGCGCTCGGGGCCCTCCAGCGCGTGCGATGGGCGGCCGGAGACGAGCTCGCTCAGGCGCTCGCCGGAGCGATAGAAGTACTGGTGCTCGGAACGCTGGCGCGCGCCGTAGTTCTCGAAGTGCCAGCGCACGCGATCCGGGAAGAGGTACACGGCCGTCAGCCGGTTCTGCTGCGCTCCGAAGTCCACCTTCGAGACGCTCTCGAATCCGGCCAGACCCGCCAGTGCCGCGCGCGGACCCGGCTCGGGGCCGTGGGCCGCGGGCTGCTGGCGCGGAAGCAAGGCGAGCAGCAGGAACGAGACGAGTGCAGGGTTCACGTCAGGCGTTCCCGTAGCACCTGTGCCGCGCGCTGCAACGTCTCCAGCTGCTTGGCGAAGCAGAAGCGGATCTGGGCGCGGCCCTCGGCCGGGTCCGGGTAGAAGCTCGAACCGGGCACGGTGGCCACGCCGCCCGCCCGCAGCAGTCGCCGGGCGAAGCCTACGTCGTCCTCGCCGGCGCGCTGGAAGCGCTCGATCCCGGTCATGACGTAGTAGGCGCCGCGCGGGCGGTGGACGCGGAAGCCGAGCTCCTCGAGTACCGTCAACATGAGGGTGCGCCGCGCCTGGTAGTCGCGCGCCAGAGCGGCGAAGTACTCGGGGCCGAAAGCCAAGGCCTCGGCCGCCGCCTCCTGCAGCGGGGCGGGCGCGCCCACGGTCAGGAAGTCGTGCACCTTGCGGATCGCGAGGGTCAGGTCCGCGCTGGCCAGCGCCCAACCGATGCGCCAGCCGGTGGCGCTCCAGGTCTTCGACAGCCCGCTGATCGTGATCGTGCGCTCGGCCATGCCCGGCAGTGTGGCCAGCGAGATGTGCTCGGCGCCGTCGAACAGGATGTACTCGTAGATCTCGTCGGTGATCGCCAGCGCGTCGTGCTCGCGGCAGAGACTGGCGATGCACTCGAGCTCGCCGCGCGAAAAGACCTTCCCGCTCGGATTGTGGGGTGTGTTGACGATGATCGCGCGCGTGTGCGGGCCGAAGGCGCGCGCGAGCTCGTCCGGGTCGAAGCTCCAGTCCGGCGTGCGCAGCGGGACCCAGCGCGGCCGGGCGCCCGAGAGCAGACAATCGGGGCCGTAGTTCTCGTAGAAGGGCGTGAAGATCACCACCTCGTCGCCCGGATCGAGGGTGGCCAGAAGTGTGGCGATCATGGCCTCCGTCGCGCCGCAGCACACCGTGATCTCGCGCTCGGGATCGAGCACGAGCCCGTTGTAGGCCGCGGCCCGCTGCGCGATCGCGCTGCGCAGCGCCGGCGCGCCCCAGGTGACGGCGTACTGGTTCTTGTCGGCGTCGATCGCGCGCTTGGCCGCCTCCTTCATGGCCAGGGGCGCGGGAAAGTCCGGGAACCCCTGGGCCAGGTTGACGCCGCCCTCGTGTGCGCACAGGCGCGACATCTCGCGGATCACCGACTCCGTGAAGCGCGCGACCTTGGCCGAGGTTCTCGGGCGCATGGACTCACCGTACCACGCAGCGCATGCACTGAGAGGCCGAGCAGAAATCGATGATACAGCCTCTCAGATGTCTTCTGGCGCATCGCCTGACGGCGCTGCTTCCCGTTCGCGAGCAATTCTTGCTCGCTCTCTGAGTCCCCGTCAGGGCATGGCCGGCCCGAGCCGATTTCGTGCGGGCCTGGCGGTCAGGGCAGCTTGTGAGCCCACTCGAGCCAGGCGGCCGCATTTTCGCCGAGGTTGTCGCCCGCGAGCCGGCGCAGGGCGCCCAGGAGGTGCAGGCGCCGATCCTCACCCACCTGGTCGAGGGGTCCGGCCAGCGCACGAGCAACCGTTCCTTTCTGCTCGGCGTGCTCGCGGCCGATGCGGGCCAGGGCATTCGCGGCGGCCAGCGCGACCAGGTTGGTCTCGTCGAAGAGCAACTCACCCAGGCGCTCCACCGCGCCGGGGTCGGCCAGCACGCCCAGGGAACTCGCGCACTGCGCGCGCACTCCGGGCTCGCTGTCCCCCAGGGCCGCGAGACAGCCCTCGGCCAGCGCGCGCGAAGTGTTGCCGGCGAGCGCGATGGCGAGCAGGGCATAGGCGGCGGTGGTGCGCGTCCAGGCGTCCGGATCGTCCCGCAGGAACGACAGGATCCCGCCCAGCGGGGTCTCCGCCAGGCCCAGGACACCGAGCCCTAGCAGCGTCTTTTGGACGAGCTCGGAATCCGGGTCGGAGAGGCTGGCGAGGAGCGGCCCGAGCACGGTTGGATCGTGCGTGAAGCCGAGCGCAGCCGCGGCGACGGACCGGTTCATGGGCGCTCCGTTCTCCAGGACCGTGACCAGTTCGTCGCGCCGGTTGCGCGCGCGCTTTTGCATGTCGGCTTCCAGGGTCCGGAGCGCGCTCTGGTCCCGGGGGCTCGAGGAGTTCAGCTTGTAATCACTCCACTGCACGAGCGAGCGCTCGAACTGCGCCAGGAAGTAGCCGATCGCCTCGGGGCCCTCGACCGGGAGCGGTACATAGGGCTCGGGTTCTCCCAGTTTCGAATCCGCGCGCTCGTTCGCGCTGGACTGGCAGGCCGGCCCGGGGATCAGGGCCAAGGCGAGGGCAAAAAATGCGCGCAAGGGGCGAGAGGGTGAGGACATGGGCGTGTGGGGGGACGCGCGGAGCGAGCCGCTCTTCCCGGTTGGAACCGAGAGACGCTAACAGATGGATCCGCGCCTGGCGGCGTCGTCTCACAGGCTCCCGAGTGGGGCTCGCAGTCGGGGATCCCGTTCCGTAACTTTGGACGCGCGCTCGTGGCCCGCTCGCGCTCCGCATGGCTCTCCTCGAGAATTCGCAGCCCCTCTTCCTGTATCGAGGGCTGATGCGCCTCGCGCTCCAGCTCGCCCTGGACATGCTCGCGCTCGGCAGCGGGACGGCGCTGTACGCGGAGGCGCTGGTCCAGGAGAAGGGCTTGGAAGAAGCCGTGGCGCCCGCTGTTCAGGCAGGTCCCTATCGCTTCGAGCCCGGAGCGGACCTGCCGGCGCTCCTGATCCCGCGTTCCGAGCGCCTCGTCTACCGTGCCTATCTCGACACCGGGATCTTCCTCGCCCATGTCGGGGACGTGACCCAGACCTGCAGCGTCGTCGAGCAGGTGCCTTCGGTCCTCGCCACACAGCCGGCCCCACCGGCCGGCGAGGCGGCCTCGATCCAGCTGTTCGCGTCGGGCGGATACCTCATGTACAAGCTCGAGTCGACGCTCGAGACGCGCATCCTGCCGCAGGACTGGCCACGGCTCTTCTACACGTCGGTGAGCGTGAGCAGCCAGACTCGCCGGCGCGAGATCTTGCTCGGCAAGAAAGACGGCGCGCTGATTTCGAGCTACCGCGGCGACACGAAGAAGGGCGCACCAGAGGGCACGCGCATCTGGCGTCCGCCCAAGGAACGCAGCGTGCCGGAGGGCACGCACGACATGCTCACGGCCGTCTTCCAAGCGCGCACGCTGATCCGCGAAGAGCTGGACTTCCTGACCTTCCCGCTGATCGACAAGGATCGTCTGTGGAACCTGCGCCTCCGTCGTGGCGAGGAACGCCGCATGGAGACCACGTCCGAGACGTTCTTCGACGTGGTCGAGGTCGTGCTCGAACCCGAGCCCTTCCCGGGCGAGTCGATCGGGGGACAAGGCCGAGCGGTTCGAGGGCGTGTTCGGCATCAACGGCTCGATCCACCTGTGGGTCGAGAAGAAGACCGGCGTGGCCGTGCGCATCCAGGGCGACCTGCCGATCGGAAACTTGATCACGCTCGGCATCGACGTCGTGCTGGACTCCTTCTCCGGCACGCCCCCCTTGTTCGCGCCCGTGCCGGCCTCCACGGAAAAGTAGGACCGTTTCCGCGCAGGCTCCGCCCGCAACCCAAGCGCACCACAGAGGCACAGAGGACGCAGAGACTCACGGAGGAAGAAAGGGAAGGGGCCTCCGGGGCTTCGGCTCTCGGAAGTCGACGATCCGGAGGCCCCTTCTTGTTCCCGCTTTTCTCTGCGAGCCTCTGCGTCCTCTGTGCCTCTGTGGTGTGCTCTTCCGGGCGGAATCGCCGCGTCCTGCGCAGACTCCAGATAGAAGATCAGAGCTCGCCCGTGACCGGCGAGCCGACCGGGGAGAGCGGCCCATCCGGACGCATGCCCGGGTTGTGCAGCCAAGCACTCAGCTTGGCGCCGCGCAGCTCGGCGGGCACGCGTGCTTCGAGCAGCTGGATCGCGCGTGTTCCGGTCGGGAAGATCAGCAGACTCGTGCGCGCGTCGAGCGGAGTGGACGGTGTCCACACGCCCGGTGGACTCAGGTAGAGCTCCTGGCCGTCGCTGGTGGTCGCGCGCACGCACAGATCGACGACCTGGTGGTGTCCCTCGTGACGCGCCAGGACGCGCACGAGGTCGTTCCCGACTTCCAGCGAGAGCACGGGGATCATCTCCAGGTCCTTGCGCTGCAACAGCAGGAACGGTCGCTCCGAGGTCGCGCTGGGAGCGCGGCTCTCGGCCGGCACGGGCACGGACACCAACATGAAGCCGCTCATCAGCACCTTGCGCAGCTCGCGCAGGCGCTTCTCGGTGTGGCCGATGGTGTCGTAGCGTTCCAGCCAGGCGATCAGGAAGTCCCCCGGCGCGTTGCCGAGGTCCAGCGTGCCGATCACGGGCACGACGTATTGGATGTCGCTTCCCAGCGAGGCCACCACATCCACGCGCGCAGCTCCCCGCCAGGAGTGCGGCCGCACCTCTCCAGGCGGCGGCCAGGCGCGGCCCGACAGGTCGCGCACCTCCTTGCGCGACAGATAGCCGATCGCACCGGGCCAGGAGGTCAGGATCACGGCGTCCGCGCCGACGCGCTGGCGCAGGAACACGCCCACCGTGCGCAGGTGCTCCACGGCGCGGATCTCCTCCAGCAGGCCCAGGCGCGCCAGCGGTCGTGGATACTTGGCCGCCAGCTCGCCGCGCGGCGTTTGCCAGCGCGTCTGCAGCTCCTCGATCCGCAGGGGTCCCAGATCGCCGGGGATCTTGCTGACCAGGAAGGCCGCGGCCACCGAGGTGAAGAGCAGCGGCCACACCACGCGCGCAAAGGACACGCGCTCGTCCATCCACACGCGCAGACATTCCTGCACGCCCAGGAAGAAGAGCGGCAGCGCGGGCACGAGCGCGTTCCAGAAGGGCAGCTCGTCGCCACCCGAGAACGCCACGACTGCCCACCACGAGCCCGCGAGCGCCAGCGAACGCGTGCCCATCGCGCTCGAGCGACCGGCGCAGAGCGACAGGATCACGGTCAGGAAGAGCAGGCCAAAACCGGAGGAGAAGACGAAGCTGGCGAGATACTGCGCGCCGATCCGCCAGCGCGCAGGATCGAACTCGGCCAGCGGCGCGGCGAAGGGCGAGAGCCAGAGACCTGTGAGCATCCGGCGCGCGACGAGCGTGACCAGGAGCACGAGTCCGGGTAGAGCGAAGGCGCTCCAGCGCGCCCGCCGCGCCTGCTCGCCGCGCGGGCGCAGGAGCCCCTCGAAGAGCAAGAGCAGGAGCGCGAAGGCGGCGCCCTCCGGACGCGTCAAGAGGAGCAGCGCCAGCGCCAGCGCGAGCACGCGCTTCCAGCCGCGCTCGAAGGCCAGGAAGGCGGTCGTGGAGAGCAGCATCGCGAGGGTGGCCTCGGTGCCACTCAAGGCCGCGGCGGCGGCGCTGCCGCTCGCGGCCAGGAGCCCGGGCGCGATCAGGCCGGACGTGCGCTTGGGACTGAACTGGGCCAGGACGATCACCGTGGCCAGCACGGCACACAGCCCGAGCGCCTGCGTCACGAGGATCGGGGAGAGGTACAGGCGCGCCGCCAGGGCACTCACGAGGACCCAGATGGCCGATGGATAGGACTCGACCGGCGCCCCGCCCGGATTCCACAGGGCCGAGCCCTCGTACACCAGGTTGCGGCCCAGGCGATAGGCGACGTGCGCGATCTCGTAGGGCGCCGCGATCTCGCCCGCCGGGGTCTGGTGGATGGCGAAGGTGTGCGCCAGCAGGATGGCCAGCGCCAGGAGGATGACCGTGCCGCGGTTCATGCCGTGGCTGGAGTATGCTCGCGCGCGGCCCGTTTTCCATACTGCCGGCCGTGAGCGCCGCCGAGGAACGAGCCGAGGAACGAGCGCGAGCCGCGCACCATCTCGCCGCCGAGGATCGGCGCGCGCACGCCCTCCTCAGGCTCTTGCCGCCGCTCGTCCACCGCCTGAACAACGCCCTGGCCGTCGTGCATGGCGTGCACGAGCTCGGTGCCGAGGTGGGTGGATCCGAGCGCGAGCTGGCGCGCCGAGGGCTCGCGCATCTCGGCCAGGTCCTCGCGCGGCTGGCGCTCTTCTCCCGTCCGCCCGCGGCGCGCCCGGAGCTCGTCGAGGTGGAAGCGCTCTTCCGTACCCACGAACTCCTGCTCGCGCCCCTGGCCGAGAGCCTGCGGGTCGAGTTCCTGCTGCGCGCGGAGGGCACGGGGGCGCAGCCGGTCGAGGGGCGCCTCGAGGGCGTGCTTCTGGCGGCATGTGCCGCGCTTCTCGCGCGCGACGATCCGACGCCGCGCAGGCGGCTCTGCCTGTCGGCACGCACGACGCCGCGCGAGCTCGTGCTGGCGCTCGGCAGCACGGGATCCAGGGGCTTCGCGGAGAGCGTGGCCGCCTTGCAGTCCCTCGCGCGCGAGCTCGGCTGGCGGCAGAGGGTGCGTTCCGGGGCCGGCGCGTCCGTCCTCTGCTTGGGCCTGCCCGCCACGAGCGGTGCGCGCGCGAGCGTCGCGGCCGCGTGCGCGCCGAGTGCGCGGCGTGTGCTGCTCCTGCACGGTGCGGACGTGGAGCGCGAGCTCGTGTGCACGCTGCTGCGCGAGAACGGCTGGAGCGTCAGCGCGAGCGCCGAAGAGCCGCACACGGGAGCCTTCGACCTGGCCCTGGTCGAGCGGCGCCTCGCGCTGGCGGATCCCTCCCTGCCCGCGCGCGTGCGGGCGCGCTTCGCGCTCGAGCGCGTGGAGCTCCTCGAGCCGCGCATGCGGCCGGGGGCAGTGCTCGCCTTGCTCGGAGGTTGAGCTCACCTGGGAGCGCCGAGCTCCAGCTCGGCTCTGCCTCTTCTTTCTCCTTGCGCCTCGCCAGGACCTAGGAGGGAGGAAGACCGGAAAAAACGGAGCCGGGCTGGAGCCCGGCGCTCCCAGGTGAGCGGATCAGGCTTCGATCTCGAGCACTCGCCGGGCTTCGAAGGAGCGCGTCACCAGACCCTCCACGTCGAGCCCCGCTTCGGCCGCCACGCACTCCGCGCGCTTGCCGTGGATCACCGGGTGCTCGGGCTGGAACACGGTGCAGCAGTCGGGCTCGTTCTCGATCGAGAGCGTGAACGTGCCGATGCGCCGGGCGCGCTCGATGATCTCGGACTTGTCGAAGCCGATCAGCGGGCGCAGCACGGTGAGGTCGCAGGCGTCCTCGATCAGGCCCAGGTTGGGGAGCGTCTGGCTCGCCACCTGGCCCAGGCTCTCGCCGGTCACCACGGCGCCGGCGCGCTCCACGCGCGCCAGCCGGCCGGCGACGCGCTGCATCATGCGCCGGTACAGGATCGTGCGATAGGGCGACGGCGCCGTGTCGCGGATGGCGACCTGGATCTCGGCCAGCGGCGCGAGGACCAGCCGCGTGCGCGGCTGGAAGCGCGCCAGCTCCCGTGCCAGGCGCTCCACCTTGCGCTCGAAGCCCGCCCCGACCCACGGGTAGGAATGGAACGAGAGCAGCACCGCCGTGCAGCCGCGTTTCATCGCCATCCAGGCCGCGACCGGCGAATCGATGCCGCCCGACAGGAGCACGATCACGCGCCCCACGCTGCCGACCGGCAAGCCGCCCGCTCCGGGTGAGCGCGCGGCGAAGACGTAGCTCGTGCGCGCGCGGACGTGCAGCTCGAGCTCGAGTTCGGGTTCGTCCAGGTCGACCTGCAAGCGCGTCACGAGCGCGGCCGGCAGGCGCTCGGCCACGAAGCGGTTGAGCTCCTGCGAGGTCATGGGAAAGCGCTTGTCCGAGCGCTTGGTGCTCACGCGGAAGCGCACCACGCGCTCGCGCGGCAGCTTCTCCAGGGCCGCGGACAGGACCTCGGTCGCGACGGAGGCGAGCGCCTCCGGCTCGCTCGGTACGCCGCGCGCGACCGAGAGCGAGGAGATCCCGAAGACGTCCTGCATCCGCAGAGCGACCGCGTCCACGCGCCGCGACGGCCGCACGACCAGCAGGCCATGTTCGCGCTCGACCTCGACCTCCGGGTCGAGCGCGAGCAGGGCGGCGTGCGCGTTGCGCATCAGGGTGTGCTCGAAGTCGATGCGGTTCCTGCCCTTGAGCCACAGCTCGCCGTAGCGCGCGAGCACGACCTCGCGTGCTGCCGTGGTCTCGCTCACGCGCCGACTCGTAACTCTGCCGCCACGGCGCGCAGCGTCTCCATGCCGGCGCGCACTTCGGCCGCGCTCGTCTCGCGCGCGAACGACACGCGCAGCACCTGCTTGGCGCGGCGCTCGTCGAGCCCGAGCGCGAGCAGGGCCGGCGAGGTCCCGCCCTTCTTCGCCTGGCACGCGCTGCCCACGCTGGTGAAGACGCCGTGCGCCTCGAGGTGGTGCTGCCAGACTTCCGCCGGCGGCCCGGGCAGCAGCACCGAGCAGATGGCCGGTGCGACGCCCGCGCTGCCCCCGGGCGCGAGCAGCTCGGCCCCAGGCAGGCGCGCGAGCTCGAGCGCGAGCTCCGCCCGCCGCGCGCTGAAGAGCGCGCACGCTTGGGCGAGGCGTCGCTCCACCAGCTCGGCCGCCATGCCCAGGCCCACGATCCCGGCCACGTTCTCGGTCCCGGAGCGCAGGCCCTGCTCCTGCTCGCCGCCGAAAACCAGCGGACGCGGACGCACACCGCTCGCGAGGATCAGGGCGCCCGCGCCCTTCGGCCCGTGGAACTTGTGCGCGCTCAGGGCCAGGCTGTGCGCGCCGAGCTCGCCCAGCGCGACCTCCACCTTGCCGACGGCCTGCACCGCGTCCACGTGGACCAGGGCCTGCGGCGCGTTGGCGCGCACGGCTCGCGCCAGGCGTGCCAGCGGGTAGATCGTCCCGAACTCGTTGTTCACGAGCATCTGCGCCACGAGCACCGTGTCGGCGCGCAGGCGCGTGAGCGCGTGCTCGAGGTCGAGCCCGCCCGCGGCGTCCAGGCGCAGGGTCTCGAGCTCGAAGCCCTCGGCCGTCAGGGCCCGCGCCGCGTCGCGCACGCAAGGGTGCTCGGTCGGGCCCACGAGCACGTGTCGGCCGACCTTGGCCCGCGCGCGCGCGAGCCCGAGCACGGCCAGGTTGTTCGCCTCGGTGCCCCCGGAGGTGAAGACCACGCCCTCCAGCTCCGCGCCGGTGAGCCGCGCGACCCGCCGGCGCGCTTCCTCGACGGCGCGCGCCGCGTCCACGCCCATGGTGTGGCGCGAGGACGGATTGCCGAAGCTCTCCGCCAGGAACGGCTCCATGGCCGTGCGCACCTCCGCAGCGAGCGGAGTGGTGGCGGCATTGTCCAGGTAGATGCTGTCGTGGCGGATCGAACCCATGGCGATCGCCGAGGATAACCGGCGCCCTCAGCCGCCCGCCGGGATCTCTCCGGCGCGGGGATCCAGTTGTCCGAGCGGAACTGCCGCCCGCCGGCCGCTTTCGACCAAGATCTCGACGTCGCGCACGGCCGAGCCGGCCCGCTGGTGCACCAGGTAGCGGCCGGGGGGCAGGAGCTCCACCCGATAGCGGCCGGCCGCATCCGTCACGGCCACCGGCCACGCCTGCGGATCGCCCGCGGCATCGCGCGCGTCGAGGGCCGAGACCCGCACCAGGGCGCCGACCAGCGGCCGACCTGTGAGGTCCTGCAGCTCGCCCTCGAGCGCGCCCACGTCCAGGGTCAGCTCGACGGTGTTTTCCCGGTCCTCCTTCGGCGCGCAGGTGCCGCGGCCGAGCACCGGCCACGAGCCTCCGGGCGACCAGGACGGGAGCACCTCGACGCGGTAGCTCGCCACCACCAGCTCGACCAGCGCGAAGGACCCACTCGCGTCCGTGCTCGCGCGCCGCTCACACGCACCGGCGAGCACCGGTGTGTCTGTGACCGGCACGAGCGCCACCTCGAAGCCCGCGAGGTCGATGGACGTGCTCGCCGCGATCTCCGGCAAGCGCAACCTGCCCGTGAGCTGGGTGCGGCGCAGCTCGGGCAGGACCGGCAGGGGCGGCAGCGGCGCGGAGAGCTCCCAGGCCACTTCGGCCTCGGCCGGGATCTCCACCGCGAACGTCTTCGGCGGCGCGGACGGATGGCTGAGCACCACGCCGTAGCTACCGGCCGTGAGGTTGGGGCACACGAAGCGTCCCTCTCGATCCGTGTAGGCCCGGTAGATGGGCTCGGCTTCCGTGGGATCCTCGTCGGGGCGCAGGAGCACGACGAAGGCTTCGGCGGCGGGCGAGCCGTCCGCGGAGCGGACGGTGCCGCGCAGCTCCAGCGTCCCGCTCGGCGCGACCAGCGGGGGGAGCACGGGCTCGAGCGCCATCTCGGCCCCGAAGAGCGAGGCATCCGGGGGCTCCGGGCGCTCGAGGTAGATCGCCAGCGCGATCCCGAGGAACAAGAACAGGGCCGCCACGAGCTCCAGGCGCCTCATGACCGGACACGCCCTTCGACGAGCTCGTCCTCCGCGGTCAGGATCTCGGCGCAGAGCTCGGCGCAGGGCGCGAACTCGGCGCAGGCGAGGGCCTCGAGTCCGTTCCGGAAGCCACCCGGCACGCGCGCGCCCTCGCGCCGGTATCCGAGCCAGCGCAGCCCGAGGTGGAGCTGGTCGCACAGGCGCACGAAGCGCGCCTCGCGCGTTTCCTGGGCGCGGAACTCCTCGAAGCGTTGCGCGGCGAGAGCCGAGAGCGGCGCGAGCAATCGCTCGGCTGCCTTCCGTTCGCCCGCAGCCTTGGCGCCGCTCGGCAGACATTCGACCGCCGAGCGCGGCAGATCGGTGAGCAGGGCCTCGGGCGCGTCGTGCAGCACCGCCAGGCTGACCGCGCGATCCACGTCCAGGGCGGGCGCGACGCATGGCCCGAGGGCCAGCACGACCAGGGCCGTGCCCAGCGAATGGGCCGCCACGGTCTCCGGGTTGGCCACGCCCGCGACCAGCCAGCCCGTGCGCGGCAGGCGGTCCAGGCTGAGCAGCGGCAACAGGGCGTCGAGGTGGGGCACGCGGCGGATCGGGAAGTGCGTCAGATCGGGCCGAATTGTCGGCCGCACGGGGCGCCCCTATACTGCTCGGTTCTCTCGGCGTACACGAGAGTCCCGCCCCCCTTCCCATGCTCCTGCGCCTGCGTTCCTCCCTCACCGCCTCCGACCTGGACGTGCTCCAGCGGGTGGCCCGCGAGCGGGGGTACGAGCTCCACTTCCTCGACCGCGGCAAGCTCGTGGTCGAGCTCGAACGCAAGGCCGGACGGCCCCAACCGAGCGACCGGGTGGCCTTCGAGGACCTTTCCTTCGTGGCCGGCGTGCTGGACGCCGCCGACGCGCCCGAGCTCGGGGAGCGCACCCCCGGGCGCGAGGACACGATCCAGCGCGTGGGCGAGGCGGCTTTCGGCGGTCCCTACGTGTCCCTGATCGCCGGGCCCTGCGCGGTCGAGGACGAGGAACGACTGCTCGAGATCGCGCGCGCGGTACGCGCGGTGGGCGCCACGTGCCTGCGCGGCGGGGCCTTCAAGCCGCGCACCTCGCCCTATTCGTTCCAGGGCGCCGGGCGCGAGGGGCTGGAGCGCCTGGCGCGCGTCGGCGCTGCGGTCGGACTGCCGATCGTGACCGAGGTGCTCGATCCGCGCGACGTGGAGGCCGTGGCCGCGGTGGCCGACGTGCTGCAGATCGGCGCGCGCAGCATGGCCAACTACGGGCTGCTGGCCGAGGTCGCGCGCACGGGCAAGGTCGTGCTCCTCAAGCGCGGCGCGGCGGCCACGGTGCGCGAGTTCCTGCTGGCGGCCGAGCACGTCCTGGCGCGCGGCAACGAGCACGTGATCCTGTGCGAGCGCGGCGTGCGCGGCTTCGACCAGGTGACGCGCCACGTGCTCGACGTGGGCACCATCGCGTACCTGAAGCGCGTCACGCACCTGCCCGTGATCGTCGATCCCTCGCACGCGGCGGGTCGCGCCGATCTGGTCCTGCCGCTCTCCAAGGCGGGCCTGGCGGCGGGCGCGGATGGCCTGATGGTGGAGGTGCACACGCAGCCGAACGAGGCGCGCTCGGACGGCGCGCAGGCCGTCTCGCCGGCCGATTTCGCCGAGATTGCGCGCGCCGCGGCGGCGCTCGTGCGCCTGGACGGCCGCCGGCTGGTGGTCGGCAAGGAGGCGCCCGAGCCGGCTGCCAAGGGCGCGGGCGTGCGCCAGCGAGGCAAGGCATGAGGAAGGGCTTCGTCGCCGGCAACTGGAAGATGAATCTCGACCGCAAGGCGGCGCTCGCGCTGTGCGCCACCCTGCGCGAGCAACGCGGTGCCGCGCAACGCGGGCAAGGCCTGCGCGTGGCCGTGGTCCCGCCCTTCGTGTACCTCTCCGAGGTGGTCCAGGCCCTGGCGGGGAGCGCAATTCTGGTGGGCGCGCAGGACGTGTGCGAGCGCGTTTCCGGCGCCTTCACGGGCGAGGTCTCGGCCGGCATGCTGAAGGACGTTGGCGCGCGCTTCGCGCTGGTGGGGCACTCCGAGCGGCGGCACGTTTACAGTGAGAGCGACGAGCTCGCCAACCAGAAGCTCCGGCGCCTGCTCGAGGCCGATCTGGAGGCGATCCTGTGCGTCGGTGAGACGCTCGAGGAACGGCGCGAGAAGCGCACCGAAACGGTCGTCGCGCGCCAGCTCACGCGCGCCCTGGCGGGTGTGACCCGGGCCGAGCTCGCGCGCATCACGCTGGCCTACGAACCCGTCTGGGCCATCGGCACGGGCCAGAACGCCACGCCCGAGCAGGCGAGCCAGGTCCACCAGTACCTGCGCGGCGTGCTCTCGGGCCTGTACGACGAGGGCGCGGCCGAGAGCCTGTGCATCCAGTACGGCGGCAGCGTCACGGCGAACAACGCCGCCTCGATCCTCGTGGCCCCGGACGTCGACGGGGGCCCTGGTCGGCGGTGCATCCTTGAAGAGCGAGACCTTCCTCCCGATCATCGACGCGGCTCCGCGCTAGCAGTCCGTTGGAAAAGGTCCCTACTACGGCTTCGCACGCTTCGACGTGGCGTCGTCACGCTCGTCGTTTCGTATCAAGCCAGGCCATGCTCAGCGGCCAGAAGGGCCGCTTCCGCTGTCTCTCTGTCGCGTTCCTAGCCCCGTCCAAGCGTGCTTTGCCTCGCGACGGGACTTTTTCAACGGCCTGCTAAGTCACTCGAGCGCTCCATGCTTTCCGTATTCCTCTACATCGTCTTCGTGGTTCTCGCGATCGTGCTGATCGTCGTCATCCTGCTGCAGGAAGGGCGCGGTGGCGGCTTCGGCCAGGCCCTCGGCGAGCACGGCCAGCAGACCTTCGGCGTCGCCGCCCAGGGCATCCACAAGTTCACGATGTGGGTAGCCTTCTTCTTCCTGGCCTCGGCCGTGACCCTGCACGTGCTCGACCGCACCGAGCCCGGTGGCTCGGTCCTGGACGCGCTCGTCACGCCGGCCGATCCCACGAAGTAGGTCCCGCGGATCCCGCGCCATGCTGCGCTCGATGACGGGCTTCGGATCCGCCTCGAGCGAGGCGCAGGGCGCGTCGCTGCGGGTCGAGGTGCGCAGCGTCAACCACCGGCACCTGGCCGTGAAGACGCGCTTGCCCGAGACCCTGGCGGCGCTCGAACCGGAGGTCGAGGAGCGTGTGCGCGCGCAGTGCGAGCGCGGCACGGTGAGCGTCAACCTGGCGCTGGATCGTTCCGAGGGCGCGAGCCCGGCACACGTCGATCGCGAGCTCGCACGGCGCTACGCGCGCGAACTCACGGCCCTGGCGGGCGAGCTCGGGCTCCCCGCCGCGCTCTCGCTGGACACGCTCGTGAACCTGCCGGGCGTGTTGTGCGAATCCGCCGCCGTGGAAGACGGCAGCCAGGTGCGCGCGGCCGTGCTGGAGCTCGTGGACCAGGCGCTGGCGGGCATGCTGGCGATGCGCGCCACCGAGGGCGCGGCGCTGGCAGCCGACTTGCGCAAGAACGCGCAGGCGCTCGAGAAGCTCGCGGCGCGCATCCAGAAGCGCCTGCCGAGCGTCGTGCGCGGTCAGCGCGCCGCGCTGGAGAAGCGCGTCCAGGCGCTGCTCGGCGGGAAGGTGCCCGTGACCAGTGCGGACCTCGCGCGCGAGATCGCGCTGCAGGCCGACAAGCTGGACGTGTCCGAGGAGCTCACCCGCCTGGCGAGCCACCTGGGTCAGCTCGAGACCTTCGTAGCCAAGGGCGGGCGCATCGGACGCCAGCTCGATTTCCTGGTGCAGGAGATCTTCCGCGAGGTGAACACGCTCGGCGCCAAGTGCTCGGACGCCACGGTCGCCCACTGGGTTGTGGAGGCCAAGACCCACGTCGAGCGCCTGCGCGAGCAGGTGCAGAACGTCGAGTAGGCGGCGCCGTGAACCAGGGCACGATGCTGGTAGTTTCCGGCCCTTCGGGTTCGGGCAAGAGCACGATCTGCCAGCGCTTGCTGGCGGATCCGCGCGTGGAGTTCTCGGTCAGCGCCACCACCCGCGCGCCGCGCACGGGCGAGGTCGAGGGCCGCGACTACGACTTCCTGGACAAGGCGCGCTTCCGAGCCGAGATCGAGCGCGGGGCCTTCATCGAGTGGGCCGAGGTGCACGGCAACCTGTACGGCACGCCGCGCGGCCCCATGGAGCGCGCGCTCGCGGCGGGGAAAGTCTTCTTGCTCGAGATCGACGTGCAGGGCGGCGCGCAGCTCAAGGCCCTGGGGCTGCCGGGCGTGTACATCTTCATCGCGCCCCCGGATCTGGCGAGCCTGCGCACGCGCCTCGAACAGCGCGGCACGGACTCGCCCGACGTGATCGAGCGACGGATGGCGAAGGCGCGCGAGGAGATGCGCGCGCGCGAGCGCTACGATCACGTGGTCGTGAACGTCGATCTGGAACGGGCCGTGACCGAGGTGCGGCGCCTGGCGGGCCTGAGCCTGGAACCGCGCGGGAGCGCGCGCTGATCTCTGTGGACCTCTGTGCCCTCTGCGCCTCTGTGGTTGGATCGAACCGACCACAGAGACACGGAGGGCACAGAGCCTCACAGAGAGAAGGAGAACAGTTGCAACAGAGGCGCAACGCATGAGCCGCATCCTCCTGGCTGCCGGCGCTTCCGCGGCCCTGCACAAGGCTTGCGATCTGGCGAGCACGCTCGCCCAGGACGGCCACGAGGTGCGCTGCCTCCTGACGCCGCGCGCGGCCGAGCTCGTGCGGCCCCAGCTCTTCGAGGCCCTCACCGGCCAGGCTGCCTTCGTCACCGAGTTCGGCGACGCGCGCCGCGCGGGGATGGATCACATCGAGCTCGCGCGCTGGGCGCAGGTGTTCCTGGTGGCGCCAGCCACGGCCGACCTGCTCGCGCGCCTGGCCCTCGGCCTGGCGGACGATCTCGTCACGACCGTGGCCCTGGCGCTCCCCCCGAACGTGCCGCGCCTCCTGTGCCCGGCCATGAACCCGCACATGCTGGCCGCGGCCCCGATCGCGCGGCACCTGACCCAGCTCGGGCGGGACGGCTGGGAGTTGATCGAGCCGGACGCCGGGCGGCTCGCGTGCGGGGACGAGGGCCGTGGACGGCTCGCCGAGCCTGCAACGATCGTCGCGCGGCTCAGGCAGCGGATGGGGTAGGGATGCCTCCCAAGCGGGTTCTCGTGACGGCGGGTCCTACCCGCGAGCACGTCGACCCCGTGCGCTACCTGACCAACGAGTCCAGCGGGCGCATGGGCTTCGAGATCGCGGCCGCTGCGGCGCGCGCGGGCCATCGGGTGACCCTCGTGGCGGGCCCGGTGCACCTGCCGACGCCGCCCGGGGTGGGGCGCACCGACGTCGTGAGCGCGCGCGACATGCTGGCCGCGACCCGCCGGGCCTTCCGGAGCGCGGACGTGCTGTTCATGTGCGCCGCGGTGGCCGATTGGCGGCCGCTCCGAAAGCGCTCAGGAAAGTGGCGCAAGGACAGCGAATCCGAGGATGTTGCAAAAATAGAGCTGGTGCGCAACCCGGACATCCTGGCAAGCCTCGCGCGCCGCAAGGGACGCCGGCTCGTGGTCGGCTTCGCTCTGGAAACCGGCGCGGGCGAGGCGCGCGCGCGCGCCAAACTGCGCCGGAAGGGCGCCGATTACATCGTCCTCAACGACCAGAGCGCCCTGGGAGGAGCGCGGACGAGCGTGACGATCCTGGGTTGTGACGGCTCCGAGCGGCGCCTCGAACGGCGGACGAAGAGAGCGGTGGCCGAGGTCCTCGTGCGGCTGCCGAAGCTCGTCCAGGCGAGCGCCAGATAGGGGACCGAAGAAACTGGCCGATTCCGGTGGGCGAGACGCTATGTTTCGCCTCCGCGGTCGCCACTCCACGGCAGAAAGCTGGCGCCGCTCGTACCTCGATGGCCGGCAGCAAGGAGAAGAAAGCGCAGCGCGGTCGTTCGCGCGGAGCGGGGTTGTTCGAGCGCCTGGCCCTCGGCGACGGGGCCGAGGGTGCGGCGAGCGAGACCTCGCAGCGCATCCGTGAGATGCTCGGCCTCCTCTCGATCGGGCTTTCCCTGTGGCTCCTCCTGTCCTTGACGAGCTTCGAGCGCCCCCGCGCGGGAGCCGAGGGCGGGAACTGGGGCGGGCAGGCCGGCGCCTACGTCGCCGCCTGGGCCTTCGCGGGCTTCGGCTGGAGCGCCTATTCGCTGGTGCTGCTCGCCGCGACCTGGGGCTCGGTGCTGGTCGCGCGCAAGGGTATCTCGATGCCGCTCGTGAGAGTTCTTGGAAGCGCTTGCTTCCTGATCTCGTCTGCGTTTCTCTTCCAGCTCGCCGCGGGTGACCGCGGCCATGACCTACCCTACGGGCCCGGCGGGTTTCTCGCTCTCGAGCTCGTCGGGCCGGGCGTTGGCGGACAATACGTCCCGCCCATACTCGTCGAAAAGCTCGGGTACCCCGGGCTTTGGATCCTGTTGGTTCTCTCGACCCTCATCTCCTTCATGCTTGCGACCGAAATGGCCTTCTACCCTGCTGGACTAGCGTTTCGGGACTGGATCGCCGAGCGCCAAGGCAAGGGAGGCGAAAGCGCTCCCGCGGCGATCCTCGGTTGGCTCAGGCGGCTCCTCGTCGGTTTGTGGAGCTTCCTCCGCGGCGCGGACCTCGAGCCACAACTGGCTCATGCCGTGCTCGTTCCGCCCGCTCCGGCCACCCGCAAGAAGAGGGTTGGCACGGAATCCCCGCCCGGAGAGATCGCCGTGCCGTCCGGGCCCGGAGATCTCGTCGCCGAAGAAGACGAGGAGGAATTCGACGGCGATGACGTCGACTGGGTCGACGACGACGAAGAAGAAGTCGCCGACAAGGACGACGACGAGAAGAAGGACGACGACGACGACGACGCCGCCGAGCCCAGCGAGGACTACGACGCCGACCTGGACGATTGGAACCAGGCGGCGGAGTCCGGCGGTGAGCCCGGCGCGGATGCCGACGTCGAGCCCGTGAAGCGCGTGCCCGCGCGGGCTCCTGCGGCGCTCTCGGCCGCGCTGGAGCCGCCCACGCCGCCGCCCGGCGACTGGAAGCTGCCGCCGCTCGAGTTACTCGAGCCGGCTCGCCCTTCGAGCCTGGATGACGAGCGCGCGGTCGAGGCGCAGGCGAGACGGCTGGAAAACGCTCTCAGGTCGTTCCGCGTCGACGCCACCGTCGTCGGCGCGAAGGTCGGCCCCGCAGTGACCCTGTACGAGCTCGAGGTGGCCCAGGGCACGCGCCTGAACAAGGTCACGCAGCTCAGCCAGGAGATCGCGGCGGCTCTGCGCGCGAAATCGGTGCGCATCATCGCCCCGATCCCGGGCAAGTCGACGATCGGCATCGAGGTCCCGAACGAGAAGCGCCGCGTCGTGCGCCTCTCCGAGCTCGTCACGCAGAAGGCCTACGACAAGAAGTTCATGGCCCTGCCGCTGTTCCTCGGCATGGACGCCGAAGGCAACGCGATCGTCGAGGACCTCTCGCGCATGCCGCACCTCCTGATCGCCGGCACGACCGGTTCGGGCAAGTCGGTGTGCATCAACGGGATCCTGGTGAGCTTGCTCCTGACGCGCTCGCCGCACGACGTGCAGCTGATCCTGGTGGACCCGAAGATGGTCGAGCTGCAGATGTTCGCGACCGTTCCGCACATGATGCTGCCGGTGGTCAGCGACATGCGCCAGGCGACGAACGTGCTCCTGTGGGCGGTCGAAAAGATGGAAGGCCGCTACGAGCTGTTCCAGCGCGCCGGCGTGCGCAACATCAAGGGCTACAACGCGCTCGGCGAGGAAGGCCTGAAGCAGCGGCTCGGAGACCAGTTCGACGCAGAGCGCACCCCGCGCCACGTCCCGTACATCGTCATGGTCATCGACGAGATGGCCGACCTCATGATGGCCTCCAAGAAAGAGGCCGAGCTCTCGATCACCCGCCTGGCGCAGAAGTCGCGCGCCGTGGGCATCCACGTGATCGTCGCCACGCAGCGCCCCTCAACGGACGTGATCACCGGCGTGCTCAAGGGCAACCTGCCGTGCCGCATCGCCTTCCAGGTGGCGAGCAAGGTCGACAGTCGCGTGATCCTGGACCAGATGGGCGCGGAGAAGCTCCTCGGGCAGGGCGACATGCTGTACACGCCGCCGCAGAGCTCGCAGATCAACCGCGTGCAGGGCGCGCTGGTCGAGGACCACGAGATCCAGGGCGTGGTCGACTTCATCCGCCAGCACTCGGTGCCGACCTTCAGCCAGGAGCTGATCCAGTCCGCGACCGGCCAGCGCTCCGCCAGCGACGCCGGCGGGGGCGGCGAGCAGGACGAGCTGTTCGACGAGGCCGTGCGCATCATCCTGAAGTCGAAGCGCGGCTCCGCCAGCCTGCTGCAGCGCGCGCTCGGCATCGGTTACACGCGCGCCTCGCGCCTGCTCGACCTGATGTGCAGCGAGGGCCTGGTGGGCGAGTTCAAGGGCAGCAAGGCGCGCGAGGTCCTCCTGTCGCTCGAAGACTGGGAACGCATGCGGGCCGACGCCCCGCACGCACGAGCGCGCTCCACACCCGAGGAAATCACCCATGAGTGAACGCACCCGGAACGGCAAGGGCTTCGCTGGCAAGGGCCATGCACAAGACGCCCTCGGCTTCCTCTTCTGCCTGGTGGGGGGCTTCTTCGCCGTTTCGATCGTGCTGTCCATGCGCGGGCAGGAGCCCAGGCCCGGGCTGATCAGCACCTTGACGTGGCCCGTGGTCGAGCTCGTCACGCTGCTCGGATCCGCGGCCGGCCTCTTGTTCTCGGCCGGACTGGCTGCGCTCGGGACGCTGCTCTTCCTGCGCTCGACCGAGCAGAACGCCCTGCGCCCGCTGCTCGCGCTGCTCTTCGGCTCGCTCGGGGTGGCGTTCCTCTTCGGCGCGTTCGGAAGCCAGAGCGAGTTCGGCGCCTGGCTGCCGGGGCTCGTGCCGGGCATCTTCGGGCGCGTGCTGGCCCTGGTGCTCGGTCTGGCGCTCGCCTGGCTCGGCTGGACGATCCTGGCCGTCGAACGCGCGCCGCGCAGCTCCTCCGCCGAGCTGGTGCAGCGCGTCGGGCTCGCCGCGCGCCACGATGCCGCCGCCGGTGTCTCGCCGGCCGAGGCCGCGCTGCTTGTGAGCGAGCCGCGCACGCAGCCGACGCGCCCCCTGTCGCGCCACGAAGCCGTGCCGCGCCGTGAGGCCGTGCCGGTGCGCGCTGAGACGATCCGTCCGTTCGCTCCCCCCCGGGCTGCGCCCGTGAGCGCGCCGCGCGCGCCCCACCTCGAGGTGGCGGGCGGCCCTGGACGCGAGGCGGTGGAAGCGCCCCCGGTCCTTTCCTGCGGCGCTGCGCAGCATTCCTCCAGCGCGAATGAGCCCCCGGTCTCCGTGCTGGCCCCCCCCGTGCCTTCCTGGGAAGAGCTGCCCGCAGAGGAGCTCGCCGGCCAAGAGGGCGACGAGCAACGACTCTCCGCGACGCTGAGCGGAGAGTTCGAGACCGAGGAAGAAGGCGCACCCGAGGCCCTGGAGCTTGCGGGCGAAGAAGAGGAAGAAGCAGGAGCGCAGGCGGCCGAAGCGGCGGCTCCGCACGCCTCCTGGGAGCAGATCGGGCTCTTCGACGAGGAGGAAGAGCTCGAGGAGGAAGCTGCGCCCGTCCAGCCCGCCCGGGTCGAGCTCACTTCCACCTTCGACTTCGGACTCCCCGAGTCCACGAAGCCCGTGCACGAGCCGGAGCCTGGCGAGGAGGATCCCTTCGCCGTCGCGATCGCGCCGGCCGACGAGTCGGAGGCAGCGCTCGCGGACGAGCCGGAAGCTCCCGCATTCCCTGCGGCGCCCGCGGGGCAACAGGAGTTCCTGCTGCAGCCGGTCGCCGCGCCCCGGGCCGGGCGGAGCGAGGCTCGTGACGAAGAGGGCGAACGCTGGAGCAAGCTCGTGTACGAGGCGGGCTGCGCCATCCTCGAGCAGAAGCGCGTGGCCGTCTCGATGCTGGAGCGGCGCTTCGGCGTCGACTTCGACCAGGCCTGCCGCGTGCTGGACGAGCTGCAGCAGGCCGGCCTGATCGGCCCGTACATGGGCGGACGCACGCGGGATATACTCCTCACCCGCGAACAGTGGCTGCCCCACGCTCCGCAGGTTTCTTGACCATCAGGGGCGGCCGCGTGGGTCGCGCGTAAACCCCCGTCGTGAGCGAACCGACCACCGTCTCGCTGGTGCACCTGGGGTGCGCGCGCAATCTGATCGATTCCGAGGTCATGCTCGCGCGCATGGCCGAGCAGGGCTGCATCGTCTCCGGCGCCCTGGAGGACGCCGAGGTCGGCATCGTCAACACCTGCTCGTTCATCGGCCCGGCGCGGGCGGAGTCCGAGGGCGTGATCCGCGACCTGATCGCGCGCAAGCGGCGCGGCGAGCTGCGCGCGGTGGTCGTGGCCGGCTGCCTGGTGCAGCGCTACCGCCACGCGCTGGTGAGCCGCTTCCCGGAGGTCGACCTGTTCGCCGAGATCTCCGACTACCGCGCCCTGGCCGGAGCCGTGCGGGAGCTCGGCACGAAGCGCGTCGGACCGCGCTACCTGGCCGCGGGCGGTCTGCGCGAGCCGGAGCGCGAGGGCGCGCGCCTGCTCTCGACGCCGCGTTCGTACGCCTACCTGCGCATCTCGCACGGCTGCGATCACACCTGCGCCTTCTGCGCCATCCCCGCCATCCGCGGCCCGCACCGCTCGAAGCGGCCCGAGGCCGTGCTGGACGAGGCGCGCGAGCTGATCGACGCCGGCGTGAAGGAGCTCGTGCTCGTGGCCGAGGACTCGACCGCCTGGGGGCGTGAGTTCGGGCTCGAGCTGCCGGCCCTGGTCGAAGGCCTGGCGGAGCTCGAGGGTCCGCACCGGGTGCGCCTCATGTACGCCTACCCGCACCGCTTTCCCTGGGGCCTCGTCCCGCTCCTCCGTGAGCACCCGCGCGTGCTGAAGTACATCGACGTCCCGGTGCAGCACGCCGCGACCAACGTGCTGCGCGCGATGCGCCGCGCCGGCAGCGGCGAGGCCGTGCGCGCGATCCTCGACCGGCTGCTGGCCGAGGTGCCGGGGATCACGCTGCGCACGACGCTGCTCGTCGGCTATCCGGGCGAGACGGACGAGGACGTGGCCGAGCTGCTCGACTTCGTGCGCACCTATCGCCTCGGACGGCTGGGAGCCTTCCCGTATTCGCCGGAGGAGGGCACGCACGGCGAGACCCTCGCCGGGCGCGTGCCCGAAGCGGTCATCGAGCAGCGCCTCGTGGCCCTGTTCGAGGCCCGCGACGCGATCCTGCGCGCCAGTCAGGAGGCGCTGGTCGGGAGCACGCTCGAGGTGCTGGTGGACGAAGTCCACGGGACTCGCGCCATCGCCCGCGCCGCGATGGACGCACCCGAGGTCGACCTGGTGGCCGAGGTGCAAGACTGCACGGCCGCCGTCGGCGAGCGCATCGACGCCCTGGTCGCGGGCCTGGACGCGCAGGCGAATCTCGTCTGCCGCCCGGTCCAGGTGGGCGTGGCCAGGGGACGGCGCCCATGAGCGAGGGCGTCTTCGCTCACTGGCCGAACCGCATCACGCTGCTGCGCTTCCTGGGCTCGCTGGTCCTGTTCGTGATCTTGGAGCTGGTGGGGGACGAGCTCGACGCGAGCACGCTCTACGCCGGCCTCGCCTTCTGGCTGTTCATCGTGATCGCGGCCACCGACTATCTGGATGGATACCTGGCGCGGCGCGGCAACCAGATCACGAGCTTCGGGCGCATCGCGGATCCCTTCGTCGACAAGGTGCTGGTGATCGGCGCGATGGTGTACCTGGCCGTGCTCGACTGGTCGCAGCACTGGTTCCCGGCCTGGATCGTGGTGGCGGTCGTGGCGCGCGAGTTCCTGGTGACCGGCATCCGCGGCTACGTCGAGAGCCAGGGCCTGGCCTTCCCGGCCGACTGGTTCGGCAAGGTCAAGATGATCGTGCAGTGCATCGCCATCGGCGTGGTGCTCGGCATCCACGCCTTCGGCTGGCCCGGTCCGCTGCGCGCGTTCCTGGAGATGACGGCTCAGGTGTTCGTGTACGCGACGCTGGTGACCACGGTCGGCTCGGGCACCTCGTACGTGCTCAAGACGCGGCGCCTGCTGCTCGAAGGCAAGCCGGCATGAAGCGGACGGGAATGGACACCCTGAAGCTCGGCTTCGTCTCGTTCGGCTTCCTGGGGCTCTCGCCCTTCGCGCCCGGCACGGCCGGCACGCTCGGCGGCGTGGCCCTCGCCTGGTTGCTCGCCCGCACCGAGCACTTCCTCTACTGGAGCCTCCTCGCGTGCCTCGTGCTGTACGCCGCGGGCCGCTCGCTGGGCGCGTGGTCCGAGCGCTACGCCAGAGGCAAGGACCCGGGCTTCTTCGTGGTCGACGAGGTGATCGGATACCTGATCACCTGCATGTGGACGAAGGGCCCGAGCCCGCTCGCGCTCACCGTCGCGTTCTTCCTGTTCCGCTTCCTGGACGTGGTCAAGCCGCCGCCCGCGCGCGCGATGGAACGCCTCGGCGGCGGGGACGGGATCCTGCTCGACGACGTCGTCTCCGGGCTCTATGGCCTCGCTGTGATGGTGGTGCTGAGACTCTTCGTGCTCGAGCCGGAGAAATGGGTGCTGGCGTGAAACCGGGCGGGCGGGAGGGCGATCTACGCATCAAGGTCATGGGGCTGAAGGCCCGCTTCGTGCTGGCCACGACCCTGCCCCTGGCCGTCGTCACGGCCATCACCGCAGCCATGCTCTATTCCAAGTCCGCCGCCATCGTGAAGAGCTCGCAGGAGGACCTGCTCTGCCGGGCGGTGGGCTTCACGCACGCGTTGCGCTTCGCGGAGGGAGGACCGCCGAAGGAACTCGAGCAAGGCTGGTTGCACGATGAGACCGGCGTGCTCGTCTACCCGTACCGCTATGACGAGAGCGGACGCGGGCGCCTGTACCGCCACGAGCTCGGAGTCGGCACGGATTCGCCGGACAGGTTCGAGCTCTACGTGCCCCAGGCCGAGCTCGCCGAGGTGCAGATGCTGTGGCTGATCGTGGGCACGTTCGTGGTCGTGCTCGTCATCGGCGCGACGGTCTCGATCCTGGTGGCCGACAGCGTCTCGAAGCCGGTCGAGAGTCTGATCTACGACGTGCGCCAGATCGCCATGGGCAACCTGCGCCACCGCACGAAGGCCAGCGGTCCGGCCGAGCTGCGCCTGCTCGCGCGCGCCATCGACCGCATGACCAGCGATCTCGCCGAAGGCAAGGAGACGGAGTTCGAGCTCTCCGTGCGCCAGCGCGAGCTCGACCTCGCCTCCAGCGTGCGCAACGCGCTCTTGCCCGAGGGCACGCCCTTGATCGAGGGCTACGACCTGGGCGCTGCTTTTTTGGCCTCGCCGCGCTTCGGCGGCGATTTCCACGAGTTCGTCCAGCGCGCCGACGGCCAGTGGGGCTTGCTGGTGGGCGAGGTCAGCGGACGCGGCGTGCCGGCGGCGCTGGTCGGCGCTACCGCGCGCGCCTACCTGAAGAGCGAGCTGGAACGCCCCGGCGAGGTGGCCGACGCCTTCCGCCGCATCAACGGCTGGCTGGCGGCGGACGTGCGCCGCGGCATGTTCGTGAGCGCGCTCTACGCCCTGCTCGATCCGGCCGTGGGTCGCGCGACGGTGGCCTGCGCCGGGCACAAGATCCCGCTCCTGCGCGTGTGCGCTTCCGACGGGCAGTTGCGCGTGGTCCAGCCCGAGGGCATCGCCTTCGGCTTCGACAAGGGCGCCGTGTTCGATCGCCGCCTGCAGGTGGTCGAGGTGCCGCTCGACCCCGGCGACCGTCTGGTGCTCGCGAACAGCGCGCCCGTGCGCATCAAGAACGACGCGGGCGAGGAGCTGGGCGAGAAGGCCTTCTACGTCCGCGTGCGCAAGCACAACGCGCTCGACACGACGCAGTTCCTGCGCGCCCTGCGCCGGGACCTGGAGCAGTACGCGGGCGAGGGCGGGTTCCAGGAGGACATCTCCGTGGTCACCCTTTCGCGTCAACCGGGAGCGCCGGGCTACAGCCCGGCTATTTATTCCGTCGGAGGAAAAGAAAGAGCCAGGGTGGAGCCAGGCGCTCCCGGGTGTGGGATCCCCCATGCGCATCCACGACTTCCAGCGCCGCATCGAGGAGATCTACTTCGCGCGCGACTCGGCCCGCGGTCTGGCCGGGACCCACATGTGGTTCTGCGAGGAGGTCGGCGAGCTGACGCGCGCGCTGCGGCGTGGTCAGAAAACCGAGCTGGACGGCGAGTTCGCCGACGTGCTCGCCTGGCTCGCGACCCTGGCCTCGATCGCGGGCGTGGACCTGGAGGTCGCCGCGCGCAAGAAGTACGAGGCCGGCTGCCCGCGTTGCTCCCGAGCGCCCTGCGCTTGCCCCTGAGGGGAGTGTCATGGCCGCCCGCAAGAGCGCCACGCCGACCTTGTTCGATCTGTCTCCGGACGAGTCCAGCGAGCCAGCCGAGCTCATTCCCGCCCCACGCGCCACTTGCTTCGCGCGCGTGGCGCTCAACCGGCCCGTGCCGCGCGAGTTCACCTATGCCGTGAGCGCGAGCCTGGTCGCGCGTGCGGCGGTGGGGTCGCGCGTGGCCGTGCCCTTCGGCCCGCGGCGCTCGATCGGGGTCATCGTCGAGCTCGAGCGCGAGACCGAGGTCCCCGCCGCGCGCCTGAAGGACGTGTTCGCGGTGCTCGACGACGAGCCGGTGGTCGGCAGCGAACTGCTCGGGCTCACGCGCTGGATCGCGGAGCGCTACGCCTGCTCCTGGGGCGAGGCCCTGGCTGCCGTGCTGCCGGCGCCGCTCAAGCGCGAGAGCGCGCGCCGCAAGGTTCCGCGCGCGCGTGTGAAGCCGGGCATCGGCACGGCCGAGCTCGAGACCCTGCGCGCGCGCTATCCCGAGCAGCACCGCCTGCTGCGCACGCTGCTCGAGCTCGGCGAGTGGGCGCTCTTACGCGAGATTCTGCGCTCGCTGCGCCTCTCCGAGTCGCCGGCCAAATCGCTGCGCAAGCGCGGCTGGGTCGAGATCGAGTACGTCGAGGAAGAGCTCGATCCGCTCGCGAGTGCCTCCAGTCCGCGCAAGCGGCCGGCGACGCTCTCCGCCGCCCAGGGAAAAGCCCTCGAGCGCATCGTCGCGCGCCTGGAGACGCGCACACACGCGACTTTCCTGGTGCACGGCATCACCGGCAGCGGCAAGACCGAGGTCTACCTGCGCGCGATCGAGCACGCGCTGGCGGCCGGGCGCGGTGCGATCGTGCTCGTGCCCGAGATCGCGCTCACGCCCCAGACCGTCGGCTGGTTCCGCTCGCGCTTCGGCGAGGTGTGCGTGCTGCACAGCCGCATGAGCGACGCGCAGCGTCTGTCGGAGTGGCGGCGCCTGCAGCGGAGCCAGGTGCGCGTGGTGGTGGGCGCGCGCTCGGCCATCTTCGCGCCCGTGCGCGACCTCGGCGTGATCGTGGTCGACGAAGAGCACGAGCCGTCCTTCAAGCAGGAGAGCGTGCCGCGCTACCACGCGCGCGACGTGGCCGTCGAGCGCGCGCGCCGCGCGGGTGCCGTGTGCCTGCTCGGCTCGGCCACGCCTGCGCTCGAGTCCTGGCACGCCGCGCGGGAAGGCGCCTACGAGCTCGTGAGCCTGCCCGAACGCGTGGGCGGCGGCTCGCCACCCACCGTGCAAGTGGTCGACATGCGCCTCGCCGGCGAGCGCCTGCGCGGCACGCAGCTCTTTTCGCGGCTCCTGCTGCACTTCCTGGGCGAGACGCTGGCCGCGGGCGAGCAGGCGATCTTGTTCCTCAACCGGCGCGGCTTCGTGCCGGTCCTGTACTGCCCCGGCTGCAAGACCACGCTCGCCTGCGGGCACTGCTCGACCGCGCTCACCTATCACCGCCGCATCGCGCGGCTGGTGTGCCACACCTGCTGCAAAGAGCGCGACGTGCCCGTCGCTTGCCCGACCTGCAGCCGCCCTGGCCTGCGCCCCCTGGGCGAGGGCAGCGAGAAAGTCGAGGTCGAGCTCACGCGCCTGATGCCCGACGCGCGCATCGCGCGCATGGACTCGGACTCGATGCGCCGGCGCGAGGACTACGAGAACACGCTGGCGGCCTTCGAGCGCCACGACCTCGACGTGCTGGTCGGCACGCAGATGATCGCCAAAGGGCTCGACTTCCCGCGCGTGACGCTGGTCGGGATCCTGTCCGCCGACCAGGCCCTCAACCTGCCCGATTTTCGCGCCGACGAGCGCACCTTCCAGCTCATCGCCCAGGTCTCCGGCCGCGCCGGCCGCGGAACCCGGCCCGGCCGCGTGGTGGTACAGACCGTCGCGCCCGAGCACGTCGCCATCCGCTGCGGCGCGCGCGGCGACTACGCCGCCATGGCGCGCACGCTCGAGCAGACCCGCCGCGAGATCGGCTATCCACCCTTCGTGCGCCTCTGCCGGCTGGTTTTCGAGGACCGCGACCCCGAGCGCGGCCTCGGCACCGCCACGCGCTTTGCCACCGAGCTGCGCAAGCTCTTCGAGGGCGACGGCTTTCGGATCGAGGGCCCGAGCGCCGCCCCGATGGCACTCGTGCGCGGCAAGCATCGCCATCACGTGCAGCTCCGCACCCCGCTCCACGATCCCCGCTTCGCCGCCGCCGTGGCCTGGCTCGTGTCCGAGGCCCAGCGCGAGTCACGCACCGACGTGCGCATCGACGTCGACCCCGTGTCGATGATGTGATTCGCGAGCTCTTGGAGCACGAGGAGGTGCAGCCGTGAGCCACACAGTCCTGCGTAACTTGACCCCGCTGCGGGGGGCCGCCGCTCGCGCCCCTCTGTGCCTTCGAGCCGCAGGGAGGAAGGCGTTCCAACGGTGGATCGATCGGATGCCCGGAGGGTACCGCCAGTCCTTTGGGCAACCCGCGATAGTGGGGCTCGACATCGCGACCGACGAGTATTGCTTGGCTCAGCTCAAGGACTACCGTTCGTTGATGCCGATGGCCCAAGAAGCGAAGAAGCCCATGTTCTTTCTCAAGCCGGCGGACGGCGCGATCGGTGGTCATCAGGGAGCAGTCCAGCTGGCGTATCGAGACTTTCGCCATCTGGCCGAGGTAATCATCGAGCGAATTGGCGGGCTGTAGAAGAGCTGCTTGACGCTTCTGGGCGAGGCGGTCTGCAGGCGAGATGCGCACGTGGTGGTGTGCGCGCGCTCGGCCACCATCGCGCCCGTGCGCGACTTGGTCGTGATCGTGGTCGACGAGGAGCACGAGCCGTCCTTCAAGCAGGAGAGCGTGCCTCGCGCTACCACGCGCGCGACGTGGCCGTCGCCCTGACCTGCGGCCCCTGGTCGAGGGCAGCGAGAAGGTCGAACCCGAACTCGCGCGCCTCATGCCCGGCGCGCGCATCGCGCGCATGGACTCGGACTCGATGCGCCGGCGCGAGGACTACTAGAACACGCTCGTCGCCTTCGAGCGCCATGACCTCGACGTCCTGGTGGGCACGCAGATGATCGCCAAGGGCCTCGACTTCCCGCGCGTCACCCTGGTGGGCATCCTCTCCGCTGACCAGGCCCTCAACCTGCCCGATTTCCGCGCCGACGAGAGCACGTTCCAACTCATCGCCTAGGTCTCCGGCCGCGCCGGCCGCGGCACCCGACCCGGGCGCGTGGTGGTGCAGACGAACGCGCCCGACCACCTCTCCATACGCTGCGGCGCGCGCGGCGACTACGCTGGCATGGCGCGCACCCTCGAGCAGCTCCGCCTCGCGTACCGGCCGCGAAGGGCTCCATCACCGTCCAAGTGACCGAAGCTCTGAAATGAACGACTCGCCCCAGAATTTACCCGACGCGAAGCGCCAGCAACGGCTCGCAGCCGGCACCGTTGGCGTGCTCGGCGTCCTGGCGCTGTTCGTCCCGTTCTGGCCGGAGCTCGCCCCCGAGTGGCGTCTCGGCGGACTCCTCTTCCTGACCGCGTGCCTCGAGCTGTTCCATGGTATGCGCCGCTCGAATCCAGCGGAGAGACGTGCGGCCTGGTTCGGCGGGGCGGTCACGCTCGCGCTGGGCGTGCTGCTCATGAATGCGCCCATGCTCGCGAAGGGTGCGCTCTTGCTCGGCGTGGCCGGGTGGTTTGCCGTCGACGGGGTCCGATATGCGGTGGCGGCGGTGCGCGCCCGACGCGCGCGCGAGCCCTCGGGTTGGAACGTCGCGGCCGCCCTGGGCCAATTCGCGGTGGTGCTCGCGGTCGTGTTGCTCCGGGACGCCGGATCGCTTTGGATCGTGTCCAGCGCCGTGGCTCTGCGCATCTTCGGGACGGCGGCCGAGGTCTACCGCGCGTCCACCTATCAGGCCGGAGCCGCCAGCGAGGGCGCGTTGCGTTCGCTCGGTCTCGAGGGACGTCCGGAGCTGCAGGAGCTCTCCACGCAGCTCGACGCCCAGGAGCGGGCGCGCGGGCCGATCGACCACTACTGGATCTGGACCTTCGTGTTCACCCTCTTCGCCATCCATCTGGGCCGGATGGGGCTCGATCGCACCACGCTCGGGATCGTCTCGCCCGGTTTCGCGGTGGTGGGCGATCTCGTCTTCGCGCTGGGCGTGGGCCTCGGGATCGTGCTCCCGGCGCAACTCATCCTGCGCACGGCCCTGCGTCCGTTCGAGCGCAGGGCCTGGGATTGGTACCTCGCGGGCGCCGGTGCGGATCGGTGGGGCCGGTTGCTGCGGCATCTCGTGCGCGCATTCCTCACGCGCCATCTGCGCAGGTCCATACGCCTGAAGCTTGCGAGCTACTCTCTGCGCAACGCACTGAAGCGGGGCCTGCAGACCGGACTGCCCGTGGCCGCCGTCATCGCCGCGGTCACGCCGGTGCTGGGGATGAGCTGGTATTTCGACACGGAGAACTATGCATCCGGCATCTGGAACGCCTGGGCGGAAGCGCGCACCGATGCCTGGCGTCAGGCCATGATCGAAGCCGTGCGCGCGGAAGAGACCGCCGCCGGCCGGCCGGAGCCGACCTTCGCGGTGCGCCCGCCGGGCGTGGAGGACGCCGCCGACTTCTCCTTCCTCGTCATCGGCGACACCGGCGAGGGCGATGCGTCGCAGCACGTGCTGCGCGACCAGCTCCTCATCGCCGCCCTGCAGCCCGACGTGCGCTTCGTCGTGCTCTCCTCGGATGTGATCTATCCGTCGGGCGAGATGAAGGACTACGAGGCGAAGTTCTGGCTCCCCTTCAAGGGCGTGCAGAAACCGATCTACGCGATCCCGGGCAACCATGACTGGTACGATGCCCTCGAGGGCTTCGCGGCGACCTTCCTCGAGCCGGCCGCGGCGCGGACGATGATGCGCGCTCGTGTGGCGGCGGACTTCGAGCTCACAACCACCACCGACCGGCACATCGAAGCGCTGGTGGCCGAGGCCACGCGATTGCGCGGCGAATACCGCGTGCCGACGGGTTTCCAGCAGGGACCGTTCTTCCAGTTCCAGACGGACCGCTTCGCGCTGTTCGCGGTGGACTCGGGCGTTCGCAAGCGGCTGGACGGCGCGCAGCTCGCGTGGTTCGAGACCGCGCTGGCCTCGGCCCGCGGCAAGTTCAAGATGGCGATCCTCGGCCACCCGCTCTACGCCTGCGGCGTATACCGGGCGGCGGAGAACGCCGAGTTCGCGGCCCTGCACCGGCTGCTCCGCGAGCACGACGTGCGCGTGGTGATGGCCGGCGACACGCACGACTTCGAGTACTACCGCGAGGAGCCGGAGAGCGGCTCCTCCGTGCACCACTTCGTCAATGGCGGCGGCGGCGCCTTCCTGACGATGGCCGTGCAGTTCGCCGCGCCAGAGACCATGCCGACCCGCGCCTGGGCCTTCTATCCCGCCACCGCGCCGCTGGTGGCCAAGAACGAGGCCAACAACCCCTTCTGGAAGGTGCCGCTGTGGTGGTGGATGAAGGAGCTGCACGCCTGGCCGTCGACACCGTCGTCGCTCTCCGCAGCCTTCGACTACAACGTGGCGCCCTACTTCCAGAGCTTCGTCGAGGTGCGCGTCGAGCCGTCGACGAGCCGCATCCGGGTGATGCCCTGGGGCGTCCACGGGCGACTGCGCTGGTCCGACCTCCAGAAATCCGCCGGCCTGGTTCCCGCGGGAACGTCCGCGGATGCGCCGGTCGAGTGGGTCATCCCGATGTCGTGAACGGAGGAGACTTGCTCCCGGTCCAAACTCCTCTGCGATCGCGATCCGTGCGCCAGACTCCATAGACTCTGTGGCTCATGCCCCTCGCCGTCGGCCAGTCCCTCTCCTTCTACGAGATCCTCGGCCCACTCGGGGCCGGGGGCATGGGCGAGGTCTACCGAGCGAAGGACACACGCCTCGAGCGCGAGGTCGCGATCAAGGTGCTGCCCGAAGAGCTAGCGGACGACGAGGACCGCCTGCGGCGCTTCGAGCGCGAGGCGAAGACGCTGGCGTCGCTGAACCATCCGAACGTGGCGGGCATCCACGGCATCGACCAGGTCGATGGCATCTGCTTCATCGCGATGGAGCTCGTGTCAGGGGAAGACCTGGCTCAGCACCTGCAGCGGGGCGCGCTGCCCGTCGCCGAGGCGCTCGATGTGTGCCGCCAGATCGCCGCGGGCCTCGAGGCGGCGCACGAGGCGGGCGTCGTGCACCGCGACCTCAAGCCGGCCAACGTGCGCGTGACGCCCGAGGGGCTGGTCAAGGTGCTCGACTTCGGGATCGCCAAGCCGATGGTTCCCGAGGCCTCGCAGCGGGGGAAGTCGACGGCCCAGCCCGACAGCTTCCAGATGACCGCAGAGGGCAGGCTGCTCGGCACGCCGACCTACATGAGCCCCGAGCAGGCGCGCGGCAAGCCGGTCGACAAGCGCACGGACATCTGGGCCTTCGGCTGCGTGCTGTTCGAGTGTCTGTCGGGCAAGCGCGCCTTCGATGGCGCC
>JANOGB010000023.1:0-1852 GCA_031413955.1 Planctomycetota bacterium | reverse complement strand
AGGTGCGTGAGTTCGAGGAGAAGATCCGGCGCTTCCTGAAGACGCCGGAGGGCGAGCCGTTCGACTGGGCGGTGGAGCCCAAGTTCGACGGCGTCAGCATCTCGCTCCTGTACGAGGGCGGACGCTTCGTGCGCGGCGTGTCGCGCGGCGACGGCGAGGTGGGGGAGGACGTGACCTCCAATCTCAAGACCGTGCGCAACCTGCGCATGCAGCTTGCGGGGCCGAAGCGCTCGCTGCCGGCGCGCCTCGAGGTGCGCGGCGAGGTCCTGATGCGACGCGAGGCCTTTCAGCGCTTCAACCAGCGCCGCAGCGAGCGCGGCGAGCCCGTGCTGGCCAATCCGCGCAACGCCACTTCGGGTGCCGTGCGCCGCAACGATCCGGCCGAGGTGGCGCGCTATCCGCTCGAGTTCCAGGCCTGGGCCGTGGTGCAGGTCGCGGGCGCGACCTTCCGCACCCACGCCGAGAGCGTGCGTGCGCTGCGCGCCTGGGGCATCCCGTGTTCGGACCTCGGCCGCGTGGTGCGCGGCCTCGACGACGCCCTGGCCTACCACGACGAGCTCGAGGCACGGCGCTTCACGATTCCCTTCGACGTGGACGGCATCGTGGCCAAGCTCGACGATCTCGTCCTGCGCGAGCGTCTGGGCACGACCTCGCGTTCCACGCGCTGGCAATACGCCCACAAGTTCGCGGCCGTCGAGGCCACGAGCACGCTGCGCGCGATCGAGGTCATGGTCGGCACTTTCGGCCGACTGACGCCGCGCGCGCACGTCGATCCGGTCGAGGTCGGCGGCGTGACCGTGCGCCACACCACGCTGCACAACGCGGATCACGTCGCCAAGCTCGGCCTGGCGCTCGGCGACCGCGTGTTCCTCGAGCGCGCCGGCGACGTCATCCCGCAGGTGATGGGCGTGGCCAGGCCCGCCGAGGGCGAGGAGCCCGGGGACTGGGAGGCGAGCGTCCCGCAGGAGCTCTACGAGGAGCAGGCGGAGGGCGAAGCGCGCAAGATCCGCGCGGGCGTGCAGTGGCGCTGGCGCGAGCGCTTCTCCGTGCCCGAGCGCTGCCCGGCCTGCGCCACGCCCACCGTCGCGTCCGGCAAGTACTGGCTGTGCCCGAACGGACTCGTGTGCCTGCCCCAGCTCGTCGGGCGCACGCGCCTCCTGTGCGGGCGCGGCGCCTTCGAGATCGAGCGCCTGGGCGAGAAGCTGATCCAGCAGCTCGTCGAGCACGGTCTCATTCACACGCCGGCCGACGTGTTCCACCTGCGAGCGGAGCAGCTCATCGAGCTCGAGCGCTGGGGCGAGAAGAGCGTCGAGAACCTGATGCGCGAGCTCGCCGAGCGCCGGCGTGTGCCCTTCGAGCGCTACCTCGCGGGGCTGGCGATTCCCGAGGTCGGGCCCGCCACCGCGCGGTTGCTCTCGAGGCACTTCGCGAACCGCGAGGAGCTCGCCGCCGCCGACGAGGAACGCCTGCTGCACGTCGAGGGCATTGGCCCGGAGATGGCGCGCTCGATCACCGCCTGGTTCGCCGCGGACGCGAATCGCAAGCTGCTCGCCCGCCTCGACGCGGGCGGTGTCGAGATCATCTACCCCGCTCGCGCGGCGCGGGCCGACGGGCCCCTGGCCGGCAAGACCGTGGTCTTCACGGGCACGCTGGAGAAGCTCTCGCGCGCCGAGGCCAAGCGTCTGGCCGAGAACCTCGGCGCCCAGGTGGCTTCCAGCGTCAGCAAGGCCACCGACTTCGTGGTGGTCGGGGCCGACGCCGGCGGCAAGCGCAAGAAGGCCGAGGCGCTCGGTCTGGCGGTCCTGGACGAGGCCCAGTTCCTGGACCTCGCGGGCCGGAGCTCGTAGTCCTT
>JANOGB010000022.1:0-2665 GCA_031413955.1 Planctomycetota bacterium | reverse complement strand
CTCCGTGACCGCTCCACTCGCGCGCGCGATGACGCAAGACCGGACGATCCGCGCGGCGCCATGGCTTTCAGCGGCTGGCGCTCACGACCGCTCTCCAGCCGGGCCAGAGCCGCAAGTCCCGGCGCAGCATCAGGCGATCGGCTGTCGCGCGGATCCAGATGATCGCTCCGCGCGCTCCAACCGAGACCCCCGAGGCCGGAGGATCCGCGCTCCGCGGTATCCAGCTCAGCGCTTCGCTCTGGCCGACGCTTGGCCGTGAGCGGGAAGCCCATTCAGGATCACGCAGAACGGCGGCGTCTCCACCGGCGCGATCTGGACGAGGAAGCGCTTGCCATCCGGCGCGACCTCGAACGCGAGGATGTCGTCGACGTTCTCGAGCAACACCTTCGGCGGCGGCGGTGAAGCGAAGGAACCGGCTTGGTCGAGCTCGACCAGCAGGACTCGAGCCGGGTCGGTGCCCGAGTTGGCGCCCGTCCTGCGCTGGATGTAGTAGAGCTTGTCCGAGGCCGGGGACCAGACCGGGGTGAAGCCGCCGTCGGAGACCTGCACCTTCGGCCCCGGGCCCGGGTACGGCGCGAGGTACACCTCCGCCTTGCCCGACTCGTCGGATGCGTAGGCCACCCAGCGGCCGTCCGGAGAGAGCCTGGCCGAAGCCTCGTCCGCGGGCGTGCTTCGGAACGGGACCGCGACCGTCGAGCCGTCGAGCGGCAGCACTCTCACGTCCACTCCCAGCTTCTCCACGCTGCCCATGAGCATCAACGACTTGCCGTCCGGCGACACGCTCTGCGGGAACCACACGCGGCCGCCGCTGCCCGGACCGTAGACCAAGCGTTGGTCACCCGAGCCGTCGGCGCGGATCGAGAAGATCTCGGGGTAGTCGTTCTTGTCCGAGGAGTAGTAGACGATCGAACCGTCCGCGCTCCACACGGGTCTGCCTTCCCAGCACGCATCGGTCGTCAAGCGCGTGGACGCCGGACGATCCACGCCGTAGATCCAGAGATCGCCGAGCCCCGTGCGGCGATCGTTGACCGCGACGGCGACGCGCGTCCCGTCCGGCGAGATTCGCGGCGAACTGAAGTCGCCCTGGGGGCCCAGAATCCCGAGGCGCGCCCCCGTGGCGTCCATCCAGACGAGCTGCTGATCGTCCGAAGGCGTGACGAACGCGATGGTGCCGTCGGACGCGACGCTCAGCGAGGACGAGCCGATGGGCCGGAAGTACGAGGCGTCGTCGGCGATGACGACGGCCTCGCCCGTGATGCGCAGCGAGTCGACGTCGAAGGGCGCGGCCAGGATCGTGCCGTCTTCGACGTACACGAGCCATCCGGGCTCGACGTAGCGCACGAGCGAGGTCAGATCGGCCACGAACGTGCGCTCGGAAGATCCGAGGCGCCCGGCGTACAGATGCCCGACGCTGAGCTCCTGGTCGGGCTTGCGGTCGATGACGAGGTACAGGAACCGCTGGCCGTCCGGCAGGAAGAGCGGGAACTCATGCGCCCGTTCGAACGCCTGGGTATCGACGCTCGTCACGGGCTCCGGCTTGCCCCCGCTCGCCGGGACCCTGAAGATCCCGCCGCTTCCCCCGGACCCTCCCATCGACCGCGCGAGGAGGATCGTGCCGTCCGGGCCCCACGAGCCCCCGGCGTTGTCCGGCTCGACGGCGATCAAGCGGCGCGAGCCGCCCTGCTCCACGTTGACGGCCCAGAGCTTGCCCTCCGCATGGAACGCGATGGAGCGGCTGTCCCACGACCAGAACGGGCTGCTTGCTCCCGTGGTTTCCGCGAGCGGCTTCGCATCGAACGAGTCGATCGGCCGGACCCACAGGTTGGCGGCGTCCGCGCCGAGCTGTCGCGCCTTGAAAGCGACGGAGCTGCCGTCGGGCGCGATCACCGGGTTCGACGCCCACAGATAGGTCGAGGTGCGCGAGGGGATCAGCAACATGGCAGCTCCGGGCGCGCTCGAAGAGCGTGCCCGGAACCGGAGTGCCAGCACCCATCCGATGCTCGCCAGCAGGATCCCGACGAACGCGCTCAGCGCGAAGAAGAGCAGCGTCTTGCGCGGGCGCGTCCGCGGCTCGGCCGCGCTCGAATCGTGGCCGGAGCTCCCGCGCTCGAGCTCGAAGCGCGCGTCTCCGACGTCGCGCAGGCGCTGCCGCGGATCCTTCGCGAAGCAGCGCCGCAGGAGCTCGCGCACGCGCGGCGGCGTCGAGGAAGGCAGCTTCGCCAATTCGGGCTCGCGCTCGATCACGGCCGCGAACACGTCGGTCAGCGTCTCGCCCTCGAAGGCGCGCTTCGCGGTGAGGCACTCGTACAGCACGCAGCCGAAGGCCCAGATGTCCACGCGCTTGTCGATCGACTTCCCGCGCGCTTGCTCGGGCGCCATGTAGGTCGGCGTGCCCAGCAGGCGGCCGGCCTCGGTCGAGAGCACGCTGTCGGTGCTCGAGCCCTTGTTTCCTTCGTTCGCAGGCTTGGCGAGCCCGAAGTCGAGCACCTTGACCTTGCCGTCCGGCGTGAGACGGATGTTCGCTGGCTTCAGGTCGCGGTGGATCACGCCGGCTTCGTGCGCGGCCTCGAGGCCCTCCGCGATCTGCTTGCAGACGTCGAGCGCCTCCGCCACCGGCAGCGGCCCGCGCTTCAGGCGCTCCTCGAGCGACTCGCCCGGCACGAGC
>JANOGB010000021.1:0-2289 GCA_031413955.1 Planctomycetota bacterium | reverse complement strand
CCGAGCAACGAAGTCGCGGAAGAGAGTCCAGTAGAGGCTTTCCTTGTTAACTCCATTCCAGAAGTTGACGCTACGCCAGCAGCTCATGGCGTAGTAGCCGAACATGTACTGTGCAACTCTTGGGCGAAGAAGGCCTGAGTTTGTCATTAGAGCGACCTCTTCGAAGAAGCCGAGAATGTCCCGCTTGTCTTTGAATGGCACAGTTCGGAGCTTCTCGTCATCCTGTTCGCACATGGCGCACAGTTCGCGGAAGGTCTCGTTGCCTTTGAAGCGTTGGCGCATCGTTATGAAGTGCTCCGCGCGCTTCTGCCTACCTTGGAGCTCGTACTCCAACACGCCTTTCAGAAGAGCAGCCAAGGCAACAATGGCCCCCGCGATCGCTGCGACGTCTTTCGGCTCCATCATGGTCATTCGGACGGGATTACCGTTCGTGATCACCAGATGCAAGTCCACAGGGGGCATCGCCATCGCTGTTTCTGCCCAGGCGCCAGCCGTGACCGAACGCCCGCAGCGGCAAGCCGCCCGAGCGTCCGGGTCGACCTGAGGCCGTTCCTACGCCGCCTCGACCTTCTGCCTCCTCCCGCCGCGCTTGGCCTTGCGGTCGGGGAGGCGCACGCCCCTCTGCACCAGGTGCTCTGCCAGGGGCGCCCTGGCCGCTTCCAGCACGCGCACCATGGCGTCGTTGCCGTGCTCGCCGGCCACTCGGATCGCACGGTCGGTGGCCTTCACCGCGGCGAGGAAGGCGAGTCCGTTGGGGTCGCCCTTCACCTCGAGACGGCCTCCTGTCCTTGCCGCGGCGCCTCCAGAGGGGGTCTATCTACGCTTCGAGGTCGGCGGTGAAGTGTTCGAGGTGCGGCGCAGGTAGGTTGTGCACCCCCGAAGGACTGGCAGCGCAGCATGATCCCCAAGCCCCTGGACAGGATTGAGGCAGCTGACATCCTGAGCCTCGTCGCCGACGGAGTCGAGGAACGCCGCACCATGGACTTCAAGCGGGATCTTCCTGGAAGTACCGATAGGGACAGGAACGAGTTACGCGCGGATGTGACGTCTTTCGCCAACGCAGGAGGTGGCGACCTGATCTTCGGCGTGGATGAGGCGGGCGGTTTGGCGACGGCTGTGCCGGGGTTGCCCGGCGTCGATGCTGACGCGGAGATCCGCCGAATTGAATCCGTGATTCAAACCGGCATAGACCCGCGTGTGCCCGGCTTCGAGTCGCGGGCCATCCAGATTCCCGGTAAGGGGGCTGTGATCGTGGTCCGCGCGCCCAAGAGCTGGCGCGGTCCGCATCTAGTCAAGATCAACGACACGTTCCGGATGTTTGGACGCAACAGCAAGGGCAAGTACCCCTTCGACGCGACGGAGATCCGCTCGGCGTTCGCACTGTCAGAGGAGCTGCCCGAGCGCATTCAGCGATGGCGCGATGATCGCCTAGCCAAGGTGATCGGAGGCGATACTCCGGTTCCGATCGAGGGCAGTGCTCGACTAATCATCCACCTTCTGCCCTTGTCGTCATTCGGGGGGAACGTAGAATTCTCGGCAGGTGAACTTGGTAAGCAGAAACTGACCTTCCATCCACCAGGCGCCAGCTCATTCGACTACCGCATCAACATCGACGGAGTATTGACGTTCTCTGGTTCCCAGGGCGAACCAAGGCGGCACGAAGCCTACTGCCAGATCTTCCGTTCCGGCCGAGTCGAGGTGGTTTCCACGGAGATGGTAGAGGTTCGGGAAGCTGGCCCGACTCTTTGGAGCGGTTGGCTTGAGCGAACTCTGATCGAATCAAGCGCCTCCTACCTTAGAGGAATGAAAGACCTCGGCGTGCAGCTTCCAATCGTTGTCCTTGTTGCGCTTTCAGGAGTCAAAGACGCGTTGTTCGCCGTCGACCCTTCACTCGGGCGGAGGACTCGCACTATTGATCGAGACCTTGTGATCCTCCCGGATGTGCTTGTAGACACGTACGGACTAGACATGGCCACGGTCCTGCGGCCCATTTGCGACGCGGTCTGGAATTCAGCAGGATGGGAGCGAAGCCTTTACTACGACGAGAACGGAAAATGGAATGGGCCCAGATAAAGAGGATCCACTCACTCCACCTCCACGTACTCGAAGCACAGCCGCAGCACCGCGTCGTAGGAACCGGCCGCGAAGGCGCGGCTGGTGAACTCGACGGCCTTCCCGGCCTGACCCGCCGCGCGGAGGGCCTCGCGCACGCGGCCGATGACCGCGAACACGTTGCCGTCCCCGCCGGTCAGTCGGCAGGGGGGCTTGCGAACAGCCTCCCCTCCGTCC
>JANOGB010000020.1:0-1777 GCA_031413955.1 Planctomycetota bacterium | reverse complement strand
CGCCGGCCGCGCGCGCGATCTCGACGCGCTCGGTCCCCGGGTCGATCTCGAGGCCGAGGTCGCGCAGGAAGAGCACGTACTTCCAGCGTCCTTCCAGGAACACGAGGGCCTGCAGCTCGCGCCCGGGCTCGCGCGGGACCTTCGTGCCCGAACCCGGCTGGCGCGGAAAGAAGGCGGCGCCGACGCCGCGCTGTTCCCACGGTTCTTCGGTCAGGAGCGCGCGCAGGCTGCGGCCGTCGAGGCCGGATGGAACCGCGAGGCCGAGGCAGTCGAGCAGCGTGGGCACGAGGTCGAGCGGCGTGACCCGCTCCCCGCACTCGAGCGCGGGGATCTTCTCGTTCCAGGCCAGCGCGAGCGGGTTTCGCATGCGGGCCGCGCCGCATTCCTGGGCCGAGAATTCGAGCGCTTTCGGCTCGCCGTTGGTCACGAAGGCGAACAGTGTGTTCTCCCGCTGGCCACACGCCGCGAGCGCGTCGAGGAGTTCCCCGAGGGCGGCGTCGAGGTTCTTCGACCCGGCTTCCTCCGGGAGCTCCGGGGCCCACCACAGGAAGAGCGGCTGCTTGCCGCCGAAGTCCGCGAGGAAGCTCGCGACGGGCGCGGACCCGTTCGCGATCACGCCCCTGACCTCGCGCTCGAAACCGCAGTCTGCCGCCGCGCCCAGGGGCGCGCGGCCGACGCACAGGGTCGCGTAACCCTCTGCGCGCAGGAGTTGCGCGAGCGTGCCCTCGGCCGTGACCGGCCCCGACGCGAGGTGGTAGTAGACGCGGCTCCGGTGTGGTTGGCGTCCGGTGAACACGGCGGCCGCGCTCGGATTCCCGCGGCCACAGACCTGCGTGCCGCGGGGAAAGCGCGCGCCGCGAGCGAAGAGCGCATCGAGCCGCGGCGTCACGGAATCCGGGCTCGGGTCCAGGAACCCGATCCGCTCCGGCGTGGGATCGTTCCAGACGATCAGCACGACGTTGGGTCGCTCTCCAGCCCGGCCCGCCGCGGAGAGCGCGGGTGAGGCCGCCGAGGTCGCCCGCGCGAGCACGAGTGCGAAGAGCGGCAGGAATCCGAGCCAGCGCGGCATCCGCGTGATTCTAGCCCGGGGAGCCAGCTCGCCGCCGTGCGCGCGAGTATCTTCTCGACCCATGCGCGTCATGAAGTTCGGCGGCGCCGCGCTGCGCGATGGTCCGGCCATCGAGCGTTGCGCGCGGCTGGTCGAGCACGAGGCGAAGCGCGGGCGACTCCTGCTCGTGGTGAGCGCGCAGGAGGGCGTGACCGCGCAGCTCGCGCGCGCCGTCGAGGAGGCCGCGCGCGGCAACCTCGAGCCCTGGGACGTGCTACGTGTGCGCCACCGCAGCGTGCTGGCGCAGCTCGGCCTGGAGAGCGATCTGCTCGACCGGCACCTGTTCGAGTTACGGGCCATCCTTGCTGCTTTGAAGACGGAGGAACTGCGCACGAGCGCGCACGCCGACCGGCGCATGCGCGACTACGTGCTCTCCTTCGGCGAACGCATGAGCGCACGCGTCGTGGCCGCGGCCCTGCGCCAGCTCGGGACCAGCGCCGCGCCGCTCGACGCCTACGATCTCGGGCTCACGACCGCCACGCGCCAGGGCGAGGGCGCGCTGCTCCTCGCGCCGACGCCCGCCCTGCGTGCGCAGCTCGAGGCCGTGCCCGGCATCCCGGTCGTCACCGGCTTCCTGGCGCTCGATCCGGCCGGACACCTGACGACGCTGGGACCGAACGGTTCGGATCTGACGGCGGTGTGGTTCGGCGAGGCCGTCGCGGCCGAGGA
>JANOGB010000019.1:0-1520 GCA_031413955.1 Planctomycetota bacterium | reverse complement strand
CGCCTGACGCGCGCCCTGGAGCTGAAGCTGTTCGAGGACCGGCGCGACACGATCCAGCTCACCAGCCTGGTCTCGAGCGTGGTCGATCCCTCCACGCGCGAGAAGATCGACGTGATCCGCCAGCGTCTCTCCGAGCGCTTCGGCTACGACGAGCGCAGCGCCGAGGAAGTGTTGCAGTACGTGGCCGCGCTGTTCGCGCGCGGCGACGCCAAGCGCACCACTCCGGAGGCTGCTTGAGCGTGTGCTTCCACGTTTTCCGCATGCCTCCGCGTCCTCCGCGCCTCCGCGGTTGGATCGATCTTCACCGCGGAGGCGCGGAGAACGCGGAGTAGCGCGGAACCACCCCATGTTCCGCATCGAGGCCGACCGCGCGCGCTTCCGCGAGATCGTGCGCGGGCGCATCCGCGCCGATCTGCGCAAGTACCTCTCGACCGGCGAGCTGATCGGCCGCGCCGGCGAGCACGCGGTCTCGATCCCGCTACCGCAGATCGAGCTGCCGCGCTTCCAGTTCGGCGAGAACCCGCGCGGCAAGGGCGGCAAGAGCGAGGGCGAGGGCGAGCGCGGCGAGGGCGAGGCCTCCGAGGGCGAGGGCGGCGGCGCGGCCGGCAACCAGCCCGGGGCGCACATCCTGGAGGTCGAGGTGGAGCTCGACGAGCTGGCCGAGATGCTCGGGAGCGAGCTGGAGCTCCCCAACATCGAGCCGCGCGGCGTCAAGGAGCTGGCCGGCGAGGGCGGACGCTACAACGGCGTGCGCGCGGCCGGCCCGGATTCCCTGCGCCAGTTCCGGCGCTCCTTCAAGAACGCGCTCAAGCGCACGCTGGCCTCGGGCACCTACGATCCGGCGCACCCGCGCATCGTCCCGATCCGCGCGGACTTCCGCTTCCGCATGCGCAAGGCCTGTCCGGCGCCCGAGTCCTCGGCCGTGGTCTTCCACATGATGGACGTGTCCGGCTCGATGGGGCGCGAGCAGAAGGAGATCGTGCGCATCAAGGCCTTCTGGATCGATACCTGGCGGCGCAGCCAGTACAAGAACCTCGAGGTGGTCTACATCGTGCACGACGCCGTGGCGCGCGTGGTCGACCAGCACACGTTCTTCCACCTGCGCGAGTCGGGCGGCACGAAGATCTCCTCGGCCTACGAGCTGTGCCTGAAGCAGGTCCAGGAGCGCTACCGGCCCGAGGACTGGAACATCTACCCGTTCCACTACTCCGACGGCGACAACTGGTCGGCGCGCGACACCGAGCTGTGCATCTCGATGCTGCGCGACGAGCTCTTGCCGCGCGTCAACCAGTTCTGCTACGGCCAGGTGAAGAGCGCCCACGGCTCGGGCCAGTTCAAGAAGGACCTCGACAGCGCGCTCGGCGACGAGGAGATCCTGGTGACGGCCTCCGTCAACGACCGCGCCGACGTGCCCGACGCGATCAAGGCCTTCCTGGGCAAGGGGCGCTGACCGTGAAAGGATCTTTCGCCCGCGGTCCCTTCGCACCCGAACGCACCGCGGAGGCGCGGAGGACGCGGAG
>JANOGB010000018.1:0-8549 GCA_031413955.1 Planctomycetota bacterium | reverse complement strand
GAGAGTCGACGATCCGGAGGCCCATTCTTCTTCCTCCGCGAGGCTCCGCGCCCTCCGTGTCTCCGCGGTGCGTTTGGGTTGCGGGCGTAGCCCGCGCTGCTCTTCTATTCCGGAGAGTCGTCGCCTGGCGCGAGGATTGGCGGAAGGGAAGAAAGCGCACCGCGGAGTCGCGGAGGGCGCGGAGGAAGAGGTCAGAAAAGGAGGGGCCTCCGGAGCTTCGGCTCTCCGAGAGTCGACGATCCGGAGGCCCATTCTTCTTCCTCCGCGAGGCTCCGCGTTCTCCGCGTCTCCGCGGTGCGTTTGGGTTGCGGGCGCAGCCCGCGCTGAGTGGTCACACCAGCCGCTCTTCCTGCCACGGATCGGCGCCGTTGTGGTAGCCGCGCAGCTCCCAGAAACCGAGGGCCTCGCGCGCACGGAACTCGATCCGCGTGACCCATTTGCACGACTTCCAGGCGTAGAGGCTCGGCAGCACGGCGCGCAGCGGACCGCCATGCTCGGGTGCGAGTGGCGCGCCGTCGTGACGATGGGCGAGCAAGCCCTCCGCCAGCGCGCGCGCCAGCGGCACGGTCGTGTCGTAGCCCTGCGGGTCGGCGAAGCGCACGAAGCGCGCCGTACTCCTGGGGCCCGCGCGCCGCGCGAGCTCGTCCATGCGCACGCCTTCCCAGGCGTTGTCGAGCTTGCTCCAGCCGGTCACGCAGTGGAAGTCGGCGCGCAGCTCCGTCTGCGGCAGGGCGAGGAATTCGCCCCAGGCGAGCTCGAGCGGGCGTTCGACCTCGCCGCTGACGACGATGCGCCAGTCCGCCGCAGGCGTGCTCGGGACCTCGCCGACATGCAACAGCGGCCAGCCCTTCGTCACGCCTTGTCCGGGCGGAATGCGCGCGCGTGTCATGCGACGCGCAAGCCTATCCGCGGTCGCGCGCGACGTCGAAGCGGCGCAGCACTGCTCCGCCGAGCAGCACGAGCAGCGCATCACCAGCCGCCAGCACCACCACCAGCGCTGCGATCCCACCCGCGCGCGCGACGGCCTCCGAGCCACCCAGCACCTCGGCGACACCCATGTAGCCCGCCCAGAATCCGAGCGTGCCGCATCCGGCGAAGGCCAGGAAGAGCACCAGCAGGAGGCTCGCCTGGATCATGCGTCGCCCCGCGTTCTGGACGAAACCGTCCTGTCCAGGCACGAAGCGCACGGGTGCGAGCAGGAAGACCATGTTGTCCAGGGCCACCCAGGTGAAGACGAAGAACGGCAGGCAGACGAGCACGCCCAGGAGGAAGAGCGAGACCCCGAGCGTGAGCAGCGCCTGCAGGAGGACGGTGATCATCACGAGCAGCGATACCAGCACGACCTCGGGCAGCAGCGTGGCCAGGAATACGCGCCGGGGGGCGAGCGGCCAGGCGCGGATCACGTCCATACGCTCGAGCTCCTCGCGAAAATCGAAGCGCAGCCCCGAGCACAGGTACACGGTTCCGAGCAGGGCGATCAGGCCGGGCGTGTAGAGCGCCTTCTCCTCGGACGGCCCCCTCACGATCTGGCTCGCGAAGAAGGTGATGAACACGAGCGCGATCAGCGCGACCCAGAAGGCACCCTTGGCCTTGCGCGCCATGCCCGCGCACTTGCGCCAGGCGATCGCCCCCAGGGGCCCGCGGCCGAACAGCCAGGGGATGCGCCAGCGAGCCGCGGCACGGCTGGCGCGTGTGGCCGCCACGCCGCCTCCGCGGCGCAGCCGCGCCACGCGCGCCGCGGCCCGCGCCGAGGTCTGCAGCGAGAGCTCGCGAAAATCGATCGGCACGCGCGCGCACAGCTCCGCGAGGCCCACGTGCAGCCCGAGGCATGCCAGGAACCAGGGCAGGAACCCGCTGAACGTCTCGGCCGCGATCATCTGCGCCCACATGGAGAGCGGCAGGGTCACGTAGGCGAGCAGCGGGTGGGCGAAGGGGTCGGCGTCTCGCGCGCGGACGGCGGCGAGCCACGGGCCGGCCAGCGGAACGCTCTCCAGCGAATGCCCTCCGACGAGCGTGAAGGCGAGCCCCGCCAGCGCCAGGATCGCGCCCAGGAGCAGCAGACCCCCGCCGCGTCTCAGGACCTCCGCCGCCCTGCGCTCGAGTCCCCCCAGGGCGATGGCCAGGATCTGGTTCAGGACCGGCAGCGTCTGCATCGCCAGCAGGATGCCCGCGAAGGCCAGCCCGGGCACGGGCATGCGCCGCGCGCCGAACAGCCCCAGCACCACGCCGCCGAGGAGGTTGCGCAGACCGTTCGCGAGCAACCGGTAGCGCACCAGGTCCGCGCGCGAGACGGGCGCGCTGAACAGGCGCTCGATCTCGCTCTTCGGCAAGTACAGGCCGCGGTTGGTGAGCGCGGTCGAGAGCGAGATCAGCACCAACAACAGGCCGTAGGCGCGCACGCGCATCTCGGCCGCCGCCGGCTCCAGGGGCTCGGGCGCGCGCGTGAACGAGAACGCCAGGCTGGCGAACCACGCCCCGAAGGCGCACAGGCCGATGGCGGTCAGCAGGAAGCCCTTGGGCGTCCGCAGGCGCCGCCACTGGCGCCGCACGAGCCCGCGCAGCTTGAGCCGCAACAGCAAGATCAGCGCCGGCGAACCCGTGCCGAAGCTCAAGGCGACTCCGCGCCGGCGCTCCCGGACGCGCTCGCGCGCGCCTCGCCGGTCGCGGCCAGGAAGATCTCCTCGAGGCTCGTGCCGCTCGCACCGGCGTGCATCGCGCGCGCTTCTTCGAGCGTGCCCAGGAACACGCGCCGGCCGCGATCCAGGATCAAGATGCGGTCCGCCAGGGCCTCGATCAGCTCGAGCTGGTGCGAGGAGAGCAGCACCGCCGTGCCACCCTTGGCGAGCTGGCGGATGGCGTCGCGCGCGGAGCGGATGCCGCGCGGGTCGAGGCCCGAGAGCGGTTCGTCGAGCAGCATCAGCCGCGGGGAAGGCAGCCAGGCCTGCGCGCAGGCGAGCTTCTGGCGCATGCCGCGCGAGAGCTCGCCGCCCAGCGCGGCGCGCTTCTCGGTGAGCTCGAAGCTCACCAGCAGCTCCTCGGCCCGCGCGCGCCAGGCGCCGAGGCCGTAGAGCGCGGCGGTGAACTCCAGGTGCTCCTCCACGGTCAGCGAATCGAAGGGCTGCGGGTCGTCCGGCACCCAGGTGAGCTCGCGCTTGGCGGCCACTTCCTCGCGCGCGACGTCGTGGCCGCACACGCACACGCGTCCTTCCTGGATCGGCAAGATCCCGGCGATCGAGCGCAGTGCAGTGGTCTTGCCGGCTCCATTCGGCCCGACCAGCCCGACGATCTCGCCCGCACGCACGTCGAAGGAGAGCTCGGAGAGGGCACGGGTCCCGTCGTAGGTACGCCCCAGGCCCTCGATGCTGAGGGCTCGCACGTCCGCGCTGCTGTCCATGCTCACGCGCAGCCTAGCAGACCGCGAGCCCCGAGCACCGGGCTGGAACAGCCTGCACGTGGTCAGGCTCTGCGCCGAGACAATGTGGGTCGGCGCTCTCCGGCGCGCCTCACTCGAGACGCGCCTTGCCGCGCGTGGCCGCGTATGGTTTCGTTCTGGCCGCAACTTGCACAAGAAGAGTCCCCTGCGCATCGCCCTCGCCCTGTGTCTCGCGGGCGTCCTGGCCGACCTCTGCACGTCGCTATTCCTGATCCACGACGGGCTGTTCTTCGGCCGGCCCCTGCCACCCTTCGGCGCGCTCACCCATCCCAGGCAACGCGAGACCCTGGCCAAGATGGCGGCCGAGTCGCACGGCACCTGGGTCTTCGACCAGGAGCTCGGCTGGACCTGGCGCGCGTCCAGCATCTCGGAGGATGGGCTGTACGCGATCAACGCCCTGGAAGCGCGCGGCCCGCACGAGTACGGCCGCGAACCGGGCGCGGGGAAACGGCGTCTGCTCACCTTCGGCGACTCGTTCACCTTCGGCGACGAGGTCAAGGCCGAGTCCTCGTTCCAGCTGCAGCTCGAGGCGCTGGAGCCCGCTCTCGAGGCGCTCAACTTCGGCGTCAGCGGTTACGGCACCGACCAGGCCCTGCTGCGCTACCAGCGCCTGGGCCGGGGTCTCGGGGCCGAGATCGTGTGCCTCGGACTCATGCTCGAGAACATCGGCCGCAACGTGAACCGCTACCGGCCGCTGTGGGCCACATTCACGGGCGTGTGCGTGACCAAGCCGCGCTTCGTGCTGGCGGCGGACGGGAGGCTCGAGCTCCTGCCGCAACCCTACGGCTCGCGCGCGGAACTGCACGCGGCCATCGCCGACGGCTCGGTCCTGGCGCGCGTCGCCGAGCACGAGTACTGGGTCGGACGTCCACACGTCCCGACCGGCAAGCTCTCGGCGCTCGCACGCCTGGCAGGCGGGTACCTCGCCTATCGCGAGCGCACTCCGGCGCGCCTGTGGCGTGCGCCCGAGGAAGAACCCTTCCAGGTCACGCTGGCGCTGCTGGAGAGCTTTCATCGCCTGGCCCTGGAGGACGGGGTTCGTCTGGCTCCGGTCCTCATCTTTCCCTCCAAGGAAGACCTGCGCGACTACGCCCTGCCCGGTCGTCCCTACTGGAACGCGCTCTTCGCCGAGCTCGAGCGCCGCGCGGTCCCCTACGTCGACCTGATCGCTCCGCTGACCGCGGCCGCGCGCGCGGATGGCGAGCACCGCTGGGCACAGAACCTCTTCCAGGGCGGACACCTCGCGCGCGCCGGCAACGCCATCGTGGCGCGCGAGCTCCTCGCCTGGATCCACGCCCAGGAGCAGTGAGAGCCCGGGCGTGGGTAGAATCCGGGCCGTGTCGCCTGCGCTCCCCCCGCCGCCCTCGGACGCAGCATTCCTCGAGCACCTGACCCGGCTCGGCGTGGAACGCGAACCGCTCCCGGCCGCGCTCGGGCTCGTCCTGGCTCACTTCCGGGCCGAATCGGGCACGATCCACCAGCTCGAGGGCAGCGAGCTGCGCCTCCTTGCGCACTCCCCCGGCATTCCTCCGCCGGTGCTCGATGTCATCCGCGTCATCCCCGTGGGCAAGGGCATGGCGGGCCTGGCCGTCGAGCGGCGTGCTCCCGTGACGGCCTGCAACCTCCAGACCGATGCGAGCGGTGACGTGCGCCCGGGCGCGCGCGCGACGGGCCTGCGCGGCTCCATCGTGGTGCCGGTGCTGAGCGCCGGCGAGCCCGTCGGCGCCCTGGGCATCGCCAACCGTGAGGAACGCATCTTCAGCGCCGCCGAGGTCGAGCTGCTGCTGGCCGCGGGCCGCGTGCTGGCCGGCTGGGTGGCCGCAAGCCGGTAGCCGGCGACGAGACAAACGCGGAAGGCGACGCAAGCCCTTGGCCTGCGCGGCCGGACGTGGTTCCTTGGGTAGGCCACCGACGACGGTCGATCGACGGAGCACCATGGCCCCCGCAACGAGCAGCGACGTTCCCGCGCGCGGCAGCGGCACCGAGCTCTTGCTGCTGCGGCCCGGAACCCCGGCCGACCTGGAGCGGAGCTTGGCGCTCTTCGCCCGGACCCCGCTGGCGCTCGTGCTCTCTCCGTTGCGCGCGCACGAGGTCGGCGGCGACGCGGAAAAAGACACGGACGAGTGGGCTGCGCGGTTTGCTGATGCGCACTCTGCAGCGCACGCGCGCCTGCCGGAACTCGGTCCTCTGCGGGACGGCGAAACGGAAGCGGCCCTGGCCGAGCGCGCCTGGCCCGCGCTGGAGCGTTCCCTGGAGCGCGCGCGCCCCCGGATCCTGGCCGTGCTCTCCTACGACGTCGTGCGCATCAGCGTGGCCTGCGCCCTCGGCAGCGCGCTCGCTCGCTCGACCGCCCTGCGTGTCGACCCCGGGCGCATCGTGCTGCTGCGCGACGATCCGATCGGCTGGGTCCTGCGGCGCTCCAACGTGCTGTTCCCCGTGGAGAGCTCGGGCACGCCCTTGCCGAGCGGCCGCCCTGCTCCGTTGCAGACCGGCAAAGAGGAGGCGCGATGAAGGTCCTCTTCGTGTGCCCCTTCGTGCCCTGGCCACTCGTCAACGGCGGCAAGATCCGCACCTACCAGCTCCTGCGCCAGGTCTCGGCGCAGGCCGAGATCCACCTGCGCATGATCCAGGAGCCCGAGCCCGTGCCGGGCGCCGAGGAGGCGCTCGCCCCATGGTGCCGATCGCTCGGCTTCTTCGAGCGCAGCCGTCCGGGCAGCATCGAGCGCTGGAGCCTGCCCAAGCTCGAGCGCTGGTTCCACTCGCGCGCGCTGCTCGAGGCCGTGCAGGCCGACCTCGCGCGCGGCGGTTTCCGATTGCTGCACCTGGACGAGCTCCTGCTGGCGCGCATCCTGCCCGCCGAGCGCGCCATCCCGGTGGTGCAGCACCACCACAAGCTCGACACGGACCTGTACGGATCCTTGTCGAGCGGGACCCTCGAGCGGCGCTTCGATCTGTGGAAGCTGCGGCGCCTCGAGGCCGAGTCCGCGCGCCGCTATCGCCACCACCTGCTGTGCAGCCAGGACGACGCCGACACGCTGCGCGCGCGCCACGGGGCCCTGGACTGCGCCGTGATCCCGAGCGGTTTCGACCCCGACACCTTCCGGCCCGACCCGGCGCACGGCCCGCGCGCGCGCGCGCGCCTCGTGTTCCTCGGCAGCATGGACTACGGCCCCAACGTCGAGGCCGTGCTGCGCTTCGCGCGCGAGGATCTGCCGCGCATCCAGGCCGTGCGCCCGGAAACCGTGCTCGAGATCGTGGGCGGCGACCCGCTGCCCGAGGTGCGCGCCCTGGCCTCGGAGCGCGTGCTCGTCACCGGACGCGTCGCGGCCGTGCAGCCCTACCTCGAGCGCGCCAGCGTGCTGGTCGTCCCGTTGCGCATCGGCGGCGGCACGCGCCTGAAGATCGTCGAAGCCCTGGCCCTCGGCACGCCCGTGGTCAGCACGACCATCGGCGCCCAAGGCCTAGGCCTCGCGCACGAGGAGCATCTGCTCCTGGCCGACGGCGCCGAAGAATTCGCCGCCGCCACCTTGCGCGTCCTGGCCGAGCCCGAGGAGGCCGCGCGCATGGGCGCGCGCGGCCGAGCCCACGTGCACGAGCATTTTCGCTGGGAGGTGCTGGGCCGCGAGCTGCTCGACTACTGGGAGCGTGTGGCCTTCTCGGGTGCGCTCTCGCCTTCGCACTGACACTCGGAGGGGAACCGCGCGGCGCGGGTGGTCGCTATGATCCACGAGCGGTGAGAATGCAGCGCGGACCCAGGCGAGCCCGGGCATTCGGCGTCTCACTGGGAGTCCTGGTGCTGCTCCTCGTGGGAAGCGAGCTCGGGTTTCGCGCGCTGGCGCCGAAGGGCACCCGCGCAGGTCTGGAGCGCTTCCGGAACTACCTGCTCACGGGGGTGATGCGTGGCTTCGAAGCCCGCGCGTACACGAACTTCCAGCGCCGCTCCCCGAACAGCAACTCCTTCGGCTTCCTGGATCACCCGTGGACCCGCGCGCGAACAGCGGGAGTCCCGCGCATCGTGTGTCTGGGCGGCTCGACCACGGAGAGTGGCAACGAGCTCAGTTCCGACGGTGCCTATCCGCGCCTGCTCGAGCGCACGCTGGAGCAGCGCACGGGACGCGACGTCGAGGTGCTGAACGCGGGCATCTCCGGCTGGACCTCGGCCGAGATGCTGGTCGCGTGGTTCCTGATCCTGCAGGACTTCGCGCCCGACGTGGTCGTGTTGCACGAGGGCGTCAACGACGTCTTGCCGCGCTTCCTGGCCGACTTCCAGCCCGACTACTCGCACTGGCGCCGGCCGATCCAGACGCAGGCTACACGCGGCCTCGAGCGCTGGCTCGTGCGCTGGAGCAGCCTCTACGTCTACCTCCGGTTCCGCGGCGGCGGGGCGCCCGACATCCTGGAGGCCTCGACCGACAGCAGCGGGCCGAAGGAGCCCCTGGTGGCCGAAGGTAAATTGCCCCACGAGACCTCGCTGGTCTTCCGGCGCAACATCGCGAGCCTCGCCCGCGCGGGCCAGGCCGACGGACGGCAGGTGGTCTTGATGACCCTGCCCACCAGTCCGAGCGCGGAGGTCGCAGAGTCCTGGCGCTACGGGATCGAGGAGAACAACCAGCACCTGCGCGAGCTCTGCGCCGAGCACGGCTTCCTGCTGGTCGACGCGGCGCAGGCGTTCCGGGCGCACGCCGAGCTGGACGAGCAGTTCCTCGACCTCGTGCACCTGCAGGTCGCTGGCAACCAGTTCAAGGCGGAGCTCGTGGCCGCCGCTCTCTCGGACTGGCTCGCCGGCCTCTCGCCGGAAGGCGCGCGCCCGACCGTGGAAGCGACGCGCTGATCACGAGCTCGCGCCGAAGAGCCGCCGGAGCCACGCGCGCGGGCCACGCGGAGTGCGCCGCTCCTCACCCGGCACGAAGGCGAGCGCCGGCAGACGCCCGCGCGCGGCCCGCACTACCTCGCAGTAGGCGCGCTCGAGCTGCAGGGCCATGGCGCGCGCCGGGCGCGGCCGGCTCGCGTGCGCGGCCCAGGCGGCGCGCTGCGCGGGATCGGCGAAGCGCCTCAGCGCCGCCACCCAGGCCGCGCGATCCTCGGCTGGCACCACCAGGCCCCCCCCCCCCCCCCC
>JANOGB010000017.1:0-3625 GCA_031413955.1 Planctomycetota bacterium | reverse complement strand
CTAGGGTTCTTCCTCTTCTTCCGGAGTCGGAGAAGAGAAGAGAAGAACCAGAGCCGGGCTGGAGCCCGGCGCTCCCAGGTGAGATCTATCCGAAGGCGCTCGCCAGCGCCTTCTTCCAGCCGCTCTCGATGCTCGCGAACTGCGCCACGCTCGGCCCCCAGGTCGCGATCCACACGTGCGCTTCCGGGCCGCCCATGCAGTCTTCGAAGCCGAAGCGAAGCATGCCGTCGCCGTGGCTCGTGAGCGTGCCGGCGAACTCGAGCGGGGCGCGGTTCACGAGCACGCGGCCCTCGAGCACCTCGCCGTCGGCGCGCACGAAGCGGTAGCGGTCACCGGGGCCGAGCGGATCGAGTGCGACCTCGCGAAAAACGGCTCCGGGCCTGGCGAAGCGTTCCCACACGGCCGCGGGCGCGAGCCCCGTCGAGCGGCGGAGCCACGCGGCGCGCCGTTCCTTGCCGCGCTGGTGCTCGAGGTAGTGCTTGAGCGCCTGCAGCTCGAACGTCCAGCCGCGGTTCGTGCCGTCGTATTCCTTGTCCCACGCCGCGCCGGGCGCGAAGCCCGAGTGCACGAGACGCAGGACCGTCTTGCCGCCCTTCGCCTCCAGGAACCAGTCGACAGCCAGGGCCGCGCGCGCGGTCTCGTCCGCCACTGTGCTGCGCGGGAACACCGTGCTGCGCGGGAAGTCGGGCGCCTTGGCGTCCGTGGCCGGCGCCTCCATCCAGCCGGTCTTCAGATGTCGCGGCGGTTGCCACGCGAGGATCCGGCAGCGGCCCACGAGCTCGCCCCAGCGGTACACGATCTCGCCGCCCTCGCCGGGCTTCGCCTCGGCACCGAGCGGGAACCAGCGCACGAGCTCCTCGGCCTCGGTGATGGTCTTCCAGACGACCGCGGGGGTCGCGTCGATCTCGAGCACGTGCTCGTGGCTGCGGGTGGTGGAGCTGGGCTTGGTCATGGCTTGCCTGTTGCGGAGGTGGGGGAGTGGGCAGTGTCCTTGCGCGCGGGATGTCCGGCGAGGACGAAGCGAAACGCGCGACTCCCGGGGGAGTCGTCGTGGTACTTGGCGGCGAGGCGGGCGAGCGCGGCGCCGAGCTCCTGGGCGAAGGCCGCGCGCTGTTCGGCGCTGGCGAAGCGCACCTCGGTCTCGAGCGTGAGCGTGGCGAGCGGTCTCCTGGCGCGCTCGGCGCCCCGTTGCAGCTCGGCCAGCTCGCGCAGGAGCTTGGTGGCGGTGGCGAGCTGGTAGTTGGACGAGAAACGGTCCTGGATCGCCGCCGGATCGGCGCCGAGGGAGCCGAGCAGGGCCGGGTCGATGACGAAGGCCTGGGCCGAGACGCGCAGCGCGCGCTCGACGCAGCCGCGCCGCTGGCGCTCCTCGAAGAGCTCGAGGAAGCCGGCGCGCTCGCGCGCGCGCAGGTGGTAGCCGAGCCTCTGGCGCGGCAGCGCCAGGCGCCGCGCGAGACCGACGGCCGAGTCGGGCTCGCGTTCGAGCTCGGCCAAGAGGCGCCGGCGCAGAGGCGACAGGGCCGCGGCCACCTGGGCGGGGTCGTTCATCACCCGCAAGCCGCTGACGGGCCGGGGCAGCGGAGCTCGGCGCACCATGGGGGCATTCTATATGGACAAGATTTATTGTCAATACGCCCACCAAGGGGAACCGGCCGCGGCCCGAGGGCCCGCTCAGATGTAGTGCTGGATCCTCGGCCAGAGCTCGGCCACCGGCATGCGCAGGCCGCGGCAGACCCAGATCGGGAGCTCGTCCTCGTAGGGCATGCAGTCCGTGCAGTCCGTGCGGCCGGCGAGCTCGACCTCCTCGAAGAGCTCGAGCAGGTGCTCGCGCTCGTCGTCGATCACGATCAGGACCTCGCCCGTCCAGTCGCCCGGGCCCCACAGGAAGTAGCTGTTGTGGCCCGAGAGCGCGGGCGGGAGCCCGAGCTCGGGTCCGAAGAAGTCGAGCGCGCCGGCCTCGCCGTAGTTCTGGCCGAAGACGCGCGCACGAGCGCGGTCCGCTTCCGGGAGCGCCGCATGGACGCGCGCCACGGCCGCGGCCAGCTCGCGCCAGCCGTGCATGTCGGCGAAGTGCTGCGGCAGTCGGCCGAGCTCCTGGCGCTCGGAGGCGGCCGGCTGCACGCCGAGGCGCTCCGCGTAGCGCACATAGTCGTCCGTGGAGAGCAGCGGCTTCGCGAAGGGGGCGAGCGCGAGCCCGCCGAGCAGTGCGAGCGCGAGCAGCGTGACGCGCGCGAGCATGGCGAGCCGACCGGATCCCAGCGCCTCCAGCGTCGCGCCGCCGGCGGCGAACACCAGCACGAAGGCCGGCGCGGCGTAGTACGGTTTGGAGCGCGTCAGGGCGAGGAAACCGAGCACGGCGACGAACGCCGCGGCCAGCGGCAGCACGGGCCGCCAGGGTTTTCGGATCCACAGCCCGACGAGCCCGGCGAGCGCGACCGGGACGGCCGCCACGCCGCCCTCGGGCAGGGCGCGCGCGAGGAACTCGCCCACTCCGAACGCGACCATCTTCTCGGCCTGGGCGTTGGCGATGAACTCGCGCGTGGGAAAACCGTGCGCGACTTGCCACAGGACATGCGGCAGGAAGAGGAGCCCGGCGAGCAGCGCTCCCAGCCAGATCGCGCGTCGCGCGAGCACGTCACGGCGGAAGAGCAGGACTCCGAGGGCGATCCCGCCGCCCAGGAACAGCACGCTGATCTTGTTCTGGAGTCCGAGGCCGGCGGCCAGGCCGAACCAGAGCCACTGGCGCTCGGAGCCGGTGCGCAGCGCGCGCGCCGCCAGCCAGAAGAGCAGCGCCCAGGCCAGGTGGTCGAAGGCGTTCATCGACAGCACCTGGAACGAGAACAGCGTGTTGCCGCCGAGCGTCACGCACAGCGCGGCCAGGCGCTGCGCGTAGGCGCGCCCGCCGAGCTCGCGCGCGAGCTGGGCCGCGGTCCAGGCCGTGGCGGCCCCGGCCAGGGCCGGGAAGAGGCGCAGGCCGAGGAGAGCTGTGCCGAAGAGCGCGTGCGCGAGGCGCGCGACGAGCGCCACGAAGGGCGGATGGTCCACGTAGCCGTAGTCGAGGTGCGCTCCGCAGGCCACGTAGTAGAGCTCGTCGCGGAAGACGCCGTAACGCTGCGCGGTCGCGAGGTGGAAGACGAGCGCGAACAGCGGCAGCCAGCGCAGCGCGAAGCGGTCGCCGGCTGGGAGCTCGCTCGACTCCGGCGCGCTCAGCCGCGCAGGGACAACGTTCACGCGCGACCTTCGACCACGGCGATCATGCGCTCGAGCGCCAGGCGGGCTTCCTGCACCAGCTCGGCGCGCTCGCTCTCGCTCAGCCGTTCGCGCCCCATGGTGCGCTCGTTCATCACGTCGCCGGCGAGAACACGGTTGATCTCGGGCGCGCGGCCCTGGCGCAGGAGATCGAGCATGCCGGCCAGGTGCGGCGGATCGTTGCGGCTCATCGTGGCGCAGCCGCAGCCGGCCATGGCGCTGCCGGGCACGTCGGCGAGGTGCACGACCTCGATCCCGCGCGCGCGGCCCTGCTGGCGTGCGTTACTGACTAAGTGGCCCTCGGTGCCGATGGCGAGCTTCGTGCCGTGCGGGGCCTGCACGACGGCGCTCCACAGGTAGTTCGTGCTGCCCGAGC
>JANOGB010000016.1:0-10205 GCA_031413955.1 Planctomycetota bacterium | reverse complement strand
GAGTTCGTTCATGCCCTTCAGTGCTTTGCTCTTCTGCCTCTCCGGGGAGCCGAATGGTCCGGCGCTTCCTCGGCCCGCTACGGCCGAACTCCCGTCGGACGAGGTGGCGCACTGGAGCTTTTGGCTCGAACCGTTCCTGTGGGTCGCGGGCATCGAGGGCAAGGGCGGCGATGGATCCACGCCGCCGGTCGACATCGGCGAGAACGTGTCGCTGTTCGGCGACATCGATGGTGGCTTCCTCCTGGCCATCGAGGCCCGCGCTCCCGAGGGCCGCTTCAGCCTGCTGGCCGACGGACTGTACCTCTCCCTCGCGGACGACGAGGGCTCGCTGCAGACCGACACGGACGTGTGGATGCTCGAACTCGGCGCCGGTCTGCCACTCGGCGACTCGGCCTGGGAGGCGATCGCGGGACTGCGCTACGTGGATCTCGAGTTCGATACAGAGATCGCGGGCCTTGCCACGGACTCACAGGAGGACTGGATCGATCCCTGGGTCGGTGCGCGCGGCGAGATCCCGCTCGGGGAGCGCTGGGCGTTCGGGTGCCGTGCGGACATCGGTGGCTTCGGTGTCGGCACGCAGCTCACCTGGCAGGCCCTGGCAGGTCTCCAGGTAGACCTCGGGAAGAGCATGCGCCTCGACGTCGGCTATCGCGCCATCAGTCTCGACTTCGACGACGGCGACCTGGAATACGACGCCCTCATCAAGGGACCGTTGATCGCGTTCGCGTTCCGTCTGTGAGGTCTAGCTCGCCCGCCGCAAGGAACGGCGGATCAGCGCGACGGCGGAGCCGCGCGTAGGCCCGCGCGGATGCGGCTGGAAAAGTCCGGCGCCTCGCCCGCTTCCTGCGCGCGAGCGTCGATCAGGCTCGCCGCGCGCAGCTCCTCGAATGGCATGCTCTGATCGAGCGCGCCCTGCTCGTACAGGTGCCGGTCCCAGTAGCCGTTCAGGAGCGCGTCGCGGCCGACGAAGACCGTGCGGCCGGTCTCGGACACGCGGTGCAGGATGTTCACGCCGCAACTGTTGCGGATCACCTTGTAGAACTCGGGCTCGCGCGCAAGCTCGTCCGCGAAGCGCAGGTAGGAGAGGAACAGCTCGCGCAGGCGCTCGGGCCGGACCGGCAGGCGGTAGAGGTAAACGTGCTCGCCGCGCTGGTTCGTGCGCACGCCGATCAGGTCGCGCTCGTCGGCGAACACGTAGATGAGCTCGAAACGCTTGAAAAAGCCTGCCCAGGTCGAATAGCCCTCGCCCAATTCCTTGCGCACCTCGACCGAGGCCGCGAGCTGCTCGCCGCCCTCGAAGCCGAACGAGAGGAACGTGTGGCAGTAGTCGAGCGGCCCCCAGTAGCTCATCACGAGGTCGAGCGTGCGCAGCTTGGCGAGGTCGTAGCTGCGGCTCTCCCAGCGCGCGTCGAAGTCGCTCTCGCTGCGGTAGCGGAAGTTGCGCACGCCGTGCACGGTCACGCGCTCGCCGTCGATATCGACGGTGGGAGCCACGGCAACGTCGGGCTGCCAATCGCGCTCGTTCGAGGGCCGTACGAGGGCGTAAGCGAGCGCCACGAGCAGGCTCGAGACGAGCGCGACGCGCAACCCGCGCCACAGGGGCCGCAGGAAGACGAGCGCCACGACGAGCCAGAGGATGTAGGCGCCTGCGAGACTCTCGCGCAGCCAGGGCGGGCCGTAGTTCGCGAACCACAACGTGAGCGCCGTCCAGGCGAACCAGACGAACAGCACCAGTACGGCAAGCGTCCATGAGCACCGGCGGAGCGCTTTCATCCGTGCGTCGCGACCTGGGAAGTGGTCGCTCGACGAGTGTAGGGGCAAGCCAGACCCGTCGAGCGTTGCTTGCCAGAGATTTCGGGTCCGACTAGGCTCTCCGCGACCAGGGATTAGCCCGCTTCCCACTACCCGCTACACGAGAGCTTGAGTTCCCTCACCCAGCTCGCCGCGTTAGCGCTCGCCGCGTTCGCGCATCCCAGGACCGACCCGGCCCAGGACAAGTCCACCTTCACGGTCGAGCAGCTCGAGCAGATGGTCGCGCCCATCGCGCTCCATCCCGATGCGCTGCTGACGCAGATCCTGATGGCCTCGACCTACCCGCTCGAGATCGTCGAGGCGCAGCGCTGGGTGCAGAAGGACCCGAAGCGCACGGGCAAGGCGCTGGAGGAGGCGCTCAAGGAAGAGGACTGGGACCCGAGCGTGAAGTCCCTGTGCGGCTTCCCGGCCGTCCTGCAGCAGATGAACGACAACCTGGACTGGACCCAGGACCTCGGCGACGCCTTCCTCGCCCAGAAGGCCGAGCTGCTCGACACCGTACAGCGCATGCGCCAGAAGGCGCTCGAGTCGGGCAACCTGAAGTCGACCGAGCAGCAGACGGTCACGCAGGACGAGAAGATCATCATCATCCAGTCCGCGAGCCCCGAGGTGATCTACGTCCCGACCTACTCGCCGACCGTGATCTACGGCGCCTGGTATTACCCGACCTGGTACTACCCGCCCATGTACTACCCGCCGCCGCCCGGTTACGGCGCCATGGCGTTCACCGCCGGCGTCATCTGGGGCGCGGCCGTGTGGGGCAACTGCAACTGGGGCCGCGGCGACATCGACATCGACATCAACCACTACAACCAGTTCAACAAGAACACGAGCATCGACGCGGAGAAGTACAACATCCAGAACAAGTCGGGGAACACGGCTTCGGGGAACACCGCGCAGTGGAACCACAACCCGGAGCATCGCAAGGGCGTCAACTACAAGAACCCGCAGACCGCCCAGAAGTTCGGCAGCGCCCCAGGCTCGAGCCGCGTGACGAAGGACCAGGCGCGCGGCTACGATCGCGCGGCTCCGTCGCAATCCGGAAACCGTGCGAGCTCGACGGCGGGGCGAAGCACCACGAGTCGCCCGTCCGGCAGCACTCCGAGCGCCACACCCAAGCGCCCCACGAGCGGTGCTTCGTCCTCACGCCCGAGCTCGGGCGCCAGCAGCGCCTTCAGCGGCTCTCGCAGCCCCAGCTTCGACCGCTCGGCGAGCTCGCGCGGCGCGGCGAGTCGCGGAGGCGGTTCCTCGCGTGGCGGCGGCGGCCGGAGGGGGTGAGGTGAACATGACGAACCGGACACACCCGCTCTCCCGCGTACTCACGCTGGCCGCGATTCTCGGAGCGCTCTCGGCCTGCAAGAGCACACCGCTCGCAACCTTCGAGACTCCCGAAGAGGCCATGCGAGCCATCGCCGAGGTCGCCGGAACGGACGGCATGGAACGCGCTGAGCAACTCTTCGGCTCGAACGGAGTCGAGCTCTTGCGCTCGGGCGACGAAGTCGCCGACCGCGAGGATGCCTCGACGGTCAAGCAGCAGATCCAGGAACGCCTCGCCTTCGAGGACGCCGGCGCGGGGACGAAAATCGCCCTGCTCGGCACCGACGGCTGGCCGTTCCCGATCCCGCTCGTGCTCGAGCAGGGCCGCTGGCGCTTCGACGTCGAGGCCGGCCGGGAGGAGCTCGCCAACCGCCGCGTCGGGCGCAACGAGCTCCTGACGATCGCGACGTTGCACGAGTACGTGGAGGGTCAGCGCGAGTACCGCTCCGCCGGGCGGGACGGCAACCCGCCCGCCTTCGCGCGGCGCTTGATCAGCAGCGACGGCAAGCACGACGGGCTCTACTGGCCGGCCGCGCAGGGCGAACCCGAGAGTCCGCTCGGCCCACTGGCAGCCGCGGCCGCGCAGGAGGGCTACACGCGGCAGGAATCCGGCCCGACTCCCTTCCACGGCTACTTCTACCGCACGCTGCCCGGCCAGGGACCGAGCACGCCGGGCGGCGAGAAGAGCTACCTGGACGAGCGCGGTCTCCTGACACGCGGGCACGCGCTGCTCGCCTGGCCAGCGAAGTACGGCAGCTCGGGCGTGATGACCTTCCAGGTCAACCAGCAGGGCATCGTAATTCCAGCGCGACTTCGGGCCGGATACCGCCGCGCTCGCCGCGCGCTTCACGGCCTACGCCCCGGACGAGAGCTGGGACCCGACCGGGGACTGACGCGCGCCGGCCCCGAGCTCGGCACGTCCGAACAACCAAGTACCCTCAACCAAGAACCGACAGGAATCGAATCGTGAGAGCCATGAAGAGTCTGACGTGGGCGCTGCTGACGACGGCATTCGCCTGCGCCGCCATGCCGCAATCGGCGGCACAACAGAAGAAGCAGCCCAACATCCTCGTCATCTGGGGCGACGACGTCGGCTACTGGAACGTCAGCGCCTACAACCAGGGCATGATGGGGTACAAGACGCCCAACATCGACCGAATCGCGAAGGAAGGCGTGCTGTTCACCGACTGGTACGGCCAGCAGTCGTGCACGGCCGGACGCGCGTGCTTCATCACCGGCCAGACCGGCTTCCGCACCGGCATGCTCAAGGTCGGTCTGCCCGGCGCGGCGGAGGGCCTGCAGGCGCGCGACGTGACGATCGCCGAGCTGCTCAAGGGCCAAGGCTACGTGACCGGCCAGTTCGGCAAGAACCACCTCGGTGACCGCGACGAACACCTGCCCACCGCGCACGGCTTCGACGAGTTCTTCGGGTCGCTCTACCACCTCAATGCCGAGGAAGAGCCGGAGCACCCCGACTACTTCAAGGACCCGGAGCTGCGCAAGAAGTACGCCACGCGCGGCATCCTCCACAGCTGGGCCAACCCGGACGGCACGCAGAAGATCGAGCTGACCGGCCCCCTGACCAAGAAGCGCATGGAGACGTGCGACGAGGAGTTCACGCGCGAAGCGCTGCGCTTCATGGGCGACGCGAAGAAGGCGGACAAGCCCTTCTTCTTGTGGTGGAACTCCACGCGCATGCACATCTGGACGCACCTGAAGGCGGAGAGCCAGGGCAAGACCGGCCTGGGCGTCTATCCCGACGGCATGGTCGAGCACGACGCGATGGTCGGCGAGGTCCTGGCCAAGCTGAAGGAGCTCGGCCTCGAGGAGGACACGATCGTCATGTACTCCACGGACAACGGCGCGGAGAAGTTCTCCTGGCCGGACGGCGGCACCTCGCCCTTCCGCAACGAGAAGGCCAGCAACTGGGAGGGCGCCTACCGCGTGCCCTGCGCCATCCGCTGGCCCGGCGTCGTCAAGCCCGGCACCGTGCTGAACGACATCTTCTCGCACGAGGACATGCTGCCGACGCTGCTGGCGGCGGCGGGTGTGCCCGACGTGAAGGCGCAGCTCATGAAGGGCATGAAGGTGGGCAGCAAGACGTTCAAGGTCCACCTCGACGGCTACGACATCGCCGACGCCCTGGCCGGCAAGACGCCCAGCCCGCGCAAGGAGTTCTTCTACTTCAACGACGACGGCTCGCTCGTCGGGCTGCGCTACGAGCAGTACAAGGTCGTCTTCGCCGAGCAGCGCGCGCACAGCCTGGACGTCTGGCAGGACCCGTTCGTGCCGTTGCGCTTCCCCAAGCTCTTCAACCTGCGCTCGGACCCCTTCGAGGAAGCCGATCACGAGAGCATCGACTACCCGCGCTGGCGCGTGGAGCACGCCTTCGTTCTCGTGCCGGCGCAGCAGTACGTCGGCAAGTTCCTGAGCACGTTCAAGGAGTTTCCGCCGAGCCAGAAGCCCGGCAGCTTCTCGCTCGACGCGGTGATGGCGAGCATGAGCCGAGGCGCGGGGGACAAGTGACGTCGAGATGACTGGACGCTGACTCGACCCCGCGGCCGCATCCGGCACAAAGCGGGTTCGGCCCGTCTGGGCCGGGACGATCACCGCAAGGAAGCCGCGTTGAAGAACCTGTTCACGGTGACTGGAACGCTGGAGGCCGCGACCGGCCTGGCGCTGCTGGGGTCGCCCTCGGTGCCGGTCTTGCTGCTGCTCGGTGTTTCACTCGATACACCCGGCGCCGTAACGGTCGGCCGAATCGCCGGGGCGGCGCTACTCGCGCTGGGTTTCGCCTGCTGGCTCGCGCGCGATGACGGGCAGAGCCGCGCAGGGCGAGGATTGATCGCGGCCATGTTGCTCTACAACATCGCCGCCGTCGAGGTCCTCCTATTTGCGCGCCTCGGCCTGGGGCTGTCCGGCATCGGCCTCTGGCCGGCCGTGATCCTTCACGCCGCCTTGGCGGTGTGGTGCATTGCATGCCTTCGGCAGGTGAACCCGTCAACCATCGAACCAGCAAAGCCATGAAGACCACACGCATACGAGACCTCATGGCCGCCGCGCTGGTCGTCGCCAGCCTCACGCCGCCTGTCTTCGCCAGCGACCCGTTGCCCTCGTGGAATGACGGAGCAGCCAAGAAGTCCATCGTGGACTTCGTGGCGAAGGTCACGAAGGAAGGCTCGCCGGATTTCCTGCCGGCCGCCGAGCGCATCGCCACGTTCGACAACGACGGGTGTCTCTGGGCCGAGCAGCCGATGTACTTCCAGTTCCTCTTCGCGCTCGAGCGCGTGAAGACGCTCGCGTCGCAGCATCCCGAATGGAAGGACAAGGAGCCGTTCGCCGCGCTGCTCCGGGGCGACCTCGCGGCTGCGCTGGCGGGTGGTGAGCACGCGCTCCTCGAGATCGTGATGTCCACCCACGCCGGAATGACCACCGACGAGTTCCAGCAGCTCGTCAAGGACTGGCTCGGAACCGCGAAGCACCCCAAGACGGGCCGGCTCTACACGGAGATGGTCTACCAGCCGATGCTCGAGCTGCTCGCCTATCTGCGCGCGAACGGCTTCAAGACCTTCATCGTCTCGGGCGGCGGCATCGAGTTCCTGCGCGCCTTCGCCGAGTCGGTCTATGGCATCCCGCCCGAGCAGGTGATCGGCAGCAGCGGCAAGACGAAGTTCGAGCTGCGGGACGGCAAGCCGGTGCTGGTGAAGCTCTCCGAGCTGAATTTCGTCGACGACAAGGAGGGCAAGCCCGTGGGCATCCAGCAGCACATCGGCCGCCGGCCCATCGCCGCCTTCGGCAACTCCGACGGCGACTTGCAGATGCTGCAATGGACCGCCGCCGGAACGGGACCGCGTTTCTGCCTCTACGTCTGGCACACCGACGCGGAGCGCGAGTGGGCCTACGACCGCGCCTCGTCCATCGGTCGGCTCGACAAGGGGCTCGACGAGGCCAGGGCCAAGGGCTGGACGGTCGTGAACATGAAGGACGACTGGAAGCGCGTGTTTCCCTTCGAGAAGTTCGCCGGTGGACATCGCCACGGCGCAGGCGAGCGAGAAGGACGCCTCGCCCCTGAAGCCGAGCTACCACGACACGACGCTCGAGATCCTGAACAACGGCCACACCGTGGAGGACGACTACCACGACGGTGGAACGCTCACGGTCGACGGTCACGAGTACAAGCTGGCCCAGTTCCACTTCCATTCGCCCAGCGAACACACGTTCGACGGCAAGCACGCGCCCATGGAGATGCACCTCGTGCACAAGGACGCGGCCGGGAAGCTGGCCGTCATCGGCGTCATGATCCAGGAGGGCCCAGCCCAGCCCGAGCTCGCCCTCTTGTGGCAGCACCTGCCGACCGCCCCGGGTCGAACGGAAGAAGTCGAAGGCGTCATGGTCAACGCGACGAGGCTGCTTCCCGGTAGCCTCGCGAGCTATCGCTACTCGGGCTCGCTCACCACACCCCCCTGCTCCGAGGAAGTCGCCTGGTTCGTTCTCCAGGAACCGATCCAGGCCTCGGCCGACCAGATCGCCGCGTTCCGCAAGGTGATCCACGGGAACAACCGTCCGACCCAGCCCCTGAACGACCGGGGGATCACCGCCTCGAAGTGAGCACAATGACGATGACGAGCTGCTCTTGATCCTCCCGGGCCTCGCGGAATCCCAGAGCGACTCGGACCGGGACAGGAGCCTTGAATCCCGAATCGAATCTCCAGGCCCACCCCATCCAAACCATGAAGACGACCCACCTCTGGCACAGCCTCCCCAGCCTCCTGCTGGGTGCGACCCTGGTCGCTTGCGCCGCTTCCAAGTACTCGGGATCTCCTGTCGCCGCACCCTCCGCGCCGCCGCCGCTGACCCGCGAAGACACGCTGCTCGTCACCGTGACGGCGAAGGTCGAGGCGATCGACCACGCGAGCCGCGAAGTCACGCTGCGCGGTCCGCTCGGGAACGTCGTCACCTTCGTCGTGGACGAGCGCGTGAAGCGCCTCGCGGAGGTCAAGGTGGGCGACGAGGTGACGGCCGACTACTACGTCTCGCTGGCCGGCGAGCTGCGCGAGCCGACGGCCGAGGAACGGGCTGCGCCACTGACCGTGCTCGACGCGAGCGCCCGGGCGCCGGAAGGAACCATGCCCGCTGGCGGCGGTCTGCGCGCGTTCAAGGTGGTCGCGACCGTCGAGGGCCTGGACCGTCCGACGCGCTCGGTCACGCTCAGGGGCCCGCTGGGCAACTTCCTCACCGTGCGCGCACGGGACGTGAACAACTTCCAGAGGCTGCACCTCGGCGACACCATCGTCGTCACCTACACCGAGGCCCTGGCGGTGTCGCTGGACAAGGTCGAGTCCAGCGGCGGGTGAGGGGCGGGCAGCCTCTGGCTGGATAAGGTCCGGAACGCGCCCTCTCGATCTCTCCTTCCCAGAAGGAGACTTTTGCTTGATTCTCGCCTTCCTAGAAGGCGAGCTGTACCTCAGCATGCCCACGGAAGCCGTTCTCCGGGCCCGTTTCGCAGCCAAGCTCGCAGACTCCCTGTCCGGCCCGATCCCGACGGCCACCCCACGCCGCATCCACGGCACGGTGACCCTACCGGGCAAGGCCACGGCGGTCATCGGCATGCGGCGCGCCGGCAAGACCACTTTCCTCCACCAGCTCCGCCGCGAGCGTCTCGAGCGCGGCATCGGGCGCGAGCGGTTGCCGTACATCAACTTCGAGGACGAGCAGCTCGCCGGGCTCCAGGCGGGCCAGCTCCACCTCTTGCTTGAGGAGTACTACCGCCGCCATCCCGACCTGCGCGGACGCGAGACGGTCACGTGGTGCTTCGACGAGATGCAGGTTGTTCCGGGCTGGGAGAGTTTCGTGCGCCGGATCCTCGACTCAGAGAAGGTCGAGGTGTTTCTCAGCGGCTCGTCCGCCGCCCTGCTCAGCCGCGAGATCGCGACCGCGATGCGCGGGCGAGCGTGGGAGGTCGTGATCCATCCCTTCAGCTTCGAGGAGACTCTCCGGCATCACGGCCGCCCTGTGCCCGAACGTCCCGCGTTCATCAGCTCGCGCGAGCGCTCGGCCCTGGAACGCGCGTTCCTCGACTACCTCGTCGCCGGGGGGTTTCCGGAGGCGCAGGGGCTCGATTCCGACACGCGCCAGCGTCTGCTGCGCGACTACGTCGACGTCGCGATGCTGCGCGACGTCGTCGAACGACATGGCGTCACCAACGTCGCGGGTCTGCGCTGGCTCGTGCGCCACATCCTCGGCAATGCCGCCGGCTTGTTCAGCGTCGAGAAGTTCTACGCCGCGCTCAAGTCCCAGGGCCTGAGCATCTCGAAGGACACCGTTCACCAGCTCCTGGCGCACCTCGACGACTGTTTTCTCGTGCGTACCGTGTGGGTCGAGTCCGAATCCGAGCGTCGCCGGATGTCCAACCCGCGCAAGGCGTACCCCGTCGATCCTGGCTTGATCCCCGTCTTCGATCGCACCGGCAGGGCGAATCTCGGTCACGCGCTGGAGACTGCCGTGCTGGTCGAGTTCGAGCGACGGCGGATGAGCGTCACGTACGTGCGCACGCCCGAGGGCCACGAGGTCGACTTCCTTGCGCGCACCGCGACCGGCAAGGCGCTGCTGATCCAGGTGTGTGCCGACCCGACCTCCGCCGACGTCCTCGAACGCGAGCTGCGCGCCCTGGACGAGGCCGGCGCGATGTTCCCGGATGCGGAGCGGCTGTTGCTGACGCTGACCAAGGACACGCTTCCGTCCGAGCTCCCGGCGGGCGTCGTCGCACAACCTGCCTATGAGTGGCTGCTGACCGAGCCGGCCACGAGCTGAGGGAGCCCGACCGGCCCGACCGACCGCCGAAAAAAAGAAGGACAGCGCGATGAAACGCATTCTGAAGTTCTTGCGGACGACGCTCGTGGGCGGGCTCCTGTTCCTGGTGCCGATCGTCGTGCTGCTCGGTGTCCTCGGCAAGGCGCTGGCCGTCGCACACAAGCTGGTCGATCCACTGGCGGCGCGCCTCCCGGTCGAGTCGTTTGTCGGACTGCGGACGCCGGTGCTGCTGGCCATCGGCATGATCGTGTCGTTCTGTTTCCTCG
>JANOGB010000015.1:0-54156 GCA_031413955.1 Planctomycetota bacterium | reverse complement strand
CTCCTTCAGCGTCGCGCGCGGGACCTCGCGTCCGCGGATCAGGATCATCCAGTGCTCCTGGTCGCGGCAGTAGCCCCCGCGCTCGTTGAGTGCGCACTGGAACGAGCTGGTCTTCTGCCGGTGCTGCACGTTGACGGTGGTGGTCGGCTCGCCCGACTTCACCTTGTCGTTCTCCTTGATCTCGCTGGCGGTGGGCAGGACCAGGACGGCCTGCTCACGCTGGGTCATGTCCGCTCCCAGCATGAAGAAGAGCAGCAGCAGGAACATGATGTCCACCATCGGGATCAAGTTGCACTGCACGTCTTCCTTGACGGTCGGCCGATACTTCTTGCGGGACATGGGATCCTCCCTCGGGGGCGCGGGCTCAGGCCGCGTTCTTCTCGGCGACGGCCATGTGGCGCATCATGTCCACCGCTTGCAGGTTGATGGACAGGCTCATCTTCGAGACCTTGTTCTTGAAGAAGAAGTAGATGGTCAGGAACAAGATGGCGATGAAGAGGCCCAGAGTCGTGTTCACCAGCGACTCGTAGACGCCCTTCGCCAGGTCGCCGGGTGTCGGCGCCGCCAGCGTCTCGATGACCTGGAAGGACGAGATCATGCCCGTCACCGTGCCCAAGAGGCCCAGCAACGGCGCCACGTTCCCGATCAGCGACAGGTAGGAGATCTTCGTGTTCAGCTTGAACGTCTCCTCGTTCGCCGCCGCTTCCAGGCCCGCGATCATCTCCTGGTAGCCCGCGTCGCGCATGCGCAGGGCCGAGCCCACCACGTTGGCGAGGTAGCAGGGGTTCTCGTCGCACAGCTCGACGGCCTGGTCGTACTCCTCCTCGTTGATCAGCGCCTCGAGGTCGCCCGCCAGCACGGCAGGCGCCAGCTTGTCGCGCCGCAGGCTGACCATGTGCTCGATCACCAGCGTCGTGCCTGCGATCGAGCAGCCCAGCATCAGGTAACCCACCGGGCCGGTCGTCTCGAACAGCTCCAGCCAGGTCTTCGTGTTCCCGTGACCGCCCTCCGCCTGTAACGCGAAGGCCGGGAGAGCGAGGACGGACAGGACCAGCGAGGCCGCCCCGAAGAGGCGGAGGATGCGAAAAGGCTTCATGTCGAGTCGAGGGTCGAGGTGAGTGGAGACGGGAGAAGAGAGGAAAGCGATCACTTCGCGCGGCCACGCGCCTCGCGACCCGCCACGCTGTGGCTGGCGCCGTAGAAGAAGTAGATCACGAAGCCGATGGCCAGCCAGCCGATCAGTCGCAGCCAGTTCGTCCAGCCGAGGCCGGCGATCATCGCGCCGCACGTGACGATGCCCAAGATCGGCACCAGCGGGACGAACGGGGTCTTGAACTCGCGGTGCCGGTTCGGCTCGCGCACGCGCAGGATCCAGATGCCGGCGCACACCAGCATGAACGCGAACAGGGTCCCGATGCTGGTCATCTCGCCCACGATGTTCCCTGGCACCCAGGCCGCGAACAGGCCCGTGACCACGAAGAAGATCATGTTCGACTTCCAGGGCGTCTTGAACCTCGGATGCACCTCGCTGAACACGGGCGGCACCAGGCCGTCGCGGCTCATCGAATAGAAGACGCGCGACTGGCCGAGCAGCATCACCAGGATCACCGACGAGAAGCCGGCCAGGATCGCGACCGTGACGAACTTCGACAGCCACTCGTAGCCGGGCATGTAGGTCGTGATCGCAGCCGCCACCGAGGCCTCGCCGCCGCGCGTCGGATCGCGGAAGAAGTCGACCGGCGCCAGGCCCGAGAGCACGTGCGCGAAGAGGACGTACAGGATCGTGCACACGACCAAGGAACCCAGGATCCCGATCGGCATGTCCTTCTTCGGGTTCTTGGCCTCCTGCGCCGCGGTCGAGACCGCGTCGAAGCCGATGAAGGCGAAGAACACCACGCCGGCGGCGCCGAGGATGCCCATGATGCCGCCGTAGGCGTGGGTCACGCCCTGGGCAGTGGTGTAGCTGCCCGCGGCGGGCAGGTAGGGCGTGTGGTTGGCGGGGTCGATGTAGCCCCAGCCGAGCACGATTACCAGGATCACGATCGTGACCTTGGTGACCACGATCAGCGCGTTCAGCAGGGCCGACTCCTGCGTGCCGCGGATCAGCACCAGGGTCAGCACCAGCAGGATGAACACCGCCGGGAGATTGATCATGCCGCTGTGCACGACTCCGGCGGCGTCCGTGAACTTGGCGTCGAGCGGCGAGTGGCACCATTCGTATGGGACGCTCATGCCGAGGTACCCGAGTAGCTTGTTCAGGTACTCGCTCCAGGCGATCGCGACGGTGGCCGCGCCGACCGCGTACTCGAGCACCAGGTCCCAGCCGATGATCCAGGCCACGAACTCGCCCATCGTGGCGTACGAGTAGGTGTAGGCGCTGCCCGCGATCGGGATCATCGCGGCGAACTCGGCGTAGCACAGGCCCGCGAAGGCGCAGCCGAGACCGGCCACCAGGAAGGCCAGCGTCACCGACGGACCGGCGCGCTCGGCGATGGCCGCGGCCGTGCGCACGAACAGGCCCGCCCCGATGATCGCGCCGATGCCGAGCGCCACCAGGTTCGCGGCGCCGAGCGTGCGCTTCAGGCCGTGCTCGCCGTCACCGGCCTCGCTCGTCAGCTTGTCGAGCGACTTCCGTATCAAGAGATTCATCTCGGACTCTCCTCAGGGACTCAGGGAACCGTCGCGCCGGCCGGGACGGCCGAGCGCTCGCGAGCAGCGGCGCGCAGCAGCGTCACTGCGGTGTAGACGACCACCACCGCCACCAGCCACTTGACCATGTCGATGGGCAGATTCTCGAACCAGTACCAGGCCACGAACACGGCCGGCAGGCCGGCAAGCGTGAGGCCGAGCGCGGCGCGCGGCGAGTAGCTCCGCTGGCGGATGAAGGGCACGCTCGCGACCGGCATCAGGAAGGCGCACGAACCCATCATGATCGGGAAGCCAGTGCCGGGGTTCATGCCCAGCATCGATACCATCACCAGGCACGGCGCGTAGAGGCCGACGCCAATCGTCATCAGTGCGCCGAGCACGAAGTTGCCCGCCACGCCCAGCGCGAAGAGCCCGCCCGTGAGGCCCACCGTGCCGGTGGTCGGCTGCGTCCAGAGCTGCCGGTAGACGAGCACTCCGGTCAAGACCAGGAGCGCGCAGCCCATGCCGATCTGGATGTTCCTGCGCGGCCAGCGCGCGACGATGGGCGCGCCGAGCAGCGCGCCCGCCACGGCCGCGACGATCATGGCGATGAGCGTGCGCGCCTCGACCTCGACGCTCTTCGTGTACAGGAAGGCCTGCGCGAAGGTCGGGATCGTGTGCCCGACGTTGAGCGTGCCCGGCAGCAGGCGGTCGTCGATCGCCTTCTTCGCGCGGTAGAGCGAGGTCGTGGTGGCGAACGAACCGATGCCGAGCGTGTCGAAGAAGTCCGTGACGAAGCCGACGAAGAGCTCATAGAGCGTCGGACGGATGCTCCCGCCGCGCGCGCTGGAGCGCAGCGCGAGCCCCCAGAACACCACGAATCCTGCGGCGACCGCCACGAGGACGAAGAGCAGCGTCGACTTGGCGTCGCTCATGCAGGGGGGTGTGAGAGAGGGACGGAGGGGGAGAAGCTCAGCGCAGCTCGCGTATCTTGAACGAGGTCGCCTTGAGGCGCGCCCCGGGCGGGATCAGGAAGCCGATCGCGCCCTTGCGCGTCTTGGCCCAGGTGATCGTCTCCTCGCGCGGCGGCGGCACGTCGAGGTCGTCGTCGTTCTCGTAGCGGATCGAGAGCTGGCTGCCCAGGCACTTCATGATCATGTGGTAGGGCTTGCCGGCCACGAGGTTGCGCTGGTCGCTCTCGGTCATCATCGGGTAGTTGATCGTGTTGGCGTTCGGCGAGCGGCCCAGGCGCAGGAACAGCTCGAGGTTGCCCTTCTCGAGCACGAACTCCATCTCGAACACGAAGTTCCGCCACTGCTCGCGGTCGCCGATGCTGATGACGGCCTGCTTGCCGGCGTCGGCGTCGGGGCCGACGATGCGCAGCAAGTTCGGCTGCGCGTCGCTCGAGAAGCCCTTGGCCGAGCTGGCGTTCCAGAACTTGAGCTGCTCGCCGGCCAGACAGTCGGTCCACGGCAATTCCGCGATGGCCTTCTCGGTGAAGAGCGCGGTGGCGAGCTGGTCCGACTGCGCGACCGCCTGCTTGTACAGGTCGACGTAGAAGTCCTGCAGCTCCTTCTGCTTCTCCATCACGGACTGGTCGAGCAGCTTGCGGATCTCGTCCTCGGCCGACTGGCTCTGCACCAGCGACGCGCGCGGGCTGGCGGAGCTCTCGCGCGAGGCGCCCAGCAAGCGCGTGACGTAGGCCTTGTCGGCGGTGATGCGCGCCTCCGCATAGCGCTTCAGGTACTCCTCGCCGCCCAGGCTGATCTTGGCCTCGAGCTCGGTCAGACGGCGGCGCAAGTCGTTGAGCGACTCGGGGCTGATCTGGGACGGGTCCTTCAGCATGTCCTCGATCTGGGTGAAGCTCCCGAGGCTCTCGCGCCGCTCCTTGCCGGTCGTGAGGCTCGCGCCGGCGCGCGCGACCAGGGTCTGGATCTGGGGCGCGAGGTCGTGGTCCTTCCAGCGGCCTTCCTTGTCCTTGGCCATCTGCAGCACGCTCTTGGCCTGGACCTCGTCGTCGAGGTTCTTGGCCCTGAGTTCCGCGTAGAGGTTATTGACCTCGTTCTGGTAGGCCAGCTCGACGCGGCTCTCCTCGGCCTTCTTGCGCATCACGACCACCACGACGCCGAGCACCACCACGGCCAGGCCGCCGGCCGCCATCAGGCCGATCTTGGAGCTCTGGTCGAGCATGCCCTCGGGACCCCGGGGCTGGATCCCGCGCGTTTCCTCGGCGGGCGGCGGTTCCTCGGCCACCACGCGGCGCGCGCGCGAGGCTGAGGACGACAGGGACGCGCTCGAGGGCGGGCGGCTCGACACGCCGGAGGGCGGGCGACTGGAACTGCCGGAGGGGGGACGCTTCATGGCGCCCGAGGACGGGCGATCGGCGGCGCTGCGCGCCTTGGCTGCGCGAGTGACGGTGGAGTCGGCCGCGCGCGCCGGCTTGGCCTTCGCCTGGCATTGGGGGCAAGCGGGAGCCTCCGCCGTGGGTGCGTACTTCCCGCCGCAGGTCTCGCAGATCGCCATGTTAGGTGTGCTTGGTCCTGTTCGAATCCGTCACTTGGATTGCGCGCCGGCCGCGAACTCGACCTTGGCCACGCCGGCCTTCTTGCCGAGGTTCATCACGCCCACCACGGACTCCCAGGGCACGCGGAAATCGGCGTCGATGGTCAGCCCGACGTCAGGCTTGTTCAGACGCTTGAAGTCGTCGTAGGAGTCCGTGATCAGCTTCAGGAGCTGCTCGTCCTCGGGCACGAGGCGCGTGCCCATCTTGCGCACGACGTTCCGGTTGACGTCGTCCCAGAAGAGCGCCACGCGGATCTCCTGGATGACGGCCTTGAGCGGCATGCCCTCGAAGCCCTTGTCCTTCGGCAGCCAGGTCTCGAACTTGCCCTCGAGCTGCTTGAACTTGAACGAGATCATGAAGAACACGCACAGGCAGAAGATGACGTCCACCAGCGGCGTGACGTTGATGTTGACCGGGTTCTCGTCGCTCTCGCCTACGCTTACGCCTGCCATGGGAGCATTCCTTGTTGCTACAGACCGTCGAGGTGGCGCGAGCGCGGGAACTCGGCGGCCAGCTGCTCGCGGCGCTGCTGGGCCCGACTGAGGAACTGTTTCTTGCGCGTGGCGTCGCTCTCGAGCTCACCCACGGCACGGAAGGAGCGCGCCGCGCCGGCCAGGGCGCGCTCGTACTCGTCGGTCGTGCCGCCGCGTTCCGGGACGTACAGCACCACGCCGCGCAGGTAGGCGAACAGCGCGTAGCGCAGCTCGTCCGCCGCGCGCTTCGACGTGCCCTCGGCCAGCGCCACCTCGCCGAGGCCGTTCCAGGCCCCGGCCAGGACGTCGTTGGGCGCGTCCTTGGCGACGATCTCGCGGTACTTGTCCGTGGCTTCCTTGGTGCGGCCGGCGCGCTGGGCGCAGCGCGCGAGCGCGAGCTTGGCGGTCATGGCCAGGTCCGCGTCGCCGCCGGCGGCGGTGACGACGGCCTGGAAGGCGCGCTCGGCTTCGGGGTACTTCTTCTGCTCCTCGAGCAGCCGCCCGCGCAGGAAGTCGAAGGGCGCGCCCGTGGCACCCTTGAGCGTCGGTTCCAGGGCCTTCGAGGCGCCGCTCGCGTCGCCCTTGGCCGCGTACAAGGACAGCAGGTTGGCGCCGATCGGCAACAGGTAGCGGCTCTTCGGGAAGTCCTTGATGACCTGCTCCAGCGCTGCGATGGCTTTGTCGTCGGTGCCGACGCGCCGGTACGTGAGCCCGAGGTGATAGAGCACGCCGTGGCGCAGCACCGCTCGCAGACTGGTGTCGGCCGCCAGCGCTTCCAGCAGCGGCAGGGCCTGGCTCGGACTCTCGGAGGCGAACGAGTCCAGCGCCTTCTGGTACTTGTCGGCGTTGCCGTAGCGGATCGAGTCCACGTCCTTCCAGGGAAGCGTGGTCGAGCCGCCCTCGACCGAGAGCTTCAGACCGTCGTAGTCCTCGCTGGCGATCTTGGCCGTGCGTTCCTTGCCGTTGGAGACGATCTTGTCCTGCAGGGCGTGGGCCGCGCTTCCGAGCGCGCAGAGCACCAGGCCTGCGGCCGCGAGGCGGTGCGTGTTCCGGGTCGTGACTCTCATCGAGCTTGCCACTATTTCCTCTCGAGCTCCTTGGCCAAGCGCAGGAAGCGCTCCTTCAGCGGTCCACCGTCGTACTCCGGATAATTACGCTCCAGGTCGCGCGTCACGATCTGGGCCAGTTGGTACTCGCCGCGGTCGCTGAGGGTCTGGACCTGGTAGAACTTCGCCTGCCACCACAGCTTCGTCTCGGAGCGCGTCCCGACCACCAGCGACTCGAAGATGGCCGAGGCTCGCGCCAGGCGCTCGGAAGCGTTCTTGGAGACGCCGATCTCGCGCTCGCACACGCCCCACTCGAGCAAGGCGAAGGCGAGCTCGGGCTTCTCGCGCATGGCCTCCGGGTCGATCGTGCGCGAGCTCAGGTTGGCGAAGGTCTCGCGCTCGAACAGGCGCGCGTAGCTCTCGGCCGCGTCCTCCCAGCGCTGCGCGAAGCCCAGCGCGCGCGCCAGGCTGATCTGCGTGCGGTAGGACGGCGTCACCGTCAGCACCGCCTCGTAGGCGCGCGTGGCGATGTCGAGCAACGGATCGTCCAGCTTCGCGCCCTTCCATTCGACGAAGGACTCGACCGCGTCGGGCACGCCGTTGGACTGCAGCGCCAGGGCGTTGAGGCGGTTCGCGATCGGCTCGAGCTCCTCGATGCGCACGGCCTGCTCGCCCGAGATCTGCCCGCGGATGGCGATGCCGTAGTAGTTCGCGGCCTTGCGCAGCAGGGACTCGGATTCGACCGAGTTCGAGGAGCGCAGCGCGACGCCGCGCTCGTCGAAGGCACGCGCCAGGATGGCGGCGCTCGCGCCCAGGCCTCTTCCGGTCGGGTCGTCGCGCAGCTGCTGATCGAGCAGCAGCGCGGCCTCGTCCACCTTGCCGAGGGCCTGCAGCGACTTGAGGCGCAGCGCGCGCACCGAGGAGAGCTTGGGCACGTCGCCGGAGAACTCACGCTCGGCACCCTCGAACAGAGCGGCGACGTTCGCGGCCCGATCGACGCCCTTGGTCAGGTACAGGTTCGCGAGCGACACGCGTGAGTTGAAGGCCAAGTTACGCAGCCGCTCCTGGGCGGCGAGGTCGAGCGTCTCGCCGGCGGCCTTCTCGAGCGAGGTGCGTGCCTTCTTGAGCAGGTCCTCGGCCTTGTTCGCGGCGCCCTTGGCCTCGGCGGCCTTGTTCTCTCGCCAGAGCTTGCGCATCTGCCCGGCCCAGGCGTTGCCTGCGCGGTAGAGCGACTCCTCGTGGCCCGCGCTGCCGGCGGGGATGCGCGTGTAGACGTCGGCGGCCTTCTCGAACTGCTCCTCGGCCTCGAGCTGCTGGCCCTCGATGATCGCGGCCATCGAGGCATAACGGTGGTCGGGATAGCGCGCCGTGAGCTGCGTCATCATCTCGCGCGCGCCGTCCTTGTAGAACGAGCTGCGCTCCTGCGCCTGCAGCGCGAGATAGCCGTTGGCCGCGCGCCACAGACACTCCGGCGCTTCCGCGCCCTGGGCATGGCGCTGCGTCACGCCGGACCAGGCCACGACCGCCTCGTGCATCCAGCCGCGCTGCGCCTGGAGCGCGCCGAGCAGCAAGCACGCCTGCGCGCCGAGCTTGGCCTCCTCGGACGTGCCGCGCGCGAGGATCATGGTCTGCTGGCAGAGCCCGATGGCGCGCTCGACCTCGCCGCGCCGCGCGGCGGCCTCCGCCAACCGGTAGGTGTCGGCTCCGCCCAGCGAACCCGACGAGGTCGCCCCCAGCAGCTCGCGCCCGCGCTCGCCGGCAGGACCGCGCGGGTCGAGCTCGATCATGCGCTGCGCGACCGCCTCGACGCCCTTCTGGTCGCCGAGCGTCTTCAGCGCCTCGGCCTGCTGGCCCAGGATGGCCAGGCCCTTGAGGGTCTGTCCGGGATTCGGGATGGTCGCGTAGAAATCCTTCGCGGCCTCGACCGCGACGGCCGCGGCGCCCGTCTGCTGTTGCAGGATCATCTTCTGCAGCGTCGCGGCGGAGACGATGTCGGCGGCGTCCGACTCGATCCTGTAGACCCCGTTCGTCCCGCGCTCGTAGGTCTCGCGCAGCCCGATGGCGTAGTCGAAGGCCACCAGGGCGTCCTCGGGCTGACCGCGGTCGCGCAACGCCAGGCCCTCGTAGATGTAGCCCTCGAAGCACAGGAGCTCGTTCGGGAACTCGAGCTGGATGTCCCCCAGCACCTTGAGGGCCGCCTTCAACTGCGTGTTCTTGAGGAAATCGTCGTCCACGATCTGCGCGTGGAAGTAGTAGGCGCGCGTCAGGTTGTAGGCCACCAGCATCACGCGGCGCTCGAGCTCGGGATCGGGCTCCTCCAGCTCGGCGCGCTTCGCTTCGAGCCCCTCGCGCTCGTTCTTCAGGCTGTCGATCGCACGCACGAACATCTTCTCGCCGGTGCCGCGCAGCTTCTTGGCCTCGGCGGCCGTGTCCTCGTTGCCGAGCAACGCCGCCACGCGCTCGCCAAAGCCGCGGTAGAGATCCAGCAGGCGATCGGCGAGGCTGTCGGCGGCGACCGTATCGGGGTGCTCCTGCACGAAGCGCTCCATGTCCTCCACCACGCGCTCGAGGGCCTGGCCCTGCAGCAACGGATCGGGCTCGGAGTAGGCCGCGAACTCGGCCAGCTCGAGGCGCAAGGCCTGCGCGAAGAGTCCGTCGTCCTTCGTGCGCGTCTTGCCGCTCTCGATGGTGGTCAGGAGCTCGTCCGCCAGGTCCGCGTAGCCGTTGCGCACGAGCGCACGCGCGAACTGGAGGTCGTGGCTGCCAAGAATACGCTCGTCGCCGGGAGCCGCCGCGTGGACGGTCGTCGTCGCGGCAAGCAGCGCGAAGACACAGCCGGGCACGCTCAGCATCGCTCGCGCGCCCGCGCTGCTCGGCCGGAGCGCGCGCGCGTCAGGCGCAGAGCCCAATGCGCGCCCCCTTCACGGACGCCCGCCGGCGGAAGCCACGCCAGCGCGGCCCCCTGCGCGGCTTCTTCGTGCCGAACACGCGCGGGTAGCGGTAGTAGACCTCCATCGAGAGGCAGTTCACCGCCGTGGCGTAGATCCGTCCGCCGGCCGAGCCCCAGGGATCGACCGGGTCCCACGAGCCGTACTCGTCCTTGCTCTCGTCGACGTTCTGGTGGTCGAGGATCGCTTCCTTGATGGCCTCGTTCCAACGATCCCAGCGCGGACCTCCGACCTGGAACATGGCCAGGGTCCCGTAGTACCAGTAGTAGTAGTCGATGTGGCCGATGTCGTCCCAGCGCGGCCGGTTGGCGTCCATCAGGTCCGCGCCCAGCTGGATCATCTTGTCGTCCTCCGTGTTCCCGCCGGAGAAGATGCGCACGAGCACGCCCACGGCCGTCATCGACTCGCTGTACTCGGGCGGGAATTTCTGGGTGAGGATCGTGGTCCGGGACGGGAATCCACCCATGTCGGTGTAGCCCGTGCGCCCGTTCGACGGATTCGTCATCTGCTCGATCCAGGTCATGGCGCTGGTGAACGACTCGCTGTCGACGGTCAGGCCGGCGAGCTGGGCCGACTTGAGCACCATGATCATCCAGCCCGTCACGGACGTGTCGCTGTCGCCGTCGGGAGGCGAGGCATAGCGCCAGGCGCTGTAGGGGTTCTGGGACTTGAGGACGAAGCTGACGCCCTTCTGGGCTGGCGTCCGGAAGGGCTTCGCCTGCGTCATGCCATACGCTTCGGCCATGGCCAGCGCCGCGCAGGCGTGGTCGTACATCCAGGCCTGACCGATGCGCTCGCCGAAGCAACCCTCGTCGTCCTGCACGCTCATCAAGTACTGCAAGCCGTCCTTGACCGTGTTCTTGAAGCGACCATCGACGTGCGTCTCCCCGGCGCCCAGGAAGGCCAGCAGCGCCAGCCCCGTGAGCCCGACGTCGTGCACCGCGCTGCCGATGCCACCACACTGGTTCTTCTCGCACAGCGCGGGGAACCCGTCGGAGTCCCAGTTTCCCTCAGGCGACTGGTGCTTCTTGAGCCAGATGAGGGCCGAGAGCACGGCCGCCTCGGCCTTGGTCCCGCCGCGACCTCCTTGCCCACCTTGACCGAGACCTCCGCCGCCCTTCCCGCCGCCGCCCGCGCGCCGGCTCACGAAGGCCGAGGGCGTCCCCGTGCCGTAGTGTCCGACCGAGCCCACGCCGATCGGCGTGCCGCCGGTGGCGCCGCTCGGCAGATTGGAGAGGGCCTCGGGGTCGGGGTTGAAGATCCCGGCGTCCTTGCTGGGATCGATCTCGTCCGTGATCTCCCCCACCCGCCCGGCCGCGGCCTCCGGGATGTAGTTCTCGTCGGGATTGACCGGGCCCTCCTCCTCGTTGGGCAGGACGGGCACCGAATTGCGGTCGATGATCTCGGGCGGCTCCTCGATGGGCGGCGGCAGGTCGAGCGGGGTCTTGGCAATCGACACGGCGGTCGGCGGCGCCGAGACCTCGGCACGCTCGTGGGCGATGTAGATCACGCTCATGATCGCCACGATCAGGACGTGGATGAGCAGCGCGATCACCAGCCAGGGTGAATTGCGCACCCAGACCTTGAGGTCGAAGCGACCGGTCGGCGGGACGGCGGCGCCTTGCTTCGGAGGAGTGGATTCCATGGCGTTCTAGAGCTCCCGGTTCGGGCCAGGCCACGCTGGATCACCCGCGCGAACCGCGCTGCACGCGGCCGCAGGGGAGCTCGGGTGGCACCAGCCTACAGCGCTGTTCCTTGCCCCCCTAGCCCTCATGGCCTAGCGCGGCCTGGAAGCCCCGGTCGCAACGAGCACGCTCCGGTCCATCCGGAAACGGGTCGAGCACGGGGCCCGACCGGGAGTGGGTCCCAGGGTCGCGTCCATTGCAGGGGGGCGGGATTCTATACACAGACTGCGAAGCGGGACTACGGTTTCCCCCGCGGCGGGTTCTGCTCCTCCTGCTCGTGCCCATGCGCTTCCCGCGCATGGAAAGGAACGCGCTCCCTGCATGGGTGGCGCACTCGCCACGACGACCCGGCATGCGTGCTGGCGCCATCGAGTTCGGAGCAGCGGACGGGACTCGCGCTCGGCCTGGGAGCTCGCCGTGTCGCGCTCACGCTCCTGACCGCGTGCGCTGCGGGTTGCCGGAGGACGCGCAGCGCGCGCCACCCCATTGGAGGGGCGATCCGGGCCTGTTCCGGGCCTGTTTCGGGCGGGCGGGACCTGCCCCTCGCTTCTCGGGCTCGCGCCCGGCTATACTTTCGGTCGATCTAGCGGTTCGGGGATCGTTCCTTCGACGCAAGACAAGTTCCGCTCGAAGGGCAACTACGGGCGATCCCGATTCCTTTCTTTTCCTCCCCGATCCGACCGCGAGACGCCGCGTGGTGTCTCGAGCTGCTCTGGTGTTGAGCCGAGCAGCGTGCGCCGTTCCACGGCGTGCGATCGCCCGCTTCCAATTCGCATGACTTCGTTCGATTCTCTCCGTCTCGTCGAGCCGCTCCTCCGGGCGCTGCGCGACGAGGGTTACTCCTCCCCCACTCCGATCCAGGCCCAGGCCATCCCCGCGCTGCTCGCGGGCGGCGACCTCCTGGGCTGTGCCCGCACGGGCACGGGCAAGACCGCGGCCTTCGCGCTGCCCATCCTGCAACGTCTGTTCGCGACCAAGCGCGCCGCGCCAAGCAAGAGCACGCGCGTCCTGGTCGTGGTCCCCACGCGCGAGCTGGCCTCGCAAGTCGCGCAGAGCTTCATCACGTACGGCCGCCACCTGCGCCCCACGGTGGCCGTGATCTTCGGCGGCGTCGGCCAGGGGCCGCAAGTGCGCGCCCTCCTGCGCGGCGTCGACGTCCTGGTCGCGACTCCCGGGCGCTTGCTGGACCTGATGGGCCAGCGGCACGTGCGTCTCGACGGCGTCGAGACGCTGGTGCTCGACGAGGCCGATCAGATGCTCGACCTGGGCTTCCTGCCGGACGTCAAGAAGATCCTCGCGGCCGTGCCGCCGCGGCGGCAGACGCTGCTCTTCTCGGCCACCATGCCGAAACCCATCGAGGATCTGGCGCAGCGCATCCTGCACCAGCCCGCCAAGGTCTACGTGACGCCGGCGGCATCGACCGTCGAGCTCGTCGACCAGCGCGTGCAGTTCGTCTCCCGCGACGAGAAGCCCGACGCGCTCGCCGGGCTGCTACGTGATCCGGCCGTCCGCCGCGTGCTGGTTTTCACGCGCACCAAGCGTGGTTGCGACCGCGTGGCCAAGCGGCTCGTGCGCGATGGCATCCCCGCCCAGGCGATCCACGGCGACAAGTCCCAGGGCAACCGCGAGAAGAGCATGGGCGGCTTCCGCGCGGGCAAGATCCGCGTGCTGGTCGCCACAGACATCGCCGCGCGCGGCATCGACGTCGACGACATCACGCACGTCGTCAACTACGAGATCCCGAACGTGCCCGAGACCTACGTGCACCGCATCGGCCGCACGGCGCGGGCTGGCGCGGCCGGGGTGGCGATCTCCCTGTGCGCTCCCGAGGAGCAGGACTTCGTGCGCGACATCGAGCGCCTGATCAAGCGCTCGATCACCGTGATCGGAACCCGGCCGGCGGCTCGAGCTCGCGCGGGCGAGCCCGGACGCGGACGGCAACCTGTGAATGGCAAACCCCAGTCGGGGGGCCGGCCTGGGGGCCAGGGCGGCCGACAGCGGGAGGAGCACGGCGGCCGGCGCGGCCCCGCCCGGACGGGCTCTTCCCAGCCCGGGCGCGGCGCAGCGCGAAATGGGCCCGGACAGCGGCGCTTCCCGAGCCCGGGTGGGCGCGGTCCCGCGCGGCTCGAAGTCCACGTCATGCGCCAAGAACCCGCCGCGCCCCAAGAATCCGAGCAAAAGCTCGACACCTTCGGGCTGGGGATATGATCCTCGTCAATGAAAGCTCGGGGGCACGTTGCCCGCCGGGAGAGGGGTTCCTTCGGTCGAGGGCGGCCGACCCCGAACGCGACGCTGTGCAACTCAGACAGCGCCTCGTGTCCGTCTCGAGCGGTCGTTCCTATCCGGAAGATGCGCAGGGACAGTGACAAGTCATCTTCACGGAAAAAGGTAAGTTCTCCCCATGGGAGCCAAGCTCTACGTCGGAAACCTCAATTTCAAAACCACGGAAGACGCCCTGCGCGACGCGTTCTCGGCCAATGGCCGGACGGTCAAGAGCGTCCTGATGCCGAGTGATCGCGAGACGGGCCGCCCGCGCGGCTTCGCCTTCGTCGAGATGGGTTCGGATTCCGAAGCTCAGGCCGCGATCCAGGACATGGACGGCCAGGAGCTCGACGGCCGGGCACTGCGCGTCAACGAGGCGCAAGAGCGCCAGGGCGGCGGTGGTGGTGGTGGCGGCGGCGGTGGTCGTCGCTTCGGTGGTGGTGGTGGTGGCGGCGGCGGCGGTGGCGGTGGTGGCCATCGCAGCGGCGGCGGCGGCGGCGGCGGCGGTCGCTGGTAGGCGTCTCCTGACGCGAACGAGGATCGCCGGCCCTCCGGGCTGGCGGTCCTCCTTATTTTCTCGCCTCTCGCCACGGCGCCCGAGGGAACGGCCGGAGCCCTCTCGGAACGAAGAAACCGCTTTGCTAGGGTTCCGGGCCAAGGTCCCCCAGAGGACCGATGATCGGCGCTCCTCAAGCTCGCCGAAGATCGGGCCGATTGAGCCGTTGACGGGGCCCCCGCTCCGACCCCACAAGCCTGCATCAGGATGTCACGACGCGTCGACTGGACAAACCTCCTCTTCCTCGCCTTCGGCCACCTGCTCGCCGTGGTGGCGATCCTGTGGCTCGCCCTGGTCCAGACTTCGCCCTGGACCATCGGGCTCGGCCTCCTGTGGTTCGTGCTGTGCGGCGTGTCGATCACCGGCGGATACCACCGCCTGTTCGCCCATCCGACCTACAAGGCGCACCCGGTCCTCAGGCTCTTCTATCTCGTATTCGGCGCCGCGGCCGTGCAGAACTCGGCCCTCAAGTGGTCGGCGGACCACCGCATCCACCACGGCAAAACCGACCGCGACGAGGACCCGTACAACATCAGCCGCGGATTCTGGTGGGCGCACATCGGCTGGGTCCTGCATCGCGATCCCACGGAGGTCGACCTCCGCAGCGTGAAGGATCTGGCTGCTGATCCGCTGATCGCCTGGCAGGACCGCAACTATGTGGCGCTGGCGATCGTGTTCTGCGGACTGCTGCCGCTCGGGCTCGGATTCCTGTGGGGCGATCCGATCGGAGCCGTGCTGGTCGCGGGCTTCCTGCGCCTGGTCGCGCAGTGGCACGCCACCTTCGCGGTCAACTCCTTCGCGCACTACATCGGCTCCCAGCCCTACTCCACCGCCAACTCGGCGCGCGACAGCGTGTGGACGGCGTTGATTTCGATGGGCGAGGGCTACCACAACTTCCACCATCGCTTCCAGGCCGACTACCGGAACGGCGTGCGCTGGTACCACTTCGACCCCACCAAGTGGTTCGTGTGGAGCATGGAGAAGGTCGGCTTGACCTCCGACCTGCGCCGCGCCTCGCGCGAAGCCATCGAGCGCGCCAAGGCGAGCGTGCTGGCCGGCACAGAGGCCGCGCGCACCGGCTGACGCCGCTGGGTTCGGCTCAACCGGGAGCGCCGGGCTCCAGCCCGGCTCCGGGTTCTTGCTTCCTTCTTTCTCCGCGGCCGTCGCGAGGAGGAAGAGGAAGAAGGAAGAGCCGGGCTGGAGCCCTGGCGCTCCCGGTTGAGCTCAAGCCCCCGGCCGCAACGAGCGCCAGGGTTCCTCGCCGGACACGTCGATCAGCACCGGACCATCGAACACGGCCGGCGAGAGGATCGCGAGGAACACGACCGGGCGTTCGAAGACGTTGTAGGAGCCGTGAACCTCGTTCACGGGCACGTGCGCGAGTTCGCCCGGACCGAGGACGCGCCGCTCGCGGCCGACCCACTGCTCGACGCGGCCGTCGAGCACGTAGATCACCTCCTCCAGCGCCGGATGACGGTGGAAGCGGTGTGCCCTGCCCGCCGGCATGCTCACGCGCACGAGCTGGAGCAGCCTCGACTCCGTCAACCCGGCGCGCGCGAGCCACTCGTGCGGACCCCACGGAAACTCCTCGACCTGCGCTTCCTTCGAAGTGACGAAGCGCAGGCACTCGACGCAGGACATCGACGCGCAGCGTAGGCGCAGGCTCGCCCCGGAGCAACCGCAACCGGCGAGTCCGGGCGGAGTTCGATTTCCACTCGCTTGCAGAGCACACGGCTCGCGAGAGCGGCCTCGCACGCGCGCATGGGGTGCTCGACGAATTCGAGCGAGGCCTCCAATTGCTGGCCCGCAGTCCGCACGTCGGCCACCGGCGCAGCGACCTCAGCGACGACCCCGCGCACGCTCCTGGGGCCGGTCACTTCGCCTTGCCGCTGACTCTCGGCAGGCGCAGGGCGGTGAACTCCTCGATCTGCTTCCGGATCGCGACCTCGGTCGGGAAGCGTTCGGTCGAGGAGGCGCCGTAGAAGCCGTCGAGGTTGCGCACGCGTTCGAAGAGGTAGGCCGCGTCCTTCGGGAAGGCGATCGGCCCGCCGTGACAGAGGACGAGGGCGTCGGAGCGCAGTGCCTTGACCGTGTCGACGATGGCCTGGACGTCCTTCACGCACTGGTCGAGCGGGCTGACGGTCTTCGCGCCGATCGTGCCGCCGCTGGTGCAACCCATGTGCGCCACGACGATGTCGGCACCGGCGTCCGTCATGCGCTTCGCCTCGTCGAGATTGAAGACATAGGGCGTCGTCAGGAAGTCCATCGCGTGCGCGAGCGCGGTGATGTCGACCTCGAGCTGGTAGCTCATGCCCGTCTCCTCGAGCGTCTCGCGCAGGCGGCCCTCGATGAGCCCCACGGTCGGGAAGTTCTGGATGCCGGCGAAGCCGAGCTCCTGCAGTTCGCGCAGGAACAGCTTCGGCATCATGAACGGATCCGTGCCGCACACGCCCGCGATGACGGGCGTGTGCTTCACGACCGGCAGCACCTCGAACGCCATCTCCTTCACGATCTGGTTGGCGTTGCCGTAGGGCATCAAGCCCGCGGTCGAGCCGCGCCCGGCCATGCGGTAGCGCCCGGAGTTGTAGACGATGATGAGGTCGATCCCGCCGGCCTCCTCGCTCTTGGCGGAGATGCCCGTGCCGGCGCCGCCGCCGATGATCGGCTCGCCGCGCGCGACCTTGGCGCGCAGGCGCGCGAGGATCGCGGAGCGCGAGTTGTCGGCGGGCTGCGATCGGGCCGGGGTCGTCCTGGGTGTCCGCGCGCTCATGGCCGAGGATGTTAGCGAAGGGTCACCGAGCGCGACGCCCCCTTCTGCTTCGATCCCGTGTGCGAGAGTACGGAGCCAGGCACGGTCTCGCCGGATTCCGAGTGCGCGCAAGAGTGCGCGGAGCGCAGGCCGGAATCCGGCAAGACCGAGCCTGGCACCTCCCTCTCGCCGTCGGAGCTAGCCCGGTCGAACTCGCCGCGTGAGCAGATCATGGATCATCCGGAGCCAACTCTGCGCGCTCGCGCGCAACGCGGTCGTGGCCGTGGCCCCAGCGCTCCAGACGCAGGGTCTCGACGAGCTTCATCAGCCCGACCTTCAGCGCACGCTCTCGGCGCTGGAGCACGATCCGCTCGAGATCGCGCGGCAGCTCCGTATCCCCGCAGCAGGATCATCCGCTCCGGCAGCCCCTCGTCTCGGCAGGTGAGTCCGTACAGGCTCGTGCCCTCGTCCTGCTCGGACGGAGGAGCCCCCAGGAGCTCGCGCAGCGTGGGCAGCAGGTCGACCTGCGAGACGCTCGTGCTCACGCGCCGTGGTAGGGCTGAGACTCGCGGATGTCCGCGCTCCACTCCTGCACGACGTCACGGATCGCCTCCGCGTCCTCCAACCCGAGCGTCCGGAAGCGATCGAACCCCTGATCGAAGCCCTGCTCTGCGCTGATGTTCGGGTTGGCCGCCACGCCGAAGGTCTTGTACCCCTGCGAGCGCAGGAACTCAGGCAGGGTCTCGAGCGCGAGTGGCAGGCGGTTCAGCTCGAAATCCGGGATCCCCCACGTGCTCGTCATCCCACGCTGGCGTGACGTGCGCTGCACCAGCACTGCACGAGCTCGGATACCTGGCCGCGCATCGGGGGCGCGGCTAGAATCCAGTATTGCCCTCCATGCGTCGCGAAGTCGAAGTCCTGGGCCTGCTGTTCGCCTGCGCCGGACTCGGGGCCGCCGCAAGTGGCTCCCCGCAGTCAGCGAAGACCGAGGCGGAATGGCAGCGCGAACTCGACGAGCGGGCGGTATTGCTCGAGGCCAAGGAGTGCGGGATCGGCCGGCAGGTGGCCGACGTGGGGCTCACCTACCTGGACGGGACGAAGGGTCGGCTGGCAGAGAGCCTGGGCCCGCAGGGACTGGTGGTCTTCGTGCGCGGAGCCGAGTGCCCGGTCTCCAAGCGCTACGGCAGCGAGACCGCGCGCATCGAGCAGGAATTTCGGCCGCGCGGGATCGGGTTCCTGTTCGTCGACATGGAGGACCCGAGCGCGCCCGAGGCCACGCGCGAGGAGATCGGCGCCTTCGGCTTCGAAGGCCGCTACGCGCTGGACCCCGAGCAGCGTCTCGGCACCCAGCTCGGCGCCACGCGCACGACCGAGGTCTTCCTGCTCGACGCCTCGCGCACGCTCGTCTACCGCGGAGCCATCGACGACCAGTACGGCCGCGGGGTCACGCTCGCGGAACCGCGCACGAGCTTCCTGCGCGACGCTCTCGAAGCCCTGCTGGCCGGTGAAGCCGTGGTGGTCGAGGCCACCAAGGCACCCGGCTGCGTGCTGCCCGCGCGCGCGCCAGCGCCCGACGAGCCCGTGCCCGAGAACCCGACCTACCACCGCGAGGTCAGCCGCATCCTGCAGCAGAACTGCGTCGAGTGTCACCGCAAGGGCGGCGCCGGGCCCTTCGTGCTCGACCGCCTCGACGCCGTGCGCCGCAAGAGCGCGATGATCCGGACGGTGCTCGAAGAGGGCAGCATGCCGCCCTGGTTCGCGTCTCCCGACTGCGGCCCCTTCGTGAAGGAACGCCGGCTGAACGCGGAGGAGCGCAGGACGCTCCTCGCCTGGCTCGCGGGCGGCGCTCCCGAGGGGAACCCGGCCGACGCACCCCAGCCGCACCACTTCAGGGAGGGCTGGCTGATCGGGGAGCCCGACCTGATCCTGCCCATGCCCCACCCGTACCTGGTCCCTGCCGAGGGCATCGTCGAACAGCAGGACTTCGACACCCCGGAAGTGCCCGAGGACATGTGGGTGAGTCGCATCCAAGTTCTCCCGGCGGCGGTGCAGGTCGTGCACCACGTGATCGTTCTCATCCACGTTCCCGGGCGAGACGTGGAACACTTCACCAGCTACTTGCCCGGCTGCGCGCCGCTGGTCCACGACGACAGCGTGGCGCACTTCCTCCCCAAGGGAGCGCGTTTCCGCTTCCGGATCCACTACACGCCGAACGGCGTTCCGATCTCCGACGTCACGAGCATCGGGTTCGTGCGCGCCAGGCGGCCGCCCGATTTCATCGCCGTCTCGCGTTCGATGCGGAACTACGACGTCTTTCTCCCCCCGGGCGGGCAGGCCTCGTTCACAGCGACCTACGAGACTCCCTGGCGCGTCATGGTCCGTTCGCTCACGCCGCACATGCACCTGCGCGGCCAGGCCTTCTGCTTCGAGGCCATCCTCCCGGACGGGAGCCTGGAGGTGCTGTTGCGCCTCGACACCTGGGACATGAACTGGCAGTACACCTACGACCTGCGGGAGTGGCGCTCGTTTCCGAAGGGCACCCGCTTCGTGTCCACGGCCTGGTACGACAATTCCGCCGCCAACCCGGACAACCCCGATCCGACTGCCGAAGTACGGAACGGGCCTCAGACCAACGACGAGATGATGAACATGGAGCTCGAGCTGGTCATGCCCAATCGCAGACCTCCGAGCTCGCGCTGATCTTCGAATCGCGCCCGCCGCTGAGCCGGATTCAGCAAGACCACAGAGGCGCCGAGGACGCAGAGCCTCACAGAGAAAGCCGGCAGGCGAGGATCGGGCCTCCGGGGCTTCGACTCTTCGAGGGTCGACAATCCGCAGGCCCATCCTCCTTCTTCTCCCTCTGTGAGACTCCGCGTCCTCTGCGCCTCTGTGGTACGTCTTGGTTGCGACGCGCTCGAGCCGAGCTCGCGCTCACTGCCCGCGCGCCCAGCTCACGGCGTTGGCGAGCAGGGTCCGGTAGGCCGCGTGCTCGTGCGCCGCGCCGTCGTGCCCCAGGGTGATCGCGACGATGCGGCCTTGGCCGTGGGAACGCGTCCAGACCACGGGGTATTCCGCGCCGCTCGTGAGCGACTTGCCGAGGGCGAGAACCTGGCTCGGCGCGCACGCGTCCACCTCGAAGCGGTAGAGCTCGTCCGCGATCGTGAAGCTCGCCGGCACGCCCGCCGTCAGCGGATGCTCGCGCTCCACGACGCGCACCGCGAAGTCGCCGTAGCTCTCGTGGCTGCGTGACCCACCGCCGGCGAGCTCGCGGTTGTACTCGGGCCAGTCCGACCAGTTGTACCAGGTGGCCGGATGCAGGAGCACCAGGCCGCCGCCGCGCGTGACGAAGGCGAACAGGGCCGCGCGCAGCGCCGGGTCGGCGAGGGGCTGGTTGTTGCAGAGCACGAGCACCTCGAGCGTGCCCAGCACGCGCACGAGCTCGGCCGGCTGCTCGGAATAGCCCACGACTCTGCCGAGCGCCGCGAGCGTCTTCCCATCCTCCTGCGCGAACCAGCGCGCAAAGTCGTGGCTCGAACCTCCGCCGAAGATCAGGACCTGGGGTAGGAGCCTGAGCTCTTGCTGCATGCGCGGGCGCACGATCTCCTCGAGGTCCTCCGGGAGTTCCTTCCCGGAGCGGGCGAGCCGCTCGATTTCCCGGAAGAGCTCGGGCGTCATGCGAGCGACTCGGGGTATCTGCCACTTCTTGGCCGAGGCGTCGAACTGTCGCAGGTGTGCGTCCAGTCTCTCGGCGAGCTGGGTCTCGGCCTCGACCAGGTTCCTCTTCTCGCCGGCATCCCCGCGCAGGTCGAAGAGCTCGTGTTCCGCGGGCAACTCCGTCTCCGGGTCATGATCGGTCACGATGTACTTGCGATCGCCTGCGATGACGCACTGGAGACTGCTCAGACGACCGCGCCGCTGGGAGAGGATCATCCGCTCCGGCAATTCCTCGCCCCGGCACGTGAGTCCATGCAGACTCGTGCCCTCGTCCTGCTCGGACGGAGCGGCGCCCAGGAGCTCGCGCAGCGTGGGCAACAAGTCGACTTGCGAGACGTTCGTGCTCACTCGCCGGGGCGCGACTCCGGGCTGATGGATGAACAGGGGAATGTGGATCAGCTCGGAGTAGAGCTGAGCGCCGTGGTATCTCCCGCCATGGTCTTCGAACTCTTCACCATGGTCTGCCAGGAAAACCACCAGAGTCCGCTCGTCGACCCCGAGGCAGCGGAAAATCTCCTCGATCTGCGCGTCGAGAAAACGGATCTCGCTGTCGTAGGCCGCGGAGTCCAGGGCGACTTCGCTCGCGCTCACCGGAGCCTGGAACCAGGGCTCGCGCCGCTCGTAGGGAGCATGCGGATCCACGAGGTGCAGGTACAGGAACCAAGGTCGTGAGTCGCGGATCTCAGCGCTCCACTCGCGCACGACGCCGGCGAGCTGGTCGGAGTCCCCGAGAGCAAACTCCGCAAAGCGTTCGAAGCCCTGATCGAAGCCCTGCTCCGCGCTGACGTTCGGGTTGCCCGACACACCGAATGTCCTGTATCCCTGCGAACGCATGAACTCCGCCAGGGTCTCGAGCGCGAGGGGAAGGCGGTTCAGCTCGAAGTCCGGGATGACTTTCCGGAGTTGCCGGTATGCCACCCGCCCGATGACCACCCCATGCTGCGACGGATACAAGCCCGTGAAGATCGACGCGGTCGCCGGCGCCGTCCAGGAGGAGGCGGCCCAGGCGCGTTCGAAGACGACGGAACGTGCGGCCCAGCTCGCCAGGAAGGGAGCCGTGTTCACGGAGTACCCATAGAAGGGCAGCCGGTCGGCGCGCAGAGTGTCGACCAGAACGACCACGACGTTCGCTCGTTCGTCGCGCGGTTCCGATGTGGATCCGGCGAGGAGCAGGATCGACGGGACGATGGCGAGGCAACGAACCAATGGGTGGAGCTTGGTTTATACCTTCGGTCCGCATCGGCGCACGAGGGTGGTCACTCCTTCATGCAGCCGACGCCACATCGTTGGACAGAATCCGCTCCTTGGCAGTGGGAGCACGTCCTAACGCGGAGGCAATTGCACCCAGCGCACTGCGTTCGCCAGCAAGCGGCGGTAGGCCTCGTGCTCGTGCGCCGCGCCGTCGTGGCCCAGGGTGAGGCCGACGATCCGACCCTGGCCGTGGGAGCGCGTCCAGACCACGGGGTATTCCGCGCCGCTCGTGAGCGACTTGCCGATGGCGAGCACCTGGCTCGGCGCGCCCGCGTCCGGCTCGAAGCGATAGAGCTCGTCCGCGATCGTGAAGCTCGCCGGCACGCCCTCGGTCAGCGGATGGTCGCGCTCCACGACGCGCACCGCGAAGTCACTGTAGCTCTCGTGGCTGCGTGCCCCGCCGCCGACGAGCTCGCGGTTGTATTCGGGCCAGTCGGGCCAGTTGTACCAGGTCGCCGGATGCACGAGCACGAGGCCGCCACCGCGCGCCACGAAGGCGAACAGGGCCGCGCGCAGCGCCGGCTCGCCGAGCGGCTGGTTGTTGCAGAGCACGAGCACCTCGAGCGCGTCCAGCGCGTGCGCGAGCTCCGCCGGCTGCTCGGAATAGCCCACGACTCTCCCGGGCGTCGCCAGCGTCTGCCCGTCTTCCTGCGCGAACCAGCGCGCGAAATCGTGGCTCGAACCTCCGCCGAAGATCAGGACCTGGGGCACGGCCCGGGCTTGCCTGGGTGGCTCTGCTGGGAGCGGCGCGGCGCGCGCGCCCTCGAGCTCGGCCGTGAGCGCGACGAACGTGGGCGCGAGGTGGTTGTCGAAGCTCTCGAGCACGATCGAAGCGACGACGACGTCCGTGCGCCCCGGCGCGACGGCGAAGGTGCGCACCTGGCCCCAGCTCTCCTCGGCCAGCACGTCGACCCACTTCGAACCCGGCACCTCGTTGCGTCCGATCCAGTCGGCGAACTCGGTCCCGTCGGTGAGCACGCGCTCCTCACGCTGTCCGTCGGCGTAGTTCCAGACGAGCTTCACGGCCGGCGCGCGTTCGCCCGTGTAGGGGTAGCCCCAGGCCGCAATCCCGCCCAGGACGTGCAGGCGTTCGAGCGCGTAGCCGAGGGGCAGCTCGACGCGCAGCGGATAGCCGTGCGATTCCCAGCCCTCGGCCAGACCGCCGCGCAGCGTGAGCGTGTTCTTCTCCTCGCCCATGCGCGCGGGCTCGAGGATCTCGAACGGCACGCCCTCGACGCCAACCACGCCGTATTGCCGGAAGCGCATGGGCCGCGCGTCGTGGCGCGTGTCGTACAGCCCGCGCGTCGCGCTCGACGAGCAGTGCGGTTTCAGGTCGAGCACGCGAAACCCCGCCCACTCGCCGGCCAGGAACGCGATCAGGTCGCGCAGCGCCTCGGCCCCGAGCGACTCGAAGCCGGTCGGCATGGGCGAGCGGCCGGTCGAGCGCAGACTGGCGATCTCGGTGCGCGGAACCTCGCGCTCGCCGCCCGAGTTGCGCAACAGGAGCGCCGCGCTCGTCTCGCGCGCGATCACGCCATCCACCAGCTCGCCATCCAGCGTCTCGACCACGTACTCGAGATAGGCCGGCTCGACCGCGCGGTTCGGGTCGATCAGGAACGGCAGCAGCTCGCGCGCGCCGTGCGCGCCCATGCCGGAGAGATCCGGCCCGACGCCGCCGCGCGCCTCGGCGCCCCCGGCCGTGTGGCAGTTGCCGCAGTTCTGCACGAAGAGCTCGCGCCCGTGCGCGGCATTCCCGGGCCGATCCACGAGCGGCGTCAGCTCGGCCAGCAGCGCGCTCATGTCCTGGACCACGCCGCCGGCGAGTTCCGCCAGCACTTCGGTTGCGCGCGCGGCGGTCTCGGCGTCGGGGTGGTTGCGCAGGCGGTGCAGCGCCTCCGGTCCGAGCTCGGGCGCGCGGATCTCGGCCGCCGCCAGCGCGTCGAGCAGCACCGCCGTCGCCGCCGGCCGGGCGAGCAGCGCCGCGAGCACGCGCTCGCGCGCCGGCCGCGAGAGCCGGGCGAAGCGCGCGCACAGGGTCGGCGCGGCCTCGGGCAGCGCCCCCAGCTCCTCGATCACGCGCATCTGCACCTCGAGGGGGAAGAGCGGATCGAGGAAGCCGCCGGCGAGCTCGAGCGCGAGCGCGCGCTCCTCCGGCAGCGCCAGCATGGTCGCCAGGGCGGCGAGGCGCAGCTCCAGCCGGTTCCCTGCGTCGTTCACGACCGCGGCCAGGCGGGCGCCGAGCACGGCGCGCTCCTTCGCCACGTTGCGACTCTCGGTCCAGCGCACGCACAGGGGCAGCGCGGCGATCGCGACTTCCACCTGCGGGCTCTGCAGCAAGCGGATCAGGGCCTGATCGAGGCGCGGCGAGGGCCAGGGGCGCGACTCCGGCTCGGCGCGAGCGCGCGCCAGCTCCTCGAGCACCGGAACCGCCACCTCGGACGAGCGCGCGCCGCGCTCCCCCAGCAACGTCACGAGCTCGACCGCCTGCCCCAGGTCGCCGCCGCGTGCGACGCGCGCGGCGAGCGCACGCAGGAGGCGCGTCCGTTGCGGCGCGGCCGGCGCACCCGCGCTCGCGGCCGTCAGGACAGCCTCGACGAAGCGCGCCGGACGCTTGCCGGCGATGGCCAGCACGGCCGAACGGCTCCAGTCGTCCTCGAACGCGCCCGCGTGCGCGAGCAGCTTGCCGAAGGCGGAGTCCGGCAGCACCCGCCGCGCGAGCGCGAGCCCGGCCAGGCGCGCGCGGGGCTCGCGCTCGTCCAGCAGCGTCTCCGGCCGTGGCAGCGCGCGCGCGAGTTTCCAGTCGTCGAGCGTGCTGAACACGCGCAGCGCGTTCTTGCGCACGCCGCCGTCGGGATCGCGCACGGCCGCCGGCGCGACCTCGAGCAGGGTCTCGGGCGCGCGGCGCGCCAGGGTCCACAAGGCGTGCACGCGACCGGCCGGCGTGTTGGCGTTGAGCGCCTTCCCGGTCAGCGCGCGCAAGGTCGCCGGCTCGAGCGCGGGCAGGGCGCACAGCAGGCGCTGGGCGCTGCTCCGCACCCAGGCATTGCGATGCTCGAGCGCGCGCACGAGCTCTGGCTCGGACGCGCCGGCCAGGGCGGGCACCGGCGCCACTTGCGCGGCCCGGTGCTGGATACGCCAGATGCGCCCGTGCTCGTGGTCGCGGTCCGGGCGCACGGCGGCATTCGTCGGCCCGTGCTGCGGCCCGCGCGTGTCGTTGTGCACCGCGGCCTGGTTGTAGAAGTCGAGCAGGTACAGCGCGCCGTCGGGCCCGACGCGCAGGTGCACGGGCCGGAACCACAGATCGGTCGCGGCCAGGAACTCGGGCGCGCGCGCCTTCGAGGCGAGCTGCGTGACGCCGCTGGCGCGCAACGAATCGTGGTGCACGAGGTTGACCGTCGGCTCGCACACGAAGTGGTCGCCGTCGAACTCGCTCGGCCAGGCACCGCCGGTGTACACGCACGCGCCGGAGGCGCCCGTGAAGGCGCCCACGAAGTCGATCTGCTGGTAGGGCGGGCGCTCGTGCGAGCGCAGCGCGAGGACGCGCTCGTGGTCGGTGACATCGTGCCAGCTCTCGACCCCGGCGAGGCGGCCGTGGGCGAGCTCGCGCTCGGGCACCACCACGTGCCGCAGGTGCGAGCCGTTGGCCATCGTGAACAGGAGCTCGCCATCCCAGGTGAAGTCGAGGCCCCAGGTGTTCGAGCCGTAGGCGCTGACCATCTCGATCGCGCTGCCGTCCGGCTGGAAGCGGAAGAGCCCGTTGCCGATGTGGCCGTGGTCCGTTCCGTCCTGACTCGTGACGTGGCGCGACTCGTTGCCGCTGTAGCCCTGCGTCGCGTAGATCCAGCCGTCCAGGCCCCAGCGCAGGTTGCTGACGACCGCGTGCGTGTCCTCGTAGCCGAAGCCGCGCAAGAGCACCGTGCGCGCGTCCGCGCGGTCGTCGCCGTCCGTGTCGCGCAACCAGAGGATCTCGGGTGACTGCGCGACGATCACGCCGTCCTGGTGGAAGACGAGGCTGGTGACGAGGTCGAGCCCCTGCGCGAAGACCGTGCGTCCGTCCATGCGCCCGTCGCCGTCCGAATCCGCGAGGATCACGATCTCGTCGCGCGCCGGGATGCCGCTCGACTCCTGCTTGTCGGGATAGCCGGGCGTCAGCGCGACCCACATGCGCCCGCGCTCGTCCCAGTCGAGCGAGATCGGGTTGACGACCAGCGGCTCGGCCGCCACCAGCGCGAGCTCGAAGTCGGGCTGGAGCACGAGCGCCTCGGCCGCGTGCTCCGGCGCGCGCGGCCCGCCCGGCGGATAGCGCAGCGCCGCGACCTCGTCCTTCGTCACGAGCTCGTCGGCGTCGTGCATCCCGGCCCAGGCGATGCCGCGCAGCAGCAGCGTGCGCCAGGCCGGGTTGGCGAAGCTCCGCGCCAGGTGTCCCTGGATCGAGACGAAGGCGCGGTAGGCGCCGGGCTCGAAGGTCCACATCTGCGGCGTGACGTCGAAGGGCGTGTGGAAGGCGTTCGCGAGCACGTGCGCGCGCGGATCGAGGTGCAGGTCCCAGTAGATCTCGTCCTCGAAATCGAAGTTCGCGACGCCCTGCGTGAGCGGGTGCGCGCGGTCGGCGAAGCACAGGCCGATCTCGCCCTCGAGGTACTTCGAGCGTCCGTGCTCCCACGCGCCCCCGGCCACGGTCTGGAACCAGTGTGGATCGTCTCCGCACAGCGCGTCGTGCAGCACGACCAGGCCGCCGCCGCCGCCGAGAAAGCGCTCGAACCGCACGCGCTCGTCGCCGTGGATCGCGGCGCCGTCGGCGGCGTAGAGCACGAGCACGTCGCACGCGGCGAGCTGCTCGTCGCTCGGGAACTCCAGGCCCCCAGCGACCACTGCACCGCGCTCGGCCAGCAGCTTCGACCACTCGGCCAGGAAACGCGGATGATCGTGCTCGCCCTCGCCGTGCGTCTTCGGTCCTACGCGCAGGAAGACGCGCAGCGGAGTCTGCGCCTCGGCGTCGAGGGCGGGGAAGAGCAGGAGACCGACGGCGAGGAAGAGGCGCATGCGCAGGACGCGCCATGGTAGCCCCGCGGAGCGGCAGTACGGCGGCGGCAGTACGGAGCCGCCGTACTGCCGCCCCCCCTCAGAACACGAAGGGAATCCGCAGGAAGTCGAGGGTCACCGGATCGGTGTCGGCCGACAATCCCTGCCCGTTCGCAGCGAGGTCGAACTCCACCTGGAAGCGGAAGAAGCGCAGCGTCCCGGGCGTGAGCGCGTTGAAGCGGGCGATGTCGCCCGTCCAGTCCACGAGCGGATTCTGCTCGTCGACGCCGCCGAGGCCGTCACCGGCCGCGGCCTGGAACTGGATGCGCACGAAGGCCGTGGAAGGCAGCAGGTTCTCGGTGCCGGCGGTGACCACGCGGAAGAACCGCGGGATGAGCAGGTAGGGCAGCACGCCCGGCTCGCCCACGTGCGCGGCGAAGAAGGCTTGGGGGGTCCCTAGGGCGCCGACGGCCACCATGATGCGCAGCTCCTCGTCCCCCGCAGACGCGTTGCCCTCGTCGTAGTCCGCGTGGGCCACGACGAAGTCGCCGGCGGTGGTCCCGGCGTCGATCCGCAGCACGAACTCCCGCAGCAACGCCGGCGAGCGCAGGTAAAGGTCGTTGGAGAACCCCGACGTGGTCCCGTTGAACAGCGGATCGAGTGCGGAACCGCGGAAAGCGAGCGTCACCCCGTCGGCGAGGATCGTGACCGTCGCGGACCCTTCCAGGTCTCCCTGCAGCAGCGGCGTCCTCTCCGACACCAGCTCGCTTGTCGCCTGGATCTTGCCGTCGTCGACGCCGGAGGTCTCGATCCCGCCGAAGAGGAACTTCACCAGGCCGCGCGTTCCGCCCGGCTCGCGATCCGCCTCGCCGATCGAGATCCACTTCGACCGCGCCATCGAGCGACTGCCGAAGCTCGGCATCATCACGTAGGCCGGAGGCGAGGTGACCTGGTCCAGGACGTCCGCAGCCAGCAGGGCCGCCGCGGGAACGATGATGTCGGCCGAGGGCACGGTGTCGGGCGGCTGGGTCGGATCCGGGACGTGGATCTGGATCAAGCCTGCGCCACCCGCGCCGCCGTTGCTGTTGACCCCGCATCCGGAGGGACAGCAGAAACTCGGCGACTCAGTGCAGGTGTCCACGTCTGTGAGCACACCGGTCTTGCGCAGGGGCCCGGCGGCCAAGACGAAATCGCGCAGCGGCGCGCCGACGTTCACCCCGCCATCCGTGAAATCCACGGCCGTGGCCGATTCCAGGACCACGTGTCCACCGGAGCCGCCGCCGCCCGTGCCGCCGATGTGATCGAGGAAGTTCGTGTTCTCGCCCGAGCCGCCGCGCCCGCCGTTGGCGACGATCTGCCCCGTCAGGCCGAAGACGATCCGGCCGAGGGCCTTCACGTGCAGCCCCCCGGCGCCGCCGCCTCCGCCGCCGCCCTTCTCGTCGCTGGCGAAGTTCCAGTTCGGGTTGGGGAAGAACCGGCCGGCGTTGCCGCCGCCGCCGCCGCCATGACCGGCCCAGAGGCCCGCGAGCTCGCCGCGCACGAGTGCGGTGAGCTCACCGTTCGTCACCACCGGCCGCACGCCGAAGAAGTCATTGCCGTCGTTCGCGTCGAGGAACGGACCCTGCCCGGGCGTTCCGCCCCTGGCTGGCATCAGTCCGGTTTCGGCGCCCGTGCTGCTCGGGTTGCCGTCGCTGCCCGGCCCGGCCGCCAGGCTGAGCGCGGCGAAGGTGGTCGAGCCGATCCAGTCCCTGGTGAAACGCCCACCGCCGCCGCCGCCTGGCCGGCGCGCATTCTTGTTGAGCAAGCTGTGGAAGCCCATCTCGCCGCCCTGGCCCCCGAGGTTCCCCTGACCGAACGGTCCCTGACCGCGACCTCCACGCGGGGTCGGACCGGCCGTGTTGTCGTTGGCGCTCCCGCCCTTCCCGCCGCCCGCCTGGCCTGCGCCACCGAGCTCCGTCTGGTTCCCGGTGTTCAGGGTCGCCACGTCCTTGGCGTTGAAGCCGGAGAGATCGAGCAAGCCCTCGATGCGCACCTCACCCGTGGCCTGGATCCGCATCGGGTTCGGCCCCTGAACGCGGATCGTGCCACCGCTCTGGATGGTGAGGTTGCGCAAGTCCACCACGCCGTTGACGGCCACGATGGTGGTGACGGGCACTCCATTGGGGCCGCCATCGATCGACGTGCGGGTGGTGTCGAAGAAAAAAAGCTCGCCCGCGCGCACGACCCAGTCGAAGTCACCGTTCGGACCGCCCGTACCGTCGAACTGGAAGGCGGCGGAGAGCCGCCCATCGCTCCACTCGGCGGCGGGCACGTCGAACACGGCCTCGGTGTCCTGCAGGGACAGCGGGCTGTCCCCGCCGAAGTCGAAGCCCTCGAGGACCTCGTCGCTGCCTTCGTCGACGGGGGTGAGGCTGGTGAGCTCGATGGTGGTGGTCGGCACCAGGGCGAAGTCGTCGATCCGGATCAGGTTCACCTCGCCCGCGAGATCCTGGAAGCCCGGCGAAACGACGGCTCGGACCAGTGCGGCCTGGGGCAGGATGGCGCTCGGCTCCAGGCGCACCTTCGCGCCCGTCTCGTCGCAGTTGGCGACCAGAGTCGCGCGCGCCTCGATCGTCCGCGTACGGAAGGCATCCTCCTGGAACTCCAGCTTCAATCGGCTCAGGTTGGAACTCGCCGGATGGATGGGCTGGTTGAACGCGATCACCACGGCCACGCGCGAGCTCGCGTCGCCGTAGAGACTGAGTGGCGCCTCGAAGCCGGGCACGGAGAGCACGATCTCCCGGTTGGGTGCGCGCTCGAAGTACACGCGCTTGTCGGGGTCACCGCCGAGCTCGAGATAGGTGGCATTCGGCTCGAGCGAACCCTGCTCGCGCACGACCGGCACGGGCGGCCCCAGCTCGAAGTCGAGGAAGGCGTCGCCGAAGTCTGCCGTCTGGAAGTTCCGGACCTGCGTGGTCTCCACCACCCCCCCGCTCTTCGAGCGCACGGTGTTGACAGCACCGCTGTCGCGGCCCGGAACGCGGAGCGTGTAGGCGACCCCGCCGGCCTCGAGGCCCGTGTCCGCGAGGTCCTCGCGCGTGGGGCAGTTAGGTCGGAACACGACCGTCAGCGAGTCGCGCAGCTCGAAGACGCCGACGGCGGGCCGGCCGACGTCGGTGTCGATCTGGATCGTGGTGGCGATCTGGATCGTGTTGGCGCTGACGGTCGCGAAGTCGACGTCCTCGTTGAAACGGAACACAATCTCCTGATTGACCGGCAGGATCGAACCCTGGAGGACCGAGATGGAGACCACCTGGAACGGAGGTCGCACGACCTCGACCGTGTAGGCCTTGGTCGTGAGCCCGTTCTCGGAGGTCACCTCGACGCGGATCAACGTCGATCCGATGCTCAGGGGAGCGATATTCTGCGGCGAGCCCGAAACGGCCAGCGTGCCGTCGATCGCGAGCGTCGCGTCCGGGTCGGACGTGATGGCCGTGACCGTGGTCACGTCGACCCCGCTGAGCGTGTCCAGGGAATAGTCGAGCGTATCTGGATCGAAGGCGGGGGAGGGCGGCCCCGCGGAGAGCGCGAGAGCCGCGAGGTCCGCATCGTCGACGACGTTGTTGCTGGCGCTCGTGCCGCCACTGTCGTGGCAGGCCGCGAGGCCGAGGAGCGCGCCGGCGAGCACGAGGGCGGGGCGTCTCGAAGAAGAACGGGCGCGGGAATCGAACAGCGGGGAATGCATCGGCTTCATGGTCTCTCCGTGGGTTCCAAGCCTATGACAAGGCCGCTGCCCGGTAACAGGCTCCCCGTCGGCTCGCTCTCCGCGGCGATTCCGCTCCCGCCGCCGCGTGGCTACGATGCCTCGCATGAAGAACTGGTGGCACGCGCTCGGGACAACCGTGCTCCTTCTGGTCGTCGCATGCCAGGCCGCCCCGCGCGGGGCGGAAGGAGTGGTGACCAGGACCGGTACGCAGGACCGTGCAACCGAGGAACTGGGTCGCATCGACTTCCCGAACACGGGTCCGGCCAGCGCCCAGGAGCCGTTCATCCGCGCCGTGCTGCTGCTGCACAGCTTCGAGTACCAGGACGCGGCCGAGGCCTTCCGCGAGGCGCAGGGCCTCGCGCCGGACTTCGCGCTCGCCTACTGGGGCGAGGCCCTGACCTACTGCCACCCGATCTGGCAGGAAGAGAATCGCGACGCCGCGCTGGCCGCGCTCGCGCGCCTGGCTCCGACGCCGGCCGAGCGCGCGGCCAAGGCCGGCGACGAGCGCGAGCACGGACTGCTCGCCGCGGTCGAGGTGCTGTTCGGCGAGGGCACGCGCGCAGAGCGTGCGCGCCTCTACTGCGACGCCATGGCCGCGCTGCACGCGCGCTATCCGGCCGACCTCGAGCTCGCGGCCTTCCATGCGCTCGCAATCCTCGGCACCGCCACCTCCGGGCGTGACGTGCCGACCTACATGCGCGCCGCCGCAGTGGCGGAAGAGATCCTGGAGCGCGCGCCCGAGCACCCCGGCGCGCTGCACTACGCCATCCACTCCTACGACGACCCGACGCACGCGCCGCTCGGCCTGCGCATGGCGCGCCGCTACGGCGTGGTCGCGGCCGCCGCCGAGCACGCCCTGCACATGCCCTCGCACATCTACGTGGCGCTCGGCATGTGGGAGGACTCCGTCACCGCCAACGTGGCCGCATCCGCCGCCGCCGACGCGCGCCGCGCGCGCAAGGGGCTGGGCGTCGAGGCGCGCGGGCTGCACTCGCTGGCCTGGCTCGCCTACTCGCACCTGCAGCTCGGCCAAACGAGTGAGGCCGAGCGCCTGCTGGCCGACATGCGTCGCGACGAGCGCGAGAAGAGCTCGAAGCGCACGCGCGCCAACCTGGTGGCGATGCGCGCCGCGCACGTCGTCGCGCTGGAAGCCTGGGAGCACGAGCTCGCGCGCTTCGAAGTCGCGCTGGACGAGCTCGAGCCCGCCGCGGCCTGCGCCGAGCTCTACGTGCGCGGCCGGAGCGCTCTCTCACGCGGCGAGGTTGCGCAGGCTCGCGCAGCCCTGGCTGCCATGGCCGAGCACCGCGGCCCGCTCGAGAGCCTCGTGCCCGCGAGCGGCACCTCCGCCCAGTGCTGCACGACCACCGGCCGCGACAACTATCTGCCGAGCCGCCTGGCCGCGCAGGTCATGGAACTCGAGCTTTCCGGCCTGCTCGCACTCTCCGCCGGCGCGAGCGAGGACGGCCTCGCTCGCCTGGCCGCCGCCGCCGAGAAAGAGGACGCCATGGGCTTCGACTTCGGCCCGCCCGCCGTGGTCGAACCCGCGCATGAGCTGCTCGGCCAGGTCCTGCTCGACCTCGGCCGCGCGGACGAGGCCGCGCGCGAATTCGAGGCCTCTCTGCAGCGCGCCCCCGGCCGCGCGCGCAGCTTGCACGGCCTGACGCGCGGCGAGAGTACGGAGCCAGGCACGGCTTCGCCGGATTCCGGGTGCGCGCAGGAGTGATGAGGAGCGAAGGGCGGAATCCGGCAAAGCCGAGCCAGGCACCGCACTCTCGCCGTTCGAGCTACGCCGCCTCGCCTTCCTTCGTCACGTCCGGGCCCGCGCCCGTCTGCCTGCGCCGCACGGGTTCGGTCGCCTCGTTGATCAGGCCGCACAGCTCACCGAACGCGTCGCCCTTGCGGATCTTGCACGGGCCGAGCTGGTGGCCGTGGATCACTTCGCGCAGGTAGGACTCGAAACGGTAGATCGGCCCGGTGATCCCGAAGGTCGAGTAGACGCCGACGAGGAGCGTCAGCGGCAGCGCGATCAGCGCCGAGAAGCCGAGCGAGCGATAGAGCAGGCTCGGGACCAGGTCGAGCAGGTAGTCGCCACCGACCGGCATGCTGCTGGCCGCGTTGGAGAGCAGGGAGGTGAACAGCAGGAACTGGATCAGCAGGCACAGGATCGAGAGCCCGGCGAAGATTCCGCCCAGGCGCAACTGGATGCCGGGCTTGATGAGCATCTGGCGTCGGCGCGTGGCACCGCCCTGGGTCTCGGGCGTCTCGGGCGACGTCGGGAGCGACGTCACAAGCATCGTCTCGGCGGATCGGGGAAGGCTCATGGGAGGCTGCTCCTCAGACGGGGAAGGGTCGGGCTCGGTCGGAAGGTGGACGATCGCGCACGCTCGCAACGCGCCAGTGCAGCGCGCGCTTCCGCGGCGACCGTCGGATCGGGATGGGTGACCACGGTGAGGAGCGCCCTCTCCGTGACGCGCTCGGGCATGGTTGCGAGGGCACGACAGGCGCTCTTGACGATGTCGGGCTCGGTGCGCTGCAAGGCCAAGGCGAGGATGCTGACCGCGTGATGGACGAACAGGCGCTGGCGCGCGAGCTCCTGCACGCTCGCGGCGGCCTCGACAGGGGTACCCGAGACCAGCGCGATCCGGCAGGGCTCGGCGCGCTCGTCCCACCACGCGAGCCCGTCCGAGAGCCAGGCGAGCCATTGCTCCGACTCGGCCGGGAATCGCAGCCTCGTCAGGCTGCGCAGGGCGGCGTGGGCACGCCGGCGCAGGTTCGAGTCGTCGTCGTCCAGCAGCACCACGAGATCCGGCACGGCCTCGTGGTCGCGCAGCGTCTCCAGTGCCAGGCAGGCCAACACGCGCAAGCGCGGATCCGGGTAGCCGAGGATCCCGCGCACGCGCTCGAGGACCAGCAGGTCGTCGCTCGCTCCCCGCCGGCGGCCGATCTCGCCCAGCTCGAGCAGCAGGATCCCGTCGGCTTCGGCGCCCGCGCCGCCGAGCTGGGCGGCGAGCAGGCTCGCGGCCGCTTCGCCGCCGGCCTGGCGCAGCACCGCGGCGATCACGGCCTGCGCCACCGCAGGAACGCGCGCGAAGAGCGCCGCCAGGGAACGCACGGTGCCCCCGTCACGCTCGCACATGCCGAGCAGCGCGCGCTCGAGGGCCGCACGCAGCCTGGTACCGGGCGGTGACCCGGGCTCCCCGGAAGAACCGAGCTCGAGCGCGAGTTTCAGGTCGCCGCGGCCGTCCAGGCGGCCGAGCAGGTCGAGTCCGGCCTCGCGCCGGTACTCGTTGCCGGTGGCGCGCGTCTCGCGCGCGAGCAAGGCCAGCACCTCGTCGCGGGGCAGGCGCGCGAGGCCGCCGTGGATGGTGGCGGTTCGCAGCGCGCCGAGCAGCGCATCGCCCTCAGCGCTCGCGCACAGGCTCTCGAAGAGCGGCGCCACGGCGCCCGACCCGAGGCGCGCGAGCTCCTCGATCGCGCGCACGCAATCGACTGGGCGCGACACGCCCGCGACCAGAGCCTCCACGGCAGCCGTGCTGTCCCGCTTGCCAGCTTGGGCCAGCGATGGAGCTCCCGGCAGGAGCACGAGGACGAGGCTGACCAGGAAGGGACTCGGCGCGCGCATCTCGGATCACTGCACGGCGAGCAGGTTCGAGAGGTCCGAGGCCGAGAGCGGCGGGTTCCGGCTCAGGACGGCGTCCATCACCTCGGGCGAGAGCGGCGAGTTGTCGATCAGGACGTTCCTCAGCGTGCCCGAATCGAGCGCAGCGGAAGTGATGGCCCCCTTGAGCACGTCGTCGGAGAGCGGGACGTGCGCGTCCAGCACGTTGACGAGGTCGCTCTCGTCCATCGGTGGATCCCGCAGGCAAGCGGCCACCAGGCCCTCGTCGCTCACCGGCGCGGCCGCGAGCAGCGCATCGCGCAGATCCTTCGAGGACAGGCTCGAGTCCACCAGGTCGACCATGGGATCCCCCAGGACCCTCTCGTTGGTGGCGTAGTCGTCGGGCAGGAAGAAGGCGAGCCCGTCGCGCACGCCATAGAGCAGCTCCTTCACGTCGCCCCAGTCGAAGCCGCTCTCCAGCCCGAAGTAGGAGTCGGTGCTCCCGTCCTGAGCCACGTAGCGGATGTCGAGGACCTGGTCCTTGTGGGCCTCGGCCAGCGTGGGCAAGACGTGCGGATCGAGGCCCAGCACGTGGAACGGATCCATCCTGTTGGCGGCTGCTTGCTGCGGTAGCTCGACCACGCGCCAGGAGTGCAGGAGCGGCAGGGTGCTCGCCAGCGTGGCGCCGAGGCCCGTGTCGTAGTGCATCCGGCCCTGGGCCGCGAGCTGCAGCTCTTTGCACACCAGGCCGCCGTAGAGCTCGTATTGGGCCGAAATGTGCACCTCGGCCTCGGGCGCGTAGATGAAGCCGTAGAACTGGCTCTTCGCGCCGAAGTTGACGGTCTTGCCCTCGGGTGCAGACACCATGATGATCGAATCCGAGGTCACCTGCGTGGTGGTCGAGACGACCGAGCTCGTGCTGAGGTCGAGCGACTCGGTCACGTACATCTCGATCGGCCCGTCGGTGGTGTCGAAGACGAGCTGCGCACCCAGGCGCAGGGTGAGAGCGCCCACCACGATCGTCAGCGGGCCCTTGAGCACGAGCTGCGAGTTCTTGCCGATGTCGAGGACCTCGTAGCCCGCCTCGCCCGGCGGCACGACCATGGGTACGCCGCTCACGTACTTGACCGGTTTTGCCAGCGCGATGGGCGGCACCTCGATCGGCGGAAGATCCTCGAGCTCGGGTCGCGCCGAGGTTCCGCCCGTGACGACCGAGCCGCTGGCAATGTCGACCTTGCCCGTCGGACCGTAGATCACGTCGCCGAAGATCGTGATGCCCGCAGCGATCGAGATGTCGCCGTTCGAGCCGACGATGCCCTGGTTGTTGAGCGGGGTGTTGACCTGGTCGGCGTAGGTGCCCTGGCTCGAGTCGTAGCTGTCCAGGCGGACGTCCGGGTTCAGGCGCAGGCTCTCGTCGATGAAGAAGCCCAGCGAGGCAACAGCGATCGCGACCGGCTCGCACACGAGCCCGAGCGTGGCGCGTCCGGTGCCGTACATGGCCGTGCTCTTCAGCTCGACCAGGCCGCTCGCGTGCTCGGTGGCTTCGACCCACAGGAGGCCGCCGCCGAAGACCGCGGGCGCCGCACTCGAGCCCACGTTGCCCGTGCGCGCGACCCCGAGCCCGGTGTAGGCCTCGGCCAGCCCGGCCTCGGCCAGGTTGAGCGCCTGGGCCGTGTCGGCGGACGCGCTCAGCCGGCGCGTCACCGTGAGCGCGAGCTGCAAGAAGCCGGCGGCGAGGATGGAGACCACCATCACGGCCACGACCGAGAAAATCAGCGCGGCGCCGCGCTCGGACTGTGTGGAAAGGGAGGACCTGGGCATCTCTAGTTCCTGCAGTACACGACCGACTCGACCGTCTGCTCGACGGTGCGCCCGTCTACCTCGGGGCGCCGCAGCGTCAGACGGATCACGATGCGCTGGCCTTCGAGCACGAAGCTGAGCCCGTCCTCGTCGATCAAGCCGTTGCCGTTGTCGTCCACGCCGTTCACTTCCTCGCCCTCGAGCAGCGGGCTGACCAGCGTGGTCCAGACCACCCTGCGCTCCTCGGCCGCGTCCGGATTCTCGCGCCATTCGACCGCGCCGTCGCCCAGGCGGATCTCCTCCTGGTCGCTCCACACGACCTCGCCGTCCTCGAGTCCGAGGCTGAAGGAGTAGCGGATGCTGTTCGTGTGCAGCTCCTCGATCTGCGGCAGCAAGCTGTCGCGGTCGGAACCCATCACGGCCAGCGCGATGCGGTCCATCACCCGCCGCGCCTGGTCCTCGTAGTGCATGCTGGCAGTCTCGTCGTTCGCGAGGCCCAGGGCGGCGTTCACCACGAAGGCGGCCTTGGTCATGACGCCGACCACGAGCGTCCCGGCCAGGACGAGCTCGATCAGGGTCCAGCCGGCGCGCGCAGTGCGGTACAGAGTCTTCATGCCTTGACGTAGGGGCAAAGCTGCGAAGCCAGCTCGAACTGGCGGACGCCCGTCGATCCCTTCCAGCGCAGGCGGACCTGCACCGGCAGGATGAAGTGGGAGCCCGCGTGGTCCTGGTCGTCGATCTTGCCGTCGCCCGAGAGATCACGCGGCATGCCGAGCACACGCAGCTCGACGTCCTCGCGCAGCTCGAGGCCATCCAGCGGGTCGAGAATAGTCGGGAAGACGACCTCGCCCTCGAGGCCGTCGGGCGAATCGGGAGCCTCGTCCAGGCCGGCGACGGCGAAACGGTTCCCGGGCGCGGTGCCGGGACCGTCCGGATCGTCGTCCGGATCCGCGTTGTAGGCCGCGAAGACCTCGGCGAAGTCCTCCGCGCGCAGCGTCTCCAGCAAGTTGCGCGCGGCGGCGACGGCGAGCCCCGTCTCGCGGTTGGTGCTGCGCTGCCTGGCCATGCTGCTGAGCGTGCTGGAGAAGATCAGCAACGCGCTGAGCAGGATGGTCATCACGACCGCGAGCTCCAGGAAGGTGAAGCCGCCAGAAGAGCGTGATCGAAGACCGGATCGAGCCGGGGATCGGGAGCTCGGAACTCGCGCGCGCGTCATGGGATCGGGACTCCAGGGGGTGGGAGTGTTCCCCTGTTCGGAAGAAAACGCGCGCGAGTGGAATGCAATCGCGCCGGGGCCGCCCGGAAGTCCCGCCGCCCGGAAGGCCACCGGGTCGACGGTAGTCCTTTCCTCAGCGCGGGCTGACGCCCGCAACCCAAACGCACCGCGGAGACGCGGAGAACGCGGAGCCTCGCGGAGGAATGAGAAGGGGCTTCCGGATCGTCGACTCTCGGAGAGCCGAAGCCCCGGAGGCCCCATCCTCTCTGATTCTTTCTCCGCGCTCCTCCGCGCCCTCCGTGTCTCCGCGGTGCGTCTTCCTGGCTAGAAAACCCGCGCGTCACGCGAGGGTTTCAGGATGTAGTAGCCCAGCGCGCTATTGCGGCTTCGGGTCCGCGGGCTTCGCCGCGCTCGCCTCGACCAGCTTCTGGATCTCGATCGGCAGGGCAAAAGTGGCCGCGGTAGCCGTGTCGAAATCTACGCTTTCGAGCGTGAGCACGATCTCCTGGCCCGCCTGGCGCACCAAGGTCCTGGTGGCCATGAGGCAGCCGCCGAAGTCCTTGTAGTCGGAGAAGACCTGCGTGAAGGGCCCGCTTCCCAGCTCGCCCTCCTGCCGTCCGCTGGTGCCGATCAGGAGCCCGCTCGCGAGCTCGTAGTACTCGAGGCTGGTGCGCACGGCGCGCGTGCTCTCGGCCTCCATGCCCTCGAGCGGACGGGCCAGGATCTCGACCTTGAAGCACTCCTTGCCTTCGAACGGCTCGCGCCCGAGGGTCGTCATCGACTCGTAGCCCGCGCCCGTCTTGAGCCTCTCGTCGTAGCCGGCCTCGAGCTTGGCCTGCAACAGCTCCGTGCCCGCGAGGATGCGCGCGCCGATCATCGGGTGTGTCATCCAGGCCGTCTGGCCGTCGTAACCCGTGACCACCGTGCCGAAGGGGCCCATCTCCATCGAGACGAAGCGCCGGTCCGGCTTGGCACTCCAGATCTCCGCCGCACCCTTCAGGCCCATAGCTTCCATCGCGAACGAACCCTTGACGTGCATCGAGCTCGTCTTGTCCAGGAACTCGCCGAGGTGCGTCACGGCTGCGAAGCGATCCACGATCTCGCGCGCGGAGGGCAAGCCCTCCTGCGCGTGAGCGATCGGCAGGGTTGCGGGCGCGAGGAAGGAGAGCGGAGCGAGGGCGAACGCGAGAGCCGGGAGGCGCGCGGGAGAAAGGTGCTTCATGGAGGTCCGAGGTCGGTCGTGCTTCATTCTTTCCGGGAGGCGATCCATGCGAGCGCGGCTTCCAGCGTGGCGTCGCGACCGGCCAGGAGCTCGGCCCGCGCGAGCGGCACGCTCTGGTCGGGAATCACGCCCTGGCCTTCGAGGCGCGTGCCGTTCGAGGTCTCGAAGTCGCCCAGCGCGTGGAGCAGCGTGTCGCCGTTGGGGAGCCGCGTCGTCATGGCCGGCAACACCGCGCCGGCCGTGGTCGCGCCGAAAACGCGGGCGCGGCCGAGCGCCTGCAGCCCACCCGCGAACACCTCCGAGGCGCTGCCCGTGGTCTCGTCGACCAGGAGCGCGAGCGGTCCCGCGAAGGGTTGCACCAGCTCGCCGGCGGCGTTCACGCGGCGCGGGATGGCCAGGATGTTCAGGGTGGAGTCGCGCGTGATCATCGTGCCCAGCTTCCTCGACTCGCCGAAGAAGTGGCCCGCGATGCCCATGGTCATGGCCGCCGCACCGCCCGTGTTGCCGCGCAGGTCGATGACGATGCCGTCGGAGGCGCGCAGGCGCTCGACCGCCGCGTCCAGGGGTTGCATCACGGGCAAGAACCAGTTCGAGAACGAGAGGAAGCCGATCTTCTTGTGGCCGTGCTCGAGCACCTCGCTGTGGAACTCGAGATAGAAGGTCGGCAGCGTCGGTCCGACCTGGTGCACCGTCACGTCGCGCGCACGGCGCTCGAGCTCGAGCTCGACCGGCCGGTCCGCGCCGTCCAGGAAAGCGACCGTCGCGCGTCCGCCGACCGGCCCCAGGATGTGCCCGAGGGCTGCAGCCCACAGGCTGAAGGCGAGCTTGCGCTCCCCGAGCTGCTCGGCCGCGTGCATGCGGGCGAGCGTCTCGGCCACGTCGAACGAGCCGATGCGCTGCACGGACCAGCCACGCTTCACACCGGCCGCGGCCGCGGCGCCGCTGGGTTCGAGCGACACCACCAGCAAGCGCCCCTCGCGCAGACGCACGTCGAAGCCCAGCCCGCCCGACTGGTCGTGCGCGCCCGCGGCCTCGGGCAGCGCGTCGGAGGGGATCACGACGAAGTGGGACTGGGCCAGCCGCCCGAGCATCTCGTCGAGGACCTCGCGCAGCTCCGCGCGCGTGCGTGCGGCCTCGGCCCGCGGGCGCAGCTCGGCCTTGAGTGCCAGCCAGTCCACGCCGTTGAAGCTCGTGTCGAAGTGCGTGTCGTGGATCGTCTGCCAGGCCTGGTCGAAGGCGGCCAGGGACTCCGCGGAGGGCAAGCGCTCGGCGACGGGTTCCTGGAGCGTCGTCGAGCTCTGCGCTTGCGCCGGCTCCGCGCTCGTGACCAGGCCCGCCTCGCAACTGCTGCCGTGCACGTGCGGCCGCTGGCAGGCGAGGAGCAGGAACGGCGCGATGGCCAGGAACGGAAGGGTACGGCGAGGGCGCGTTCGCACGAGAGGGAGAGTACGGAGTCGGAGCAACTTATCAACGATCCCGGCGAAGGCGCTGCGGAACGCAGAGCGCAAGGCGGATCGTTGAGAAGTTGCTCCGACTCCGTACTCTCCCTCGGATGCGCCTCTACGCCGGCACCAGCGGCTTCAGCTACGACGAGTGGAAGGGCTCGTTCTACCCGGAGGATCTGCCGGCGAAGGAGCACCTCGCCTATTACGCCACACGCCTCACCACGGTCGAGATCAACAACACCTTCTACCGCACGCCCAAGGAGAGCGTGGTCGCGGGCTGGCGCACGCAGGTCACGGGCGATTTTCGCTTCGTGCTCAAGGCCAGCCAGCGCCTGACGCACTTCAAGCGCCTGAAGGAGTGCGGCGAAGACCTCGCCTACGCGCTCGCGGTGTACCGCGCCATGCAGGAGCGCCTCGGCCCCGTGCTCTTCCAGCTCCCGCCGAACTTCAAGAAGGACCTCGCGCGCCTCGCGGCTTTCCTCGAGCTCGTCCCGCCTGACATCCGCGCCGCCTTCGAGTTTCGCAACGATTCGTGGTTCGGGGAGGACGTCTACGAATGCCTGCGCGCGAAGAACGCCGCACTGGTCGTGTCCGACGTGGACGACGCGCCGGAGCCGCCGCTCGTGCCGACCGCCGACTGGGGCTACTTCCGCCTGCGCCGCACGGCCTACGCGCCGGACGCGCTCGCGGGCTGGCTGACGCGCGCGCGCGCGCAGCCCTGGCAGGAAGCCTTCGTGTTCTTCAAGCACGAAGACGCCGGCACCGGCCCGAAGCTCGCCGGGGATTTCCTCGAGCTCGCGCAGCGCCCGGCGTGACGCTCGCCGAGCCCGAACGCCTGCTCTGACTCAACCGGGAGCGCCGGGCTCCAGCCCGGCTCTGCTTCTTCTTCTCTTCCCTTTCTCCTCGGGGAGAGGGAACGAGCCGGAAGAGAAGAGCCGGGCTGGAGCCCGGCGCTCCCGGTTGAGCTCACCGCAGGTCCACGCGACCGAGGACTTGCCTGCGAGCGGGCGGAGCGCTCTCATGCCACGCGCATGGTCTTCCTGCGGGCCGCGCTCGGGATCGCGGCGTTCTGCGGCATCGCCTGGTGCCTCTCGAGCGAACGCGCGCGCTTTCCGTGGCGCGTGGTGCTCCTCTCGCTCGCCCTGCAGCTCGCCTTCGCGGGTCTGATCCTCGAGACCCAGGCCGGCTACGCGCTGTTCCAGTGGGCCGGCGACTTCGTGCTGCGCATGCTCGCGGTGGTCGAGCCTGGGACGAAGCTCGTCTTCGGTCCCCTGGCCGACTCGGAAGCGCTGGGACGAGTCTTCGGCCCCGAGAACACGATCGTCTTCGCCTTCGCGGCCAAGGGCCTGATGGCGTTGATCTTCTTCGCCACGCTGATGAGCGTGCTCTACCACATGGGCGTGATGCAGCGCGTGATCTGGTGCATCGCGCGCGTCATGGCCGTGACCATGGGCACCTCGGGCGCGGAGTCCATGGCGGTCGCGGCCGAGATCTTCGTGGGCCCGACCGAGTCGCCGCTGGTGGTGCGCCCGTACCTCGCGCGCATGACGCTCTCGGAGCTGAACGCCGCGCTGGTCGGCGGCTTCGCGACCATCGCCGGCACGGTCATGGCGATCTACATGGGGCTCGTCGGCACCGCGCTCGCGCCGCACATCCTCACGGCCTCGGTGCTGACCGCGCCGGCCGCGCTGCTCGTGGCCAAGATCCTGCTGCCTGAAACGGGCACGCCCGAGACGCGCGGCCGCTTTCCGCTGACCATCGAGCGCAGCGCGAGCAACTGGATCGAGGCCGCCTCCACCGGCGCCCAGGACGGCATCAGGCTGGCCCTCAACGTGGCCGGGATGCTGATCGCCTTCATGGCGCTGGTGAACCTCGTGAACTGGCCGCTGGGCGCGCTCGGCGAGTCCCTCGGCCTCGCGGGCAGACTCTCGCTCGCGCGTATCTTCGGCTGGCTCTTCGCCCCGCTCGCCTGGCTGATGGGCGTCGAGGGCTGGCACGACAGCCAGCTCGCCGGCGGGCTGCTCGGGACCAAGATGGCCGTGAACGAGTTCGTGGCCTACCTGGACATGCACGCGATCCTGGCACGAGCGGACGGCTTCGAGCACGAACGCTCGGCCGCGATCCTGACCTACGCACTGTGCGGCTTCGCGAACTTCGGCACGATCGGGATCCAGCTCGGCGGCATGAGCGTGCTCGCGCCCGAGCGCCGCGCAGATTTCTCGCGCCTCGCCCTGCGCGCCATGCTGGGCGGCTCGCTCGCCTCGTGGATCGCGGCGGCCGTGGCGGGCGTGTTCCTGTGAGGGGCGTGCGGCTCCGGCGAGGCCACGGACACCTGGCAGGCCCGATCCACCGCTCCGGAGCCGTGGGCGCTATCTTCGTCCGCCACATGGTCGTGCCCTGCGCCCGCGCCGCGCTGGTCCTCGTGCTGTCCTGTGCGTGCAGGCAGGAAGAGGGCGGCGCCGAGTCGAGTCAGCGCGAACAGGAACGGAGTCTAGCCCCTGCCGCTCCCGGAGCTCCGCCCTACGACCACATCGTGCTGGTCACGCTCGATACGCTGCGCGCCGACCACCTGCCGAGCTACGGCTACGCGCGCGACACGGCGCCGTTCCTCGCGCGGCTGGCGGCGGAGGGAGTGCTGTTCGAGAACGCGCTCGCGAGCGTGTCGCACACCGCGCCGAGCCACGCCACGATGCTGACGGGCGTGCCGCCGCGCGTGCACGGCGTGCGCAGGAACGGCAACAAGCTCGCGCAGGGCTTCACGTCGCTGCCGGAGCTGTTCCGGGAGCGTGGCTTCGCGAGTGGTGCCTTCCTCGGCGCGCAGTTCCTGGGCGGAATCGCCCAGGGCTTCGAGCACGTGTCGAAGCGCGCGCCGCCGACGCCGGAGCTGGTCGACCAGGCCATCGAATGGGCGCGCGCGCGGAGCGAGCAACCGTTCTTCCTGTGGCTGCACCTGTACGATCCGCACGGCTGGAAGCGCCCGAAGCTGCCGGCCTGGGCGCGCGCGAGCGTGGTCGACAGCCGGCCCGACGACGCGGGTTCGTTCTTCGACTACCTCGCACGCCTGCACGGCTTTGCGGAGCTCGATCCCGAGGCCCGCGACTTGCCATGGTTGGGCGCCGACGGCCGCGGCCAGACGCACACGGCGCGCGCGCGCGAAGACGTGCAGCGCTTCATCGACGACTACGACGCGCTGATCCGTTTCGCCGACTCGGAGGTGCAACGTCTCTACGCGGCCCTGGAGGGACCAGCGTCGCCGCGCAAGGGCCTGTGGATCGTGACCAGCGACCACGGCGAGGGCCTGGGCAGCCACGGCTACGAGGGCCACGGCGGGCGCATCTACAACGAGCAGTTGCGCGTGGCGCTCCTGTTCCACGCCAGCGACGGCACCCTGCCGCCACGCCGCAGGGAAGAGCTCGTCGGTCACGTGGACCTCTTGCCCACCCTGGCCGAGCTCTTCGGCCTCGCGTGGCGCGCGCCGCACGAGGAGTTCTTCGGCCGCTCGCTGGTCCCGCTCCTCGCCGGCGACGCCGCACTCCGCGCCGCTCCGGCCGCCGAGCGCCTGTTCTTCGCCGAGCAACGCCGCGCCGAGGATGCCGAGGCCGGCGACGCGGGCGAGATGGTGGCGATCCAGGATCGGCGCCACAAGCTGATCCGCTATCCCGACGGCCACGAGGAGTTCTTCGCGCTCACGGAGGATCCGCTGGAGCTGCACGATCTCGGCGACTCCGGCAAACGCCACGCCGAGCTGCGCGCGGCGCTCGAGGAACGGCTGCGCTTCTACTCCGAGCTGGCGCAGGGAGAGCTCGAGGAGCCGGCGCCGGAGTTCCTGGAGGAGCTGCAAGACCTCGGCTACGCGCGCTGAGCTTTCACCTGGGAGCGCCGGGCTCCAGCCCGGCTCTTCGTTCTTCTCTTCTCTTCTTCCGCCACGCGCGCCTCGAAGCGAGAAGAAGCATGGAACCCGGAGCCGGGCTGGAGCCCGGCGCTCCCGGTTGAGCATGAGCGTTAGAGTGTCAGGCATGTGGCTTCCGCTCTTCCTGGCCGTCACCGGCGCGCTGCCCTCGCGCGCCCCCTCCGACGAAGACGACGAGCAGCCTCCCCCGCCGCGGCCGAACCTCGTTCTGATCGTGGCCGATGACCTCGGCGTGGGCGAGCTCGGCTGCTACGGCCAGCAGAAGATCGAGACGCCGCGCCTGGACACCATGGCGCGCGAGGGTCTGCGCTTCACGCGCTTCTACGCCGCCGCGCCGGTGTGCGCGCCCACGCGCTGCTCGCTGCTGACCGGGCTGCACGGCGGGCACGCCTTCGTGCGCGACAACCGCGAGTTCCCGGACGAGGGCCAGCTCGCGCTCCCTGCGGATACGGTGACGCTGCCGAAGCTCCTGCAGCAGGCCGGCTACGAGACGGCCATGGTCGGCAAATGGGGCCTCGGCGGTCCGCGCACGAGCGGCGAGCCGAAGGCACAGGGCTTCGACCAGTGGTTCGGCTACTACTGCCAGCGTCAGGCGCAGACGTTCTATCCCGATCACCTGTGGCGCGACGGGAAGAAGGTGCCGCTCGCGGGCAACCGCGAGGACGGCGAGTCGGGCACGCAGTACGCGCACGATCTCTTCCTGCAGGAGGTCGAGGGCTTCCTGCGCCGGCCGCACGCGAAGCCGTATTTCCTGTATCTGCCGTTCACGCTGCCGCACGTGGCGTTGCAGCCCGCGGAGGAGGACCTCGCGCACTACCACGAGCGCTTCGAGGAGACGCCTTACCACGGCGAATACGGCTACGTGCCGCACGAGACGCCGCGCGCCGCCTACGCGGCGATGATCTCGCGCCTGGACAAGGACGTGGGGCGCGTGCTCGACCTGCTCGAGGAGACCGGCGTCGAGCAGAACACGCTCGTCCTGTTCGTCAGCGACAACGGTCCGACCTCCGACATGGGCGGCGTCGACACGCGCTTCTTCAACTCGACCGGCGGACTGCGCGGACGCAAGGGCACCTTGTACGAGGGCGGGATCCGCGTGCCGCTGATCGCGCGCTGGCCCGGGCAGGTGCCGGAGGGCAAGACCAGCGCGTGGCTGGGCGCGCACTACGACCTCCTGCCGACGCTGCTCGAGGTCGCAGGCGTGAGCGTGCCGGCCGGGCTCGACGGCCTGAGTTTTTTCGCCGAGCTGCGCGGCGAGCGCGCGCCCGAGCACGAGTTCCTCATGTGGGAGTTCCACGGCTACGGCGGCCAGCAGGCCGTGCGCATGGGGCGCTGGAAGGGCGTGCGCTTCGACCTGCTGGAGGAAATCTCCTCGCTCGAGCTCTACGACCTCGAGGCCAACGAGCGCGAGACGAAGAACGTGGCCGCGGAAAACCCCGAGATCGTCGCGCGCCTGCTCGCCATCCTGGCGCGCGAGCACCGGCCCTCGCCCGAGTTCCCGTTCCCGCTGCTCGACCTCGTCATCCCGCGCGCGGGCGGATTCTGAGGTCGACCGTGCCCGTCCTGCTGTTCGCCACGCTCGACACGAAGGGGCACGAGGCGTCGTACCTGTGCGCTGGGCTGCGCGCGCTGGGCGTCGAGGTCGTGCTGGTCGACTGCGGCTCGCTCGGCACTCCCCAGGTGCAACCGGACGTCCCGCGCGAGGAGCTCTTTCGCGCGGCTGGAACGACGATCGCGTCCGTGCGCGCGAGGAACGATCGTGGCGAGGCCGTCAACGCGGCGGCGCGGGGCGCGGCGGAGCTGGCGAAGCGCTACCACACCGAGGGAACGTGCCTGGGCGTGCTCGGCCTCGGCGGCTCGGCCGGGACGACGATCGGCACCGCGGCCATGCGCGCCGTGCCGCTCGGCGTGCCGAAGCTGATGGTCAGCACGCTGGCCTCGGGCGCGGTCGGGCACTTCGTCGGCACGGCGGACATCGCCATGCTGCACTCGGTGGTCGACATCGCCGGGCTGAACCGCATCAGCCGCATGGTGCTCACACGTGCCGCGCAGGCCATGGCGGGCATGGCGCTCGGCGCGCTGCCCGAGGCAGGCGCAGACGAGCGCCCGCTCGTGGCCGCGACGATGTTCGGCGTGACCACGCCCTGCGTCGAGCGCGCGCGGGCCGTGCTCGAGCAAGCGGGCTGCGAGGTGCTCGTGTTCCACGCCACCGGCTCGGGCGGGCGCACGCTGGAGAGCTTGATCGACGCCGGCCTCGTGGCCGGCGTGCTCGACGTGACCACGACGGAACTCGCCGACGAGCTCGTGGGCGGTGTGCTCTCGGCCGGGCCCGAGCGCCTGACCGCCGCCGCGCGCGCCGGCATCCCACAGGTGGTCTCGGTGGGCGCGCTCGATATGGTCAACTTCCTGGGCTTCGACACGGTCCCGGCGAAGTTCGCGGGGCGGAGGTTCCATCGCCACAACGCCAACGTGACGCTGATGCGCACGACGGTGGAGGAAAACGCGCAGCTCGGGCGCGAGCTCGCCACCAAGGTTGCGCGTTCGCGGGGCCCGGCCCGCATCTTCCTGCCGCTGCGCGGCGTCTCGGCCATCGATTGCGCGGGCCAGCCCTTCGACGATCCGGCGGCACGCTCCGCGCTCTACGCGTCGATCCACGCGCACGCCGGCAGCGTGCGCGTGCTCGAGCTCGACCTGCACATCAACGACGCCGCCTTCGCCGAAGCGCTGGCGGGTGAGCTGATCGGGATGCTGCGCCTCTGAATCGAATCAGAGCGAGCGCAGGAGCTGCTGGGCGTCGCGGGCCGCTTCGGTGGCCGGGTACTTCTCGATGAGTTTCCTCAGCTCGACCTTCACCGGTTCGTTCTTCTTGTCCGCGATCGAGGCCAGCTTCTCGCGAGCGCGCTCCAGCGCCTTCATGGCTTGCGCCTCGTTCTTGACCGTCTCGGTCTTTTGCAGCTCCCGGAGAGCATCGGAGGCGCCGACCAGGCGGCTCCGGTCGAAGCCGTTGAAGTCGTCGAGGATGCGCTGGTAGGCCTTGACGGCCGGCCAGGGATTTCCGTCGCGGGCGAGGGCGCTGGCAGCCGCGAGGCGGAGCGCGAGCTCGTTGCCGAGCTGCTCGTTCAGGCGCTGATAGGCGGCCGGTTCCGTTTGCTCCAGACCACGCCAGACTTCGCCGAGCAGGCCGGGCAGGAGCTCCTTCAGCGCGCCTCGGGCCTCCCCCAGCCGCGCCTCGTCGAACCCGCGATACTCGTCGAGGATGCCCTGGTACAGCTTGCTGGCCTCCCAGGGCTTGTTCTCCGAGGCCAGCCCACGCGCGGCCGTCAGGCGCGCGGCGAGCCGGTTGCCGATCTCCGCATCCAGCCGCTGGCGGGCATGCTCCTCCGCTTCGCTGGCCGTCACCGCGCCCTTCAGAGCGGCGATCGCACCGGAGACCTGCCCGAATTCCAGGGCGCGCCAGGCGTCCTGGAGCGACGCGGGGATTCCAGTCGGGTCGACGTTCCACCTGGCCGTCCTGAGGTGCCGCTCGAGGCCGTCGATGTTGGCAAAGAAGAGCGTCCCCTCCGGGGTGACGACGCAGGTCTGCCAGATGTTCTGGAGGCTGATCTCCCCGACGCCACAGGCGGTCTCGAAGGATCGGTCCTCGTCGACGATGGCTGGCCAGGGGCAGTTCACCGAGGCGAGATAGCTCTGGACACTGTCGGCGGAGTTGCCCGAATTGACGGCCACGAAGACCGCCGGTCGACCGTCGTAGCGGCGTGCTTCAGCGACCAGACCTGGCCACTTCGCTTCGCAGCGCGGTCATGTTTCCTCGAAGAAAACCAGGAAGACCGCCTTTCCCGCGAGGAGTTCGTTCGAGAGCGCTGGCCCGTTGACCCATGTCTCGGGGAACGGCGGAGCAATCGGAGCCGCGCTGGCCCGCCGCTCCGTCTGGCTGCCGCCAGCCACGGAAGCGGAGACCACCGCGAGAAGCCCGCTGAGCAGGAACCTGATCTTCACCTTGTCCTCCCTTCGTCGAGATCCATCGTCGAGATGCCGGCGCGGGATTCTACCGACGCAAACAAGCCCGTTCACGAACGGGCAAGGAGCCTCGTGGAACGCGACGCGTCCGGCAGGTCTACTGGACCCGTCCGATGCCATCGTCCGGAGGAGTTGCGCGTGAATGAACAGGACAGCTTCCTGAAGCGGCACGGTTTCCTGATCGCCGGGGTGGCTCTGCCGATCCTCGTCGTGGTCGCGTTCGTGCTCGCGCGCACGCTGCCGCGCTTGTGGGTCGAGGATCCGCGCTACGACGTGCTCTACGGCGTCCGCGCGAGCTACGGAACGCGTTCGCGGCCGGTCGACTGCGACCTGGCGGTCGTCGACGGGCGCCTGCGCGTGCGCTGGGTGAAGATGCAGAACCCGTCCTACCAGGATCCGCCGAGCCTGTACCGGCTGCATCCGGCGAGCGGGGCGGTCGAGGAGATCCCCCTGCCCGAGCCCGAGGATGTCGAGAACCTCGAGGGCACGCTCGATCTCTTCGTCGCGGGCCTCGAGGGTTTTCGCCTCGACCGGAGCCCACGCTCGCCCGACGGCTACGAGTTCGACGAGTCGGCGGGAGGCGGCTCGGGCCTCTTGGGCGAGCTCCTCGTCGATCGCAACCGCCGCGCGCGCAGCGTCATCCGCAAAGGCGGGCGGGTGATCGTCCTCCCGCGCACCGACGACGCGGCCTACGGCTACGCGCCGGTGCAGTTCCTGGGCTGGCTCGTGCCCGTCGAGGAAGGTCGATGACGGAGCGCGAGGCTGCCCTGGCGGAGATCGCGGCCATCGCGCGGCGCCATGGCCTGACGCACGAAGAGGTTCGCCGCGCTCTCGAGGCGCCCGCGGTCGAAACGCCCGTCCGGCAAGGTCTGCTCGGCCGCGCGCTCGGCTATCTCGGCGGGACGTTCGTGTTCGCCGGCCTGTGCGTGTTCGTGGGCACGTTCTGGGACGAGATGAACTCCGCGGCGCGCATCGTCGTGACGCTGGGCTCTGGCATCGTCGCCCTGATCCTCTCGTACCTCGCCCTGGGCTCGCCGCGGCACGAGAAGCTCTCTACACCCCTGTACCTGATGGCCGTGGTGCTCCAGCCGATGGGCATGCTGATCGCGTTCAGCGAGCTCTCGAGCGCAGGCGAGCCGCTGCACGCGCTGCTGGCGGTGTCAGCGGTGATGCTCGTGCAGTGCCTGCTCACCTTCGCGCGGCTCCGGCGCACGACCCCACTCTTCTTCGCGCTCCTGTTCGGCTGCACGGCCCTGGGAACGGCGCTCGAGCTGCTGGATGCCGAGCCCGAGCTGAACGGCCTCGTCGTCGGCGTGACGTGCTTCCTCGTCACCGTGGCGGTCCAGCGCACGCAGCACGGCGGGGTCACGCCCTTCTGGTACCTGGTGGCGGCCACGCTCGTGCAGGTCTCGTGGTTCGCGATCGTCGAACGCGGCACCCTAGAGATCTCGTTCATCGCGCTCCCGTGTGCCCTCGTCTACTCCAGCACGAGCCTCCGTAGCCGGACCCTGCTCGCCGCGGGCACCCTGGGGATGCTCGTCTACATCGGGTACTTCACGGGCGAGCACTTCGCCGATTCGCTCGGCTGGCCGCTCGCGCTCATCTTGCTGGGCTTCCTGATGATGGCATTCGGCACGGCGGCGGTGCGGATCCACCGCAGGTACATCAAGAGCAGTCCCTGAGCACGGCAGCGCTTGCCGATTCAGCGCCTGTCCGGCGGTGAGCCTTCGGCGCCCGGACTACACGAGCGGTGCGATGGATCGGCGCGCCCTGGATCGGCGCGAGTAGAGCGACGCGCTCGTTCTGCCACTGGCCATCGCGCAGGGTCCACTCTCAGCCGGGCCGCACTTCGCTCGGCAAGCGCTCGAGCATCGCACCCGTGATGGCCTGCGCCAGCTGCATTGCGGCCGTCGCCTCGTCGCGTGTTGCGTCCACGGGCTCCCCCGGATAGCGGTGCTTCCAGGCGTATTGACTCAGGGGAAGGCTGCGCTCGAGCAGAGGCCTCAGGGACGGGTCGACTTGCCAGCAGGGCTCGGCGATCTCGACGAGGTGATGCGTCTTGCGAAACGGCCGACCGTGCCAGACGAGCCAAGCCTTCATCGCCTTCTCGGCGGCCTGCTGGGCATGGTACGTCACAGTCCCGAGCAATGGCCGCCGCGCCGCGAGGCACACTTCGCAGGCGCGCAGGTCCTCGTCGGCCTTCGTCAGCCATGCGCGCGTCTCAGCAACGACCAGCGGGTCAGGCGGCATAGAGGAGCTGGCCCTCGCGCAGAACCGTCGCCGGCAGCGACGCGGCGACGCGCGCAGCCTTGGCTTCGAAGCTCGCGCGCGTGGCGACGAGCACGTCCGCGCCCCGCGAAAGGCCGAGCTGGTGCTCGTAGAAGAGGCCCGAGCTCTGGCGTGATGCCTCGGCGTCGTCGGGCACGAGAACGAAGAGGTCGTAATCGCTGTCGGGGCCCGCGTCGCCGCGCGCGACCGAGCCGAAGAGGTAGATGCGCTCGGGCTGGTAGCACTCGATCAGGCGGCGCACGATCGCGTCCAGATACGGATCGCGTTCGAGGAGCGCGGACTTCACGGCGGATGTTCTACGCGCGCCGCATCCTCGCGACAATGGCGCTGGCGACGGATACCGCCATGGTGGGCGAGGACGAGAGGTCTGGGTAGGACAACGAAAGCTGGGGTCCCACGCCCATCGGCCAGGACCTCGCCCTGTGAGCTTCCCCGGGCATCTTGCAGCTCGTCATGACCTACTCGCGCATCACGGTCGGTCCGCGCCAGATGGAGGGAGTCGCCTGCATCCGGGGGCTGCGCATCCCGGTGGCCACGGTCGTCGGCAGGATCGCGGAGGGGATGGGCGAGGACGAGGACATCCGCGAGGCCCTGCACTTCGCCTCGGAGGCCGTGCGTGAGCGTGAGCTGCCGCTGCGCAAGGCCGAGTGAAGTTCCTAGTCGACAACGCCATCTCGCCGGAGGTGGCGCGGGGCCTGAAGGCGAAGGCAGCGGGACACGACGCGGTGCACGTGCGGGAGCGCGGCCTCCAAGACGAGGATGACGAGGTCTTCTTCGCCCTCGCCGAGAAGGAAGAGCGTGTCATCGTCTCGGCCGACACCGATTTCGGAACGCTGTTCGCTCTGCGGGAATCCACGAAGCCTTCGCTGATCCTGTTCCGGCATAGCGCAACCCCCCCGAGCTTCGGCTGACTCTCTTGCTCGCCCAGCTCGCCGAGAGACAGGAAGCACTTGCTCAGGGAAGCCTCGTCGCCATCGATGAGACTCGTGTCCGAGTCCGGCCGCTTCCGCTCCTGCGAAGGAGCTGAAGTCGAACCGCTCGCGCCATCGCCGGCTCGGTGCGGTGAAGGTAGAAGGTACCCGATGTTCCCTCCGCGGCCGGCCGCACGTTCCCCGACCTCGGCCAGAAGCTCCTGGGCGGCGCGCGTGAGTTCTCGTTCCCGTTGCCCGGCCTGCGACCCCTGGGCCTCCAGCGCGTGCACCTGGAGGACAGCGTGCTGGGCGCGCTGTCGCGCAGACCCCTGCCTGGCCTCGCGTCGAGCTACGACGCACTCGTGCGCGCCGCGTTCCACGAGCAGTGGTGGAACACGTCGCTGCGCATCCGGGTCTGGACCGACGGCACGACCGCCGCCGTGCCCGGCTTCGACCAGGACCCCGCCACGCGCGAGTACACGCTCATGCAGTACAACTTCGCGCTCTTCTTCGGCCTGGCCGTGCAGCTGTACGAGGCCACCCTCGTGGCGAACGACTCGCCCTACGACCGCTTCATGGACGGCGACCCGAGCGCCATCAGCGCCCAGGCGCTGCTGGGGGTCGACCTGTTCCGCAGCCAGACCCGCGGGCGCTGCATCAACTGCCACGAGAACGCCGAGCTGACCGGCGCCTCCGTGCGGCGCGTGCGGCAGAGTCCCACGCGCATCCGTGAGGGGCAGACGCTGGATCGCGGCTTCAACAACATCGGCGTGCTGTGGACTCACGAGGATCCGGGCGTGGGCGGGAACGATCCGTTCGGCGGGCCGCTGTCCTCGGTGCGCCGGCTGAACCCGCCGCCGCCGGAGCCGATCGCGGTGGACGGCTCGTTCAAGGTGCCGGGCCTGCGCAACGTCGAGCTGACCGCGCCGTACTTTCACACCGGCGGCCTCGGCACGCTGCGCGAGGTCCTGCAGTTCTACAGCCGGGGCGGCGACGCGGTGCCGATCCACTCGACGGACGGCGCGCTCACGATCGCGGGACTCAATGTCCTGAACAACACCGAGGAGGAGATGGCGGCGGTGGAGGCCTGGCTCCTGTCGCTCACCGACGAGCGCGTACGCGGGCGGCGCGCGCCGTTCGACCATCCGCAGCTCTTCGTGCCGAACGGCCATCTCGGCGATCACACCTTCGTGCCCAGCATCTGGGGCCTGGCCCTCGACCGCTTCGTCGAGATCCCCGCCGTCGGGCACAACGGCGGCCCGCCGCTCAAGAAGTTCCTCGAGCAGTGACTCGGCCCGGCCGGGCTCGGTTGCTCACCCGGTCCACCCGCAGCCGGAGCAGGCGGAAGCCGCCTGGCGGCCCTGCGCACGGCGGGGAGCTGGCCTCGAAAGGCCGCCGGCCCTCGGCGCAGAGGGTATAGTTTGCCGTCGGCGGAGCGGGGGCCCGTCGTCGACTCCACCATGCGTACCCTCACCCTGTTCGCCGCCGCCCTCGCGCTGCTCGCGGCCTCGCGCCCGAGTTCGGCGCAGCTCGACTTCGACGTCATCTCGTTCGGCAAGATCCAGGTCGACGACGCGACGCTCGGCCTCGGCTCGGGCTGGCTGATCCTGGTCAACACCGGCACGGTTCCGATCTCGCTGACCGACTGGCAGAAGGCCTTGCACTACGCGAGATTCAGCGCGCCGGTCGCGGGGTTCGAGCTGAAGCCGGTCTTCGCGGGCCCGACCACGCTCCTGCCCGGCCAGGCGCTCGGCGCCTTCGACGGCGTGCTCCTGGACCAGCTCCGGCTCGGCGAGACCTTCGTCAATGCGGCGGCGACCCAGTTCAACCTGTCCGCCCCCTGGCCGAACGGCACGACCCAGACGCTGCGCTGGTCGTTCGTGCTGGCCGGGCGTCAGGTCAGCGGCGTGACCGAGGTCGAGTTCACCTCCACGCCGACGACCTTCGGCGTCAGCGGCGTGCGGACCGCGTCCGTCCCGACCACGGCCTCCGTCACGAGTCTTCCGAGCGGCTGCACGGGCCAGCTCAGCGTCCGTCCACAAGCGCTCGCCAGTCCCTTCCGCGTCGCGCCGTCGAGCGATCTCCCGGTGATCGGCAACCCTTGCTTCGCGCTCGACGTGCGCGTCAACAACGTGCCCTACGTGCTCGGGATGGACTTCGCGCCGGGCACGACGACCGTGCTGGGCTGCGAGGTCAAGGTCGGCTTGTCGCCCGCGTTCCAGAGGATCGCGAGCCCCGGCGCGATCGTCCAGCGCCTGCCGATCCCGAACGATCTCGCGCTCGTGGGCCAGCACGTCTGGCTGCAAGCCGCGGGCATGAGCAGAGGCGGCGTCACGACCCTGACCAACGGCCTCGAGCTCGTCATCGGCGCGCGCCCCTGAGGGTTCGGCCCTCTCAGGGCCGCGCGGGCAGTGTTTCCGGGGTGGGGCAGGAAGCTCAGAATCCGCGCGCGAGCGAGCGGAGGACGAAGTGGCTCCTTCCTCACTACCATGCGGGCCGGCGCCAGCTCGACCCTCGTCCCGCAGCCATCCAACTCCATGCGTCCCCCGCGAAGCGCTCCATTGCTCCTCGTTCCCCTGTTCCTCCTGTCTCTCCTGGCCGCCTGCTCGGGCAAGGAGGCCAGCGCCGACGAGATCCGGCCCGTGACCGTGTGGTGGTTCCAGTGGGCGCCGGCGGCGGGCTTGCAGGAGCTCGCCAACGACTTCAAGACGGAGACCGGCATCGAGGTGGTGGTGCGCCAGATCCCGCTCAACTCCTACCAGGACCAGGTGTTCCAGGAGTTCGCGGCCGACGAGACGCAGTTCGACATCGTCATCGGCGACTCGCAGTGGATCGGGCGCGGCGCGGTGAAAGGGCTCTACGAGGAGCTCACGAGCTGGCTGCCGACGGTGGTCGACATGAAGACGATCCACGCGCGCGCGGCGCGTTACCTGTGCGAGTATCCGGAGAAGAGCGGGCGCTGGTACGCGGCGCCGTGCGAGACGGATGCGATCGGGCTCGCGTACCGCAAGGACTGGTTCGAGGACCCGGCCGAGAAGAAGGCCTTCCAGGCACGCTTCGAACGCGAGCTGGCCGTGCCCACGACGTGGGAGGAGTTCCGCGACGT
>JANOGB010000014.1:0-3107 GCA_031413955.1 Planctomycetota bacterium | reverse complement strand
GCGCGCAGAACGGCCTCGTGCACGGCGCGCTGGATCACCGTCTCGTGCAGGTGGTGACGGCGGATCTGACCCGTCTCCGGGTGCCGGTAGGTGCTGGTCGCAGGGAAGACCCACTGCCAGGGCGGGCTGCGGGGAGCGCTCAGGTACTTCCTGTCGAGCGCGGCGGGCAGTTCGACCCAGCCAGCGCCGTGCTCGAGATCACGCACGTGCTGGGCGAGGGAGGCCTCGACGGCCTCGGCGAGGGACTGGCGCAGAGAATCGGGGAGGATCGCGCGGCGGTCGCGGTCGCCCTTTCCGGAACGGATGCTCAAGATCCGCGACTCGATGTCCACGTCCTTGACACGCACCTGCAAGGCTTCGAGCAGGCGCAAACCGGCGCCATAGAGTGAGGGTTGCCAGAAGGCGTGGCAGGCCTTGCATGTGAGCCAGCAGGTCCTGGACCTCGCGGCGCGTCAGCACGACGGGAACGCGGTGCGGACGCTTGGCGCGCACGAGGTCGTCGAGCCAGGGGAGGTCTTGCTCCAGCACGGCCTGGTACAGGAAGAGCAGCGCGGCAAGAGCCTGGTTCTGGGTCGAGGCGCTCACGCGAGCGCGCGTGGCGAGGTCGGAGAGGAACGACACCACTTCTGCTCGGCCCAGCTCGGAGGGATGGCGCCAGCGCTGGGCGGTGAAGAAGCGCCGCACCCAGCCGCGGTAACACGTCTCGGTGCGACGGCTCAGGTGCCGTAGGCGGGATGCGGCGTGAAAGGCTTCGACCAGCGCCGGCCCCCAAGCTGCTGCTGATGAGCGCTCCGACCTACCTGCCCGTGATCGGGCTGGAGCGGGCCAGCCCGATCAAGATCAACACGACCCTCTCGCTCTGCGCCGTGGTGGGCACGCTGGCAGGGGCGACGATCCTCTCGATCCTGATCCCGCGCGGGGCTGCGCCGGCGCAGCGCTGACGCCCGGTTCCGGCTCGTAACGGCGGAGCTCGCATCGGTACGCGACAGATCGCCGACCCCGCTTTCTCGAGCAGCGGCGCATCCACGGTCCCAGGCCCGCCGAAGTCACGTGTGTGTCTGCCTGGCGGCGGGCACTCCACCCGCCGAGAGCTCGTGACGAGGTCGCCCTCACGTCCCTTGTAGAGCTGCTCGCCCGTGGCTGCGTCGCGGGCGCTGCAAGCATCATTTGATCCGCCCAACGGCCCGCGTTCACCTGCAACGGCGCCCCACGTTGCGCGCGCGGCGTCCCGGCAGCGTACGCTTTGAGAACACTCCGACGCCGTCACATGGTGCGCGGACAAGTCCGGGATTCTGGCTCAATCCCGAGAAAAGGCGTCACCGCATGACCCAGAACACGGCGACGCCAATACCGAAAAGCGCTAGGACGACTGACATGGCGAGCAGTCCGCGGCGGCGTCGATTACGCTGGTAGTTACTCCAACCGTCGGCGTCAAGAAAGTGGCGGCTGTTCGCAGTCAGGCGCACCGCACATCCGCGAATCAGACCTTGAAGTCGTCTCCTTTCGAGCGAACGGCTGAGTGACAACTGAATCGCTGATTCAGCAGTGAACGCCCGAGCGTCAGCAAGTTGTCGATAGATGCTTGCCTCGGCTCGCCTCATCGCGACCACAACGAACAGCGGAATCAGACTCGTAATTGCCGTGGCGGCGCTCATCACCTTGCTCCTCGGAGGCGTCTTTCTAACGTTTCCGATCAGCGGCCGCGAAGAAGCGGGCGAAAGCCTCTGCGAAGCGGTCCGCTGCATCGGAGGGTTCGGCGGCATGCGGCCAAGCCTCCGATCGATTCTCTGTCGCAAGCCATCAGTCGCTGCTCCTTTCACGTCGAACCCCTCATTCACGGCAGTGGACCCTTTGAGTCATATTCATGTCCGCAGAACGAGTGGGAGTCCAGCCTCATCAAGTTAATAACTACAGCGGCAGGGCTCACGCCATAGGCCTGCCTTGCTTTCTCAAGCGTTGGCGCGCTCGCGTCCTCGACCCTGAGCGTAAACTTGAGTCCAGTGCAGCCGACACGGTTAGGGGCAGTTGAACTAATCAAACCGGGTGGAAATTCGACGACAAGACGACCTACGTAACTAATGGTGCTTGGCTGCACGGTTAGGTAGACCTCCGTCCCCTGCGTGAACGTGGGCGTGTCAATCCGGGACAGCTTCCAGAAAGCGTATCGACCCGGCGGAAGCTTTGCGACAAACAGCTCTTCATCTCCATCACGGTACGCTTGTACCGTGTACGCGCGAATCGGAGCGCCGAGCGGGAGCAAATTAAGGTCCCTCGGATGGCGGACATCCTCGATCCGAGCCAGCTCTAGCGACCACTTGCGACGTCCCAGGATTTGGATTTCCGTGCCGCCCTTGATCTGCAGTGATCCAATGACGGTACCCTCATCTGGATCGCCTCGTCTCAGCTCATCGGGGGGCGTCTGCAGCGATGTCACACAAGCTGACAAGAACATCGCGGACGACAAGACCCAGTGACGGTACCTCTGAAACATACCTTCGGCTTTCATCTGCATGCGGGATCCTCTTGGACTCACGTAGGCCCGTCAGCCCGCCGAACGCCAATTCGATTGACCTGCGTAGCGGGGAGAAGTCGCGTTGGGCTGGTCTCGTAGCGCGGATGACGCGGCAGCCTGTGGGGGCGCGGGTGGCCCTGGCACGAACTGGGGCCGGCGCTGGGCTGCATGCTTCCCTCCACGGGCCGGTCAGTGTAGCGCGGCCGGGGTGAGGGGGGAGCATCGGACGTGGGCAGCAGCCCAGCAGCAGCCCCGGGCTCAGCCACCAAGTCGGTCCGCCGGGCTGCGAACTCCGAGGGGTCCGCGGTTTAGGACGTGGGTGTAGATCATCGTCGTGGACACGTCCTTGTGGCCGAGGAGCTCCTGGATCGTGCGGATGTCATGCCCGTCTTCGAGGAGGTGGGTCGCGAAGGAGTGGCGGAGCGTGTGGCAGCTCGCCTTCTTCAGGATCCCGGCGCGCAGAACGGCCTCGTGCACGGCGCGCTGGATCACCGTCTCGTGCAGGTGGTGACGGCGGATCTGACCCGTCTCCGGGTGCCGGTAGGTGCTGGTCGCAGGGAAGACCCACTGCCAGGGCGGGCTGCGGGGAGCGCTC
>JANOGB010000013.1:0-7105 GCA_031413955.1 Planctomycetota bacterium | reverse complement strand
AGACGCGAGAAGGCCGAAATGGAGCGTCGCCCGGCTTCATGGGGCGCCTCGATCGAGCGAAGGCGAGGCGACGGAGTGCGCGTCACGCGACGAGAATGCGTTGGGTTCGATCCGCCCGGGTGCGAGCCACAGCAAGAGCGGCGTTGCGAGCGCGTACTCCACCGCGAGCGCGCCCCAGGTCAGCAGGGGCTCGGAACTCACGGCCACGGCCCCGAGGCGCGCCCCGGCCAGGTACGAGAGTGGGCCGCCCACGGCGCCGAGCAGGGCCGCGAGTCCTGGGCGCCGTACGAGCCAGGCCAGGGAGAAGCGCGGCAAAGTGGCGAAGCCGATCCAGAGCGCGGTGATCCAGGGCGGCACGATCGGAAAATGCCAGGCCGCCTCCGAACTCGGGTAGGCGGTCGCGCCGAGGGCCGCGAGGACGCTGTCGGCGATCGTTCCGAGGACGCCGGCGAACAACAGGAAACGCAGCTCGCGGGCGCGCTCGAAAACGAGCAGCAGGTGCACGGCGGCCACGGCGGCGAACGTCGCCGGACCTACCCAGACCGCGCCGCGCGCGGCGCCCGCGACGGTCACGAACCAGGCGCCCTGGAAGAGCAGGAAGTTCGCCAGCTTCTTCACGGGCTGGGCGCGGTCAGCACCGGCCGCGCCAGCGGGCGCTCGAGCAGCATCTGCACATTCGAGATGTGGCGCTCGGCGAAGCCGCCCTCGCAGTAGCAGAAGTAGAACTCCCACAAGCGCAGGAGTTCCTCGCCGAAGCCCAGGGCGCGGGCCTCGTCCCAGCGTTCACGCAGGTTGCCGCGCCACGCCTCGAGCGTGCGCACGTAGTGCGGTCCGATGTCCTCGAGATGCACGAGCCGCAGGTCGCTGGCGCGGGTCATCGCCGAGCACAGCGCCGTGACCGAGGGGATGCAGGAGCCAGGAAAGATGTGGCGCTGGATGAAGTCGACCGAGCGCAGGGCAGACTCGTAATGCTGGTCGGCGATCGTGATCGCCTGCAGGGACATGCGTCCATCTGGACGCAGGAGCGCCGCGCAGCTGCGGAAGAACTCGTCGAAGTACTGGTGCCCGACGGCCTCGATCATCTCGACCGAGACGAGCTTGTCGTAGGTGCCGCGCAATCGGCGGTAGTCTTCCATCAGCAGCGTGACGCGTCCCTCCAGTCCCGCCGCGCGGACGCGCTCGGCGGCGACGGCGTGCTGCGCGCGGGAGATCGTGGTGGTCGTCACTCGGCAGCCGTATTCGCGCGCGGCGTGGAGCGCCAGCGCGCCCCAGCCCGTGCCGATCTCGAGCAGGTGGTCATGCGGCCCCAGCTCGAGCGCGAGGCACAGGCGATCGATCTTGGCCAGCGAGGCTTCCCGCAGGGTCGCGCCGGGACGCTCGAAGAGTCCGCAGGAGTACGACAAGGTCTCGTCCAGGAACAGGCGGAAGAAGTCGTTCGAGAGGTCGTAGTGCGCCGCGATGTTGGCGCGGCTTCCGCCCAGAGTGTTGCGGCGCAGGCCGTGGAAGAGCGCCTGCACCGCCTGCGAGATCCGCGCGAAGCCGCTCTCGACGCCGGCCAGAGCCTCGCGATTTCGCACGAAGAGTCGCACCACCGCGGTCGGGTCGTCGCTCGACCACCAGCCCTTGGCGTAGGCTTCACCCGCACCGACGCTTCCGCGCCGCGCCACCGCGCCCCAGAAACGCGGGTCGAGCACGTGCACGCTCGCATCCGGAAGGGCCGGATGAGCACTGCCGAAGACGTGGCGCTGGCCTCCGTCGAGGACCAGCAGCGACCCGGACGAGATGCGTTCGAGTCGCCCGAGCACGAGACGAGCGGCAAGGGGAGTGCGCGCAGCGCGCTCGGCCCGGGTGCTTGTCAGGATAACCGTGGAACTCTCGGTGCTCATGTGGCGCTGTTCTCCGTGGAAGCCAGGATCTTCTTCGGGTGTGCGTGGAAGGGCGCGCGCTTCAGGAACAGGCGCGCGGCCTGCCAGTAGATGGCGGCGTGGATGCGTGCGCTGAGCAACGGGTGCCGCAGCAGGACGCTCGCCAGGTTGCGGCCCGTGATGGCGCGTCGCCGGCAGGCGAGGCCCGCGTGGAACACGGGCCGGCCGCGCTCCAGGCTGGTCATGTGGACGTCGAGCTGCTCGCCCGGCGCGTTCAGGCGCCATTCGTAGTCGAGGTCCATGCCGTGGAACGGCGAGACGTGGAAGTCCTTGTGGAAGCGCCAGCGCAGCTCTTCCGCGCCGGCCGAAGCGCGAGCGTCCAGCACGTAGGCGTGGCGCTCGCCCCAGGGGGTGTTCGTGATCTCGGCGACGATCGCCTCGAGCTCGTCCTGCGCGTCGAAGCAGTAGTAGAAGGTGACCGGGTTGAAGACGTAGCCAAGAGTGCGCAGGTGCGTGAGCACGCGTACCGCACCCGCGGGCCGCCGGCCGAGCTCACGCTCGACGCGCTCGAGCACGGCCTCGCGCAACGAAGTGCCGGGTGCGCCCAGGTAGTCGGCGCGCCGGAACCACGCGAGAGCGGGCGGCCCGGCCGACCACAGCCAGCGCCCGGCGAAGAGTCCCGGCAACTCGTCCAGGTCGAGGTACATCAGGAAGAGCCGGTAGCGAAAGTCGTGCGGCCGGGGCTCGAGCCTGCGATGGAAGACCTCGCCCTCGTAGATCGCGCTCTTCATCAGGCCAGAACTTCCTGTCCCAGGCGGCGCGCGACAGCGAGTCCGCTCGCGACCCCATCCTCGTGAAAACCGTAGCCCCAGTAGGCGCCGCAGAAGTGCACGCCGTGCGCCCCGTCGATCTCGCCGTGGCGGCGCTGGGCGCGCACGGCCGCGGTCGAGTAGATCGGGTGGTGGTAGACGAAGCTGCGTAGCACCTTGGCGGGGTCGATGGCCGCGCTGCGGTTGAGCGTGACCAGGTAGGGCTGGTCCGCGGGCAGACCCTGCAGGCGGTTCATGCAGTACGTCACCGTGGGCAGATCCGCGGGCGGGTCGGTGACGTGGTAGTTCCAACTGGCCCAGGCGCGGGGCGTGCGCGGCATGAGCGACGCGTCGGTGTGCAGGACGGCTTCGTTCCTCTGGTAGGCGAAGGCGCCGAGGACCGTGCGTTCCAGCCGCGTCGCGTCGGCGAGCATGCGCAGGCTCTGATCGGCGTGCGTCGCCAGGACAACGCGGTCGTAGGTCGTCTTCTCGCCGCCCGCAGTCAGGACGCGCACCCCGTCCGCTACACGCTCGACTCGCACGACCGGTGTCCGCAGTCGGATCCGGTCGTGGAACGGCGCCACCAGAGCTCGCACGTACTCACGCGATCCGCCGCGGACCACCAGCCACTGTGGCCGGTCATCCACCTGCAGGAAGCCGTGGTTGTGGAAGAACTGCACCAGGAAGCGCACGGGGAAGGCGCGCATGTCCTCGGGCCGTGCCGACCAGATCGCGGCTCCCATCGGCAGCAAGTGCTGCTCGACGAATTCGCGCGAGTAGCCACCGCGCTCGAGGAACGCGCCCAGGGTCAGCTCTTCGTCGCGCTCCGCGAGCAGGGCCGGCGCCTCGCGGTAGAAGCGCAGGATGTCGCGTACCATGCGCCAGAAGGATGGGCGCAACGCGTTGCTGCGCTGGGCCAGCAGGCCGTTCAGAGACGTGCCGTTGTATTCCAGCCCGCTGCGCTCGCAGCGCACCGAGAAGCTCATCTCGCTCGGCTGCCAGGCAACGCCCAGCTCGCCGAGCAGCGCGCAGAAGAGCGGGTAGGTCTTCTGGTTGAACACGATGAAGCCGGTGTCGATCGCCAGGCGACTCGCGCCCGCCTCGACCTCGACGGTGTTGGTATGGCCCCCGATCCATTCGCCGGCCTCGTACACGGTGAGCTCGTGCTCGCGGTACAGCCGGCGGGCTGCGACCATGCCCGCGATGCCGGTCCCGACGACGGCAACCTTCACGGCCGACGGCTCCTGCTCCGTGCCGGAACGGGCTTCAGGTCCCAGACCAGGCCCAGCGCGCTCATCAAGCGCAGCAAATACCAGCTCGGGTCGAGCTCCCACCAGCGCAGACCCGCGCGCGCCGCGCCGGGATGGCGGTGATGGTTGTTGTGCCAGCCTTCGCCGAAGGTGAACAGCGCGAGCAGCGCGTTGTTGCGGCTCTGGTCGTTCGTCTCGAAGCGCCGCGACCCGAAGCGGTGGGCGATCGAGTTGATCGAGAAGGTCATGTGGTAGAGCAGGACCGTGGAGATGCACACGCCGAAGACGAGCAGCTGCGGCCCGTTCGTCCCGAGGCCGGGCGCCAGCGCGGCCAGGAGCTCGCCCGCGCCGTAGAAGGCCGGCACGAGCAAGAGCGGCACGAGCGAGTCGAAGCGATCGAGGAAGCGCAGTTCGGGAAAGCGCGCGAGATCGCGCACGAGCTCGAGGCGCGTGCGAAAATTGCCCTGCGCCAGCACCCAGCCCACGTGGCTCCACCAGAAACCCTGGCGCTCGGGCGAGTGCACGTCGCCTTCCGCGTCGGAGTGGCGGTGGTGCAAGCGGTGGTGCGCGGCCCACCACAGCGGCCCGCGCTGGATCGCGCTCGCGCCCAGCAAGGCGAAGGCGAACTGCACAGGGCGCGAGGTGCGAAAGGCGGCGTGCGAGAAGAAGCGGTGGTAGAAGGCCGTGATGGCGAACATGCGCACGGCATAGAAAGCCAGCGCGACCGCCACGGCCGTCCAGCTCCAGCCGACCCACGGCACGAGCAGGCAGCCCGCGTGCAGCGCCAGGAACGGGCTGATCCGCAGCCAGTCGATGTCACGCGGATCGCGCTGGGCGTCGCTCGAATCCTGCGCCCAGGAGTCCAGCCAGCGCACGACGCTCGCAGAAGCGATGCGCGTTCTCATGTACTCACCGTTGCCGTCGGACGAGGGCGTAGCAGATGGTGGGAGACGATCCACTCCGACCCGCCGCGGTAGCCGAAGAGCTCGGCACAGGACAGGAAGAAGACCCGCCAGCGCTGGTACCAGAGCTCGGCCTGACGCGTCCCGTAGGTCTGGCGGAAGAGCGCGAGCACCTCCTCGCGCCGCTGCTCCAGGTTCTGGAGCCAGGCCTCGGAGGTGCGCGCGTAGTGCGTTCCGGGAACAACCCAGCGCGCCTCGCTCTCGAACGGCAGCTCGAGACGCTCGAGCAGGTCGTGGCACGGCATCATGCCGCCGCTGAAGAAGGTGCGGCTCATCCAGTCCGACTCGTCGCGCGCCTCGAACGCATAGGCGTAGCGCTGGTGCGCGAAGACGTGCAGGAAGAAGCGCCCATCGGGCCGCAGCCAGCCGGCCACGCGCCGCAGAAGCTCCTCCCAGTTGCGCATGTGCTCGAACATCTCGACCGAGACGACGCGGTCGAAGCGCTCGCCGATCGTGAAGTCGTTCATGTCACGGGTGACGACCGCGACGTTGTCGAGCCCGCGGCGGCGTGCTTCGGCCTGGATGTGAGCGCGCTGCGGAGCCGAGTTGGAGACGGCCACGATCCGGCTGCTCGGGTAGTGCTCGGCCATCCACAGGGTCAGCGAGCCCCAGCCGCAGCCGAGCTCGAGCACGTCCTGGCCGTTCGCGAGACCCGCGCGCTCGGCGCTCAGCGCGAGCATGGCTTCCTCGGCTTCGTCCAGCGTGGAGCTCGCGTTCGCGTAATAGCCGCTGCTGTACTTGAGGCGCTGGCCGAGCACGAGCCGGAAGAAGGCCGGCGGCACTTCATAGTGCTGCTCGTTGGCCTTCTCCGGGACCAGGGCGACGGGACCGCGGCGCATGCTCTCGACCCAATCACGCAGGGCGCGCTCGTGGTCCTGGCCGAAGATCGCCCGCTGCTCGCGCAGGCGCTGACGCAAGAGGCTGCGGATCCCGTAGCGCAGCAGCGCTTCGGGGACGAGACCCCGCTCGACCAGTCGCATGGCGGTCTTCACGAGGGCTGCGGCGCGCCCTTCGAGCGCGCTCGCGAGGGGCCGGGGAAGAACGCGTTGGTGCTCTGCTGGTACGCGCGGTAGTCGTCACCGCGGCTGCGCAGCGCCTGCTGCTCCGTCGGGGGAATACCCGTGACCTTGAGCACGAGGAAGAGCATCAGCGCCGGCGCGAGCCACACGGCCCAACCCCACGGCAGACCCATGGAGAGCACGGGGTAGGAGAGCCAGTGCACCCACTCGAAGAAGTAGTTCGGGTGACGCGAGTAGCCCCACAGCCCCGCTCGGCAGGTGCGTCCCCTGTTCCTGGGTTCGGAGCGCCAGGCGCGGAGCTGCCGGTCGGCGAGGGCCTCGCCGCCGAGCGCTAGAGCCCAGATCAGGACGCCGGCGAGGTCGCGCAACCCGAAGCCCACGTCCTCGGCCGCAATCGGAACCAGGAACGCGAGCGACAGCAGAACCGCGAGCAGGGCCTGAGCCTGGAAGAAGCCGAGCATCCAGCGCTCGTGGCGCGAAGCGAGTTTTGCGCGCAGGGTTCCGTAGCGCCCATCCTCGGGCTCGCTCCGCAGACGCGCTGCCAGATGGAGCGTCAGTCGCAGGGACCACGCACCGGCCATCGACGCGACCAGGATGCGCCGGGGCAACCAGCCCGAAGCCAACAGGGCGTAGCCGATCGCCAGGGACCCGATGCCGGCCGCCCACAGCAAGTCGACCACGCCCGCATTACGAGTGCGCCTGTGTCGCGCCCAGGCGGCCAACATGACGAGCGCAAGGGCCAATAGGCCCCAGAGCGGGAGCAGGGCGTCTTCGGAAGACACAGATGTGACTTCGCTGGGCCTGGGACCGCGGATGCGCCGCTACTCGGGAAAGCGGCGTCGGCTACCCGTCGCCGTACCGATGCGGAGCTCCGCCGTGACGAGCCGGAACCGGGCGTCAGCGCTGCGCCGGTGCAGCCCTGCGCCGCGCGATCCTCCCCGATTCTCTGCGCCAGTCCCTCGCCGAGGCCGTCGAGGCCTCCCTCGCCCAGCACGTGCGTGATCTCGAGCGCGGCGCTGGCTGGGTCGAACTGCCCGCCGCGCTCGACAGGAAGTACCCGAGCGCTCCCCGCAGCCCGCCCTGGCAGTGGGTCTTCCCTGCGACCAGCACCTACCGGCACCCGGAGACGGGTCAGATCCGCCGTCACCACCTGCACGAGACGGTGATCCAGCGCGCCGTGCACGAGGCCGTTCTGCGCGC
>JANOGB010000012.1:0-3353 GCA_031413955.1 Planctomycetota bacterium | reverse complement strand
CTGCGAAGCCGTGGCGCGTGCGATCTTCGAGACGTGTGGACTCACATGGGACGACGCGGCGTACCACCGCGCGCGCCCGCTGGAGCTCTGGACGCGATGACGCCTTTCATTCGTGCTGTGAAAGCGTCGCGTCTTGCGGACCTCAAGGACTTGACCACTTCGGCCTCGCGCACAGGGTTCGCCCCGCCCGTCGTGTCCGAAAAGCCCCCGGCGTCAGAGTAGTTGTCGCCTGGATCGACTGACCAGAGGGGGGGCGAGATCCATGAGGTGGCGAGAAGCAGTTCCGCACACCTGAAAGTCAAGGACATCGATAGCAAGCGCATGGTGATCCGAGTCGAGCAGGGGAAGGGGCGGAAGGATCGCTATGTCCCGCTGTCGGTTGCGCTCCTGACCGTGCTCAGGGACTACTGGAAGATCCATCGCCCCGTGACGTGGCTGTTCCCTGGTCGCAAGCCGGAGAACCCGATCACAACCCGAGAACTTGGCCGGGTGTGCAAACGAGCGTCCACGGCCGCTGCAATCACGCGGAAGTTCAGCCCGCACACATTGAGGCATTGCTTTGCCACACACCTGTTCGAGGCCGGCACCAACGTCCGCGTCATTCAGTTGCTCTTGGGGCACAGGAGCCTGGTTTCGACAGCTCGGTACCTGACGGTCGCTGGCGACGAGATCTTGCACACGAAGACTCCGCTGGACCTGGTTACGAAGATGGTCTAGCAGAGGGAGGCAAGTCGTGCGCCACCGATTGGAGGTGGCCGACGTTGTCCGCGCGCACCGACGGGACTTTGTCGCGGCTCGCCGTGGACGCGTCGCCCTCTCCGAGAACAAGGTGCTTGACGCGATCGAGCGTTGCCGCACCGCCGCGCTCGGCGGCCACGTGTCGCAGTGTGATCGCTGTGGGCACGAGGAGATCTCGTACAACTCGTGCCGCAACAGGCACTGCCCGAAGTGCATGGTCAGCGCACGGGAGAAATGGCTCGCTGCCCGCGAAGACGACCTGCTCCCGATTCCGTACTTCCATGTGGTTTTCACGATCCCGCACGAACTCGCGATCGTGGCCCAGCAGAACAAGAAGCTCATCTACGGGCTGCTCTTCGAGTGCGCCTGGGCCACTCTGCGCGAGATCGCCGGCGACGCGAAGCACCTCGGCGCCGAGATTGGCGTCCTCGCCGTGTTGCACACCTGGGGTCAGAGTCTCGAGCACCATCCGCACGTGCACTGCGTCGTGACCGGCGGCGGGATCGCCCCCGACGGCCAGAGCTGGGTCCCGTGCAGGAATGGATTCTTCCTCCCCGTGCGCGTGCTCGGGCATCTCTTTCGCGGGAAGTTCCTGCATCACCTGAAGCGCGCCTTCAACCGCTCTCTCCTGACCTTGAAGGGCTCGCTCGAGGCGTTGGCAGCGCGCTCGGACTTCAACGCCTACCTGCGACCGCTGTACGAGGTGCCGTGGGTCGTCTACGCGAAGCCGCCCTTCGGCGGACCCGCGCACGTCCTGAAGTACCTCGCGCGCTACACGCACCGCGTCGCGATCGCGAACAGCCGCCTGGTCGCGCTCGACGAGGGACGCGTCTCCTTCTTGTGGAAAGACTACGCCCACGGTTGCCGGCGCCGCGTGATGACGCTGTCGGGCGCCGAGTTTCTCCGTCGTTTCCTGCTGCACATCTTGCCGAAGGGCTTCAAGCGCATCCGCCAGTACGGCCTCCTCGCCAATCGCCACCACGGAGAGAAGCTCGAAGATGCGCGTCGGTTGCTCTCCGTTCCCAGAGAACCAAGCCGGGAACCCGAGGGGGCACAGGCCGATGCGCCGAGGAAGACACACAGCTGCCCTGCATGCGGTGTCGGCACGATGCTCGTGATCACAGAGCTGCCGGCACTCAATTACCGACCCCGCCTCGGCATCGCCCACTGCGACACCTCATGAGAAGTTGGCTGGCCGATCGCCTTCCGCGCCTTTGCCTTGGTGGAGGCCGGGCACCTCGTTGGCGTGCAGCATTATCAGTCGCATTTAGCGCGGTTATCGCGGGTTGCTTTGATGCCGTGGCTGCACGAAACCTCGTTTCGACGCGGCCATTGAAGGCTGTATGCCTGCGTATTCGACAGAAATGCGACGCTTGGGCATGGTCCAGCGAGACAACTCGCCATAGTGAGCGTAAGGCCGCAAAGCGGCTCCGTCTTCGAGCATATGTTTACGGCCATGCTCGTTTTCCGGCACGCTAAAGCTGTGCTTATCGTTGGCGTTTTGCGCTGGGTGGAGCCCCGTTTGATCGTGAGCACGGCCGAAACATTGCATTATTGAATGGGACCGCCAGAGTGGCAGTTTGATACCACGGACCCCCCTGGGAGCCCCCGAATTAGGGGAAAATGATACTGGACCGCTACCAGTTTCGGCCGAATCACGCACTCCTAGAGCCCAATCGGCCTTCTCGGCCACGCTGGGGCATTCCGTACCCACAGTAGGATGATACCGCGCGGTATCATTCGGTATCAGTTGGCGGTCCGGGAGGCCCCGGTTCCAGCCCCGGAATGATACCGCTCGGGCCCAAAATGATACCGCTGGCCCCCTTCCGGTATCATTCAGCGTAGAACGCCGCATTGTGGTGCCAGGTTGGCAGAGGCCGCGAGCCGTGGGGCCCAAGGGCCGCGAATTGGGAGCTGCTCGGAAGAGATGCGACGGGGGCACAGCGAGCGTGCATTTGTTGCCCGGGCAGGATTCTCGTCTCGTTGCCGACCACCTTCGGCTCGATTGGCGGTTCCCCGGATTGCAACCACTGTGAGTAGGAGTGTTCGAGCAGTTCCGACTTCCAGCGAGGGAGGTTGTCCAATCTCACGCGCCTCGTGCTTCCCGGTCTCTGGAACGTGGTGAAGGAGCTTCTTGGTGCGGGTCGGGACCACTGCGCGCCTGCCCGCGAAGGAGAAAACTCCGCGAGGTCTTTCTCCCCAGCACCTGGTCGTCTTCGACCAGTATCGAACGGGCGTGTGGAGTTCAGTTCGACGCCTGATGCCGGCCCGGAGACGAAACGGGAGCGCCGCGCAATTGAGGAACCGCGGCGCTCCGAACCGGGGCCATCGAGGAGGAGAGTGCCCCGGCTGGCCTTGATTCTACGCCGCCTTGGCCTTCTTGCCACGGCGCTTGCCGGTCTTCTTGGCCTTGGCCCTGGCAGGCTTGCCGGAGCCGACGTGGTAGATCGTGCCCCTCTTCTGGCCGCTCTTCTTGAGCTGGCCGGCTGCGAGGAGCTGGATGATCGCCTTCTTGGCGACCTTGGACGCGACCCCGGTCGCCTGCGCGACCTGGCCGACGTTCTGGCCGTCGTTTGCCTGGACGTGCGCCACGATCTTCGCGGCGGCCTCTTCGG
>JANOGB010000011.1:0-32907 GCA_031413955.1 Planctomycetota bacterium | reverse complement strand
CCAGCGCGCGAAGGCGGCCGGAGCCATCGACGTCGCGCCGTGGGGCCGCGTGCGCGCGCTGCCGAGCGGCAAGATGCAGATGTTCGTGCGCGACCCGCACGGCAACTTGATCGAGATCGCGAGCGTGAACGGCGCCGTGATCGATCCGGCACTGTTCCGGGACGAGCTCGTGGAGCCCGAGCCCGGCGTCTACCGCATGGCCCCGGGCGCCAGCGTCGGCCGCCACGAGACCCGCTGAGCGCCTGCGGCATGATCCTCCTGCTCGAGCGCCTGCACCCCGAGGCTGAGGCGCTGCTCGCGCGCGCGGGGCCCGTGCTGCGCGCCGTCGATCCGGCCCAGCCGCCGGCCGAGCTCGCGCGCGTGCGCGCGATCCTCACGCGTGGCCGCGGGCGCATCCCGGAGGCGCTGCTCGCGCGCTGTCCAGCGCTGGCGGTCATCGCACGCGCCGGCGCGGGCCTCGACAACCTCGACACGGCTGCGGCCGCGCGGCGCGGCATCACCGTGATCTACGCGCCCGGCGCGAACACGAACACCGTGGCCGAGCACACGCTCGCGCTGATGCTCGACCTCGCGCGCGGGATCACGCGCGGCGCACGCGCGGTCGCGGCCGGGCGCTGGGAGGAGCGTGCCCACTACCGCGGCGACGAGCTCGGCGGTCTGACGCTCGGCATCGTCGGCCTCGGCAGCATCGGCCAGCGCGTGGCCACGCTCGCCGCTGCCTTCGGCATGCACGTGCTCGTGGCCGCGCACCCCTCGCGCCCCTACGCGCCGGGCCCCTACCCGCGCCTGCCGCTACGCGAGCTCCTGGCCGCGGCCGACATCGTGACGCTGCACGTGCCGCTGACGCCCGCGACCCAGAACCTGCTCGGCGCCGCCGAGTTCGCCTGCATGAAACCCGGCGCGCTGCTCGTCAACACCGCGCGCGGTGCGCTGCTCGACATGCCCGCGCTGCGCGCGGTTCTCGCATCCGGCGCCCTGGGCGGCTTCGCGGCCGACGTGCTCGATACCGAGCCGCCCCGCCCCGACGATCCGCTGCTCGCGGCCGAAAACGTGCTGCTCACCCCGCACGTCGCTTCCCTGACGGCCGCGACCTACCGCACGCTGTGCCGTTCGACGGCCGAGAACGTCGTGCGCGTCCTGCGCGGCGAGGCGCCCGAGCCACGCAGCATTTTTCGCAGCCCCTGAGCCGGGCGCACGCGCCCTGCAACGAGCGCCTGTTTCGGGTCGCACGCAGCGCCCGGACCGCTCTCTCCCGACGGGTCATGAACGCAGGAGGCATGAGCGTTTTCTACGCTCCCTCCGTGGAGCAAAGAACCTCCCGCGCCCACTACCGCGGCTCTCGCCCTTGCACGGACTTGCGACGGCTCTCGTCCGAGTGCCCTCCGAGCCCTCCGTACAAGCGTTTCAACCGGCCAGCTCTCGGCTCCGGCAGCGCGTGGTGGGCCGAGCCAGACGGAAGTGAGAACTGCTCTACGTTCGAGTCTGGCTCGGAGTGCAGAGCGCGCTGAGGTGCGAACTCGATGCGAGAGCCCGCGCACGAACTGCCGGATCGGCCTTGCACTGGTGGATGAAACTCATGATCATATGGACAGAATCCTATGGCCATGAGCCTTCGCCGCGAACTCAAGCTCCTCGGCAGCCCGAGACGCACCCAGGTCCTGGTACTCCTGGCGCTCCTCGGAGAGAGCTACCCGAGCGAGCTCGCGCGCCTGCTCGACGCCCAGAAGGCCGCCATCCTGTACATCCTCGACGGGCTCGAGGCCGAGGGCGTGCTGGCGAGCCGTCCGCTGGGGCGGACGCGGCGGCTCGAGCTCGACCCGCGCTACTTCGCGGCCAAAGAGCTGCGGGCTCTGCTCCTGAAGCTCGCCGAAGCCGACGATCACCTCCAGGCCGCCGCGGCAGGCCGCCGCGCCCGTCCGCGTCGGAAGGGCAAGTAGGTGGCGATCACGCGCGATTCCTCGCTGCGCGAGGTCGCGTTCGCCGTGTGCACGGCGCTCGAGCGCGTAGGCGTCACCGCGGTGCTGACCGGTGGCGGAGCGGCGACCCTCTACGCTCCCGAAGCGATCCAGTCCTTCGACCTGGACTTCGTGCTGGAGGTCTACAGCGACGAGAAGTCTCCCGGCAAGGTGCTCGAGGCGCTCGGCTTCCGCAGGGAGGGGCACGACTACAGGCACCGCACGTCGCGCTTCCAGCTCGAGTTCCCTGTTGGTCCGCTCGCCATCGGCGACGAGCGCATCGAGCGCTGGAACACCCTGCGCGAAGAGGCCGAGCTGCTCCACGTGATCACCGCCACGGATTCCTGTCGCGACCGCTTGGCCGCGTTCTTCCACTTCCACGACCGGAGCGCGCTCGATCAGGCGTGCGCCGTGTACGCCGCGGCGAAGACGAAGGTGGATCTGAAGCGGATCCGCGCTTGGAGCCGCCGGGAAGGGAAGCTCGACGCCTTCCAGGAGTTCGCTGGCCGCGTCCGTGACGGGAGCTGATCGCGCCGTGCCACCTTCCAGGCCGGCTCGTCGGATCATGCTCCAGTCTCGGTGGAGGTAACCATGCCCGGACCAGCCCCGCTTCCGCACCCAAAGACCTCCCGCCTCGATCGCTCGCTGCCGGGGGTCATGAGCGTTCTACGCTCTCGAAATCGAGCAGAGAGTTCTGGACCGAATTGGGGAGGTTCGCACCCGAGTTCGGCTCGATTGTTCAAGCGAAGGGTGCAACGAAGGCGCCACGAGGAGGCTCTCCTCTCGGCCCGAATGCATCAATGTGGGCCCTGCAGGACTCGAACCTGCGACCAAGAGATTATGAGTCTCCCGCTCTGACCGACTGAGCTAAGGGCCCGAGCGGGCAGTGTAGCGCGGGGGCGGCGCGGTCGGGTTGGGGTCGAGGTGGAGGCTGGGGCCCCCGCGGAGCGAGATCAAGCGGTCCGGTGGAGGGAAGCGTGTGGAGCGACGGACTCTTGCAGGTCTACCCGCCCGCTCGTGCTGGGGGTGGTTCGCTCGGGGGATGGCGCAGGCGAAAGGCAAGGGATAGTAGCTCGCGCGCGGGAGACGGCGGGGCGCCCGCGGCGAAGAAAGCGACCGTGGAGGTCAAGCCGGCGCAGAGGCTAGCGGCGGCGGGCGAGGCGGATCTCGGCGAGGTGAAGGAGCTCGTCGGGCGGGGAGGCGACGTGAACGCGAGCTGGCGCAACGATCGGCCGCTGCACGCGTGGATCCAGGAGAAGCCGCATGCGACGCCGCCGGGGAAGGCGAACCGCAGGCGTCGGCTTGTCTCGCATGGCTGCTCGAGAACGGGGCGGATTCCGACGTGGACGCGAGCCGATTCGCGAACTGCTCGCAACACTTCGAGCTGTTCGAGCTCTTGCTCGCGCGCGGGGCGGACGCGAACGCGGCGCTCGTCTCGGCCGCTTGGCAGGAGGACAAGCGCTTCGCCGAGGCGGTGTTGCGAGCGGGAGCGGATCCGGACGAGGCGCGCGAGGGCGACAAGCCGCTCCTGAACGAGCTCGTGCGCTGGGGGCAGGTCGCGCAGGCGGTGTCGCGCGGGAACGAACGGCTCGTGAGCGCGTGGCTCGCGGCGGGTGGCGATCCGCGCAAGGAAGGACGCGGAGGGCGTCACGCCGTTCGAGCTGGCGGCGGCGAGGGGCAAGCCAAAGCTGATCCGCCTCCTTCGCTGAGCGCCTGCTCCGTGAGCGCCCGAAGAGCGCGCCCGGCGAGAGCTGGCGCTTTCGTTCCTGCACGGAGAGAATCGCGCCAAACATGCGTGCTCCCCTGCTCGCGGCCACGTTGTCCGTTCTCGTATCGAGTGGTCGTTCGAGCGCGGCGGGGAGCGAGCCTCAGGGTCTCTGCCAGCGCTTGACGCTCAGCACCGACTTCCTGTGCGAAGGCGCGAGCTTCGCCGATCTCGATCGCGACGGACACGCGGACGTGATCGCGGGGCCCTACTGGTACCGCGGGCCCGACTTCGCGACGAAGCACGAGATCTACGCGCCGCAGGCCTTCGATCCGGCTGGGTACTCGGACAACTTCTTCGCCTTCCCGCGCGACTTCGACGGCGACGGCTGGGTCGACGTGCTCTTCGTCGGGTTTCCCGGCGAGGCCGCGACGTGGTACGCGAACCCGCGCACCTCCGAGACACGGACGGCGGAGCGGCACTGGGAGAAGCACGTCGTGGTCGAGCACGTCGACGGCGAGTCGCCGGAGTGGGCCGACCTCACGGGCGACGGCGTGCCGGAGCTCGTGTACCTCTCGGGTGGCAAGCTGGGCTGGGCTGGACCCGAACGTGGCGCGCCGGAGAAGGCGTGGGAGTTCCACGCGCTGAGCGAGGACCTCGGTCTCGAGCGCTTCACGCACGGACTCGGCGTCGGCGACGTGGACGGCGACGGGCGCGCGGACGTGCTGCTCAAGGACGGCTGGTGGCAGCAGCCGGAGTCGCTCGCGGGCGATCCGCCATGGACGAAGCATGCGTTCGCCTTCAGCCCGAAGCACGGCGGCGCGCAGATGCTCGTCCACGACGTCGACGGTGACGGCGACAACGACGTGATCACCGCGCTCGCGGCCCACGAGTTTGGCCTCTCGTGGTGGGAGCAGATGAAGCGCGAGACCGAGATCGACTTCGTCGAGCACCGGATCATGGACGACGAGCCCGCTGACAACGCCGATGGCGTGCGCTTCGGCGAGCTGCACGCGCTGGCGCTCTGCGACATGGACGGCGACGGCTTGCAGGACATCGTCACGGGCAAGCGCTGGTGGTCCCACGGCGCCAAGGGCGATCCCGACGGCGGCAGCGTGCCGGCGGTCGTGTACGCGTTCCTGCTGAAGCGTTCGGCGCAGGGCCCAGCGGAAGGAACAGCGCGCTACGTCGCGCGGCTTCTGGACGATGGTTCGGGCGTCGGCACGCAGGTCGTGGCGGGCGACGTGAACGGTGACGGGCGCGCGGACGTCGTCATCGGCAACAAGAAGGGCACGTTCGTGCTGCTCCAGGGCGTCGCCGGCGCGGCTCCTGCCGCACCGGGGACGGATCGAGACGAGGGCGAACGACCGACGGATGGCAAAGGCCGCGCGCTCAACCTCGATCTCGAGCGCGGCGATCTCGGCGACTGGACGCAGACCGGCGACGCCTTCGCCGGCCAGCCGGTGCGCGGCGACACGGTCGCGACGCGCGGGCGCGAGCCGGCGCGGCACGCGGGCGAGTTCTGGATCGGCGGCTACGAGCTCCACGGCGACGGGCGCACGGGCACGCTGACCTCGGCGCCGTTCCGGGTCACGCAGCCGTGGGCGAGTTTTCTCGTCGGCGGCGGCGGCAGCGAGCAGGAGCGCGTCGAGCTCTGCCGCGTGGAGAGCGATGGCGCGCTCACGCCCTTCTTGCGCACCTCGGGCGCGGACTTCGAGACCCTGCAGCGCGTCGTGGTCGACCTCGAGCACGAGCTCGGCCGCGAGGTCGCCGTGCGTCTGGTCGACGAGGGCACGGGCAACTGGAGCCACGTCAACTTCGACGATCTCCGGCTGCACGCGACGAGGCCGTCCTTTCCGCGGCCGGCCGGCGTGCCCGCGATCCTGCCGCAGGATCCGAGCGTGCACGCGGGGCTCGCGCCGGAAGCCGCGGTCGCTGCGATGACGCTGCCGGAAGGTTTTCAGGTCGAGCTCGTGGCAGCCGAGCCCGCGCTGCACCAGCCGATCGCGCTCGCGATCGATCCGAAAGGCCGCCTGTGGGTCGCCGAGGCCTTCACCTATCCACAGCGCGCGCCCGAGGGCGAAGGCAAGGACGACATCCTCGTCTTCGAGGACCGCGACCACGACGGCACGTTCGAGAAGCGCACCGTCTTCGCGCATGGGCTGAACCTCGTCAGCGGCCTCGAAATCGGATTCGGCGGAGCGTGGGTCGGCGCCGCGCCGTACCTCTACTTCCTTCCCGACAGGAACGACGACCTCGTACCCGACGGCCCGCCCGAGATTCTGCTCGACGGCTGGGGCTTCGAGGACACGCACGAGACGCTCAACGCCTTCACCTGGGGCCCGGACGGCTGGCTCTACGGTTGCCACGGCGTGTTCACGCACTCCCGCGTCGGCAAGCCGGGCACGCCAGACGCCGAGCGCACGCCCATCAACGCGGGTGTGTGGCGCTACCACCCGCAACGCCACGAGTTCGAGGTCTTCGCCTGGGGCACGAGCAATCCCTGGGGCGTCGACTTCGACGCGCACGGCCAGTGCTTCGTCACCGCCTGCGTCATCCCGCATCTCTTTCATCTCGCGCAGGGCGGCCGCTACCTGCGCCAGGCCGGCTCGCACTTCGATCCGTACGTGTTCGAGGACATCGGCACGATCGCCGACCACCGCCATTACCTCGGCGACGACCCGCACGGCGGCAATCTGCGCTCGAACGCCGCCGGCGGCGGGCACGCGCACTGTGGCGCGCTGCTCTACCAGGCAAACGCGTTTCCGGCCGCGTGGCACGGGCGGATCCTGATGAACAACATCCACGGGAACCGCGTCAACGCGGACGAGCTCGTGAGCACGGGCTCGGGCTTCGCTGGCCGGCACGCCGAGGATCTGCTGCTCGCGAACGACAAGTGGTTCCGCGGGATCAGCCTCGAGCTCTCGCCCGAGGGCTCGGTGTATCTGATCGACTGGTACGACCAGCAGGCGTGCCACTGGACCGAGCCGGGGCGCTGGGACCGCAGCAACGGGCGGCTCTATCGCATCAGCTACGGCGAGCACGTGCCGCTGAAGGTCGACCTCACCGCGCTGCCGAGCGACGAGCTCGCGCGGCTCGTGTTCCATCCGAACGAGTGGTTCGCCCGGCGTGCGCGCGTGCTGCTCCAGGAGCGCGGCCTCGACGAAGGGCTGAACTCCATCCTGGGGAAGATCGCGCGCGAAAAGGACGGGGGCGAGCGAGCACTCCGCGCCCTGTGGGCCTTGCATGCCGCGCACGGCGGTGACGAGCACCTCCTGCAAGACACGCTCACCTCGAGGAACGAGTACGTACGCGCCTGGAGCGTGCAACGAGGGCTCGAGGACCGCCGGCTCACGAGCGATTTCGCGAGCCTGCTGCCGCAACTGGCCAGGAGCGATCCCTCGCCCATCGTGCGGCTGTACATCGCCTCCGGGTTGCAGCGCTTGCCCGTCGAACGACGCTTCGAGATCGCGCGCGGGCTCGTGACGCACGCCGAGGACGCGCAGGACCCGAACATCCCGCTCGTCACCTGGTACGGGATCGAGCCCTTGGTCGCGGCCGAACCCGAGCACGCGCTCGCCCTGGCCCGCGAGTCGCGCATCGAGAAGCTGACGCGCTTCCTCTACCGCCGCGCGGCGTTCGAACCCGGGCTGCGCGCGGAGCTCGTGCGCGAGCTGGCATCGGAGCGCGACCGCGCGCGCCTCACGCTGATCCTGGACGAATTCGTCACCGCGCTGCGCGACGAGCGCGGCCTGAGCGCGCCCGCCGGCTGGCCCGAGCTGTACGCGGCGCTCCGCCAGGACGGCGAGGCCCACGTCCGCGATCAGGCGCTCGAGCTCGCGATCGTGTTCGGCGACGCCAGCGCCTTCCCGGAGCTCGTGGCGGTGATCGAGCAACCGGCCGGCGCGAACGACGGACGGCGCGTGCGCGCCCTGGACGCCATGGTGCGCAGCCACGATCCACGGGCCGAGCGCGTGCTCCTCGAGCGGCTCGACGACACGCCGCTGCGAGACGCGGCCCTGCGCGGCTTGGCCTCGTTCGCTTCCGCAGCGACCGCGCCCGCCGTGCTCCAGCGCTACCCCGCTTTCGCGCCCGAGGACCGCCGCGTGGCCCTGGCCACGTTGTGCTCGCGCCCGAGCTGGGCGCGCGAGCTCCTGACGACCGTGGGCGAGGGCCGCATCGACAAGAACGACCTCTCGGCCTTCCAGCTGCGCGCACTGCGGCAGCTCGAGGACGCCGAGGTGAACCGGCTGCTCGACCTCCATGTCGGCCAGGTGCGCCCGGCGGACGAGAACAAGGAGCAGGAGATCGCACGCGTGCGCGCGCTGCTCGAGCGCGCCGGCGCCAAGGAACTTGCCCGCGGCCGCGAGATCTTCGCGCGCACCTGCCAGCAGTGCCACACACTCTTCAGTCCGGGCGGCGCGCTCGGGCCCGAGCTGACCGGCGCCAACCGCTCCGACCGCGAGTACTTGCTCTCGAACGTGATCGACCCGAGCGGCGTGGTCGCGAACGAATACCGCACGACCGTCGCGCGCCTCGCAGATGGCCGCATCGTCACCGGTGTCGAGCGCGCGCGCACGCAGACCTCGGTCACGCTGCAGACCGAGACCGAGCGCGTCACCCTGGCGCTGGACGAGGTCGACGAGCTCGAGCTCTCGCCGCTCTCGACCATGCCCGAGGGCTTGCTCGACGCGCTGGGCGAGGACGAGGTGCGCGCGCTCCTCGCCTACCTGCAGTCGCCCGTGCAGACGCCGCAGCGCGCCACGCCCGCGAACGTGGCCGGCTTCTTCGATGGCAAGACCCTCGCCGGCTGGCGCGGCGACACGTCCGTGTGGAGCGTGGAGAACGGCGACATCGTCGGCCGCACGGCCGGACTCGGGCGCAACGCGTTCCTCGCGAGCGAGTACGAGCTCGCCGACTTCCGCCTTTCGCTCGAGGTGCGCCTCGCCCGGGACGAAGGCAACAGCGGCGTCCAGTTCCGCACCGAAGCGCTGCCGGACGGCGAAGTGAAGGGCTACCAGGCCGACGTCGGACCCGGCTGGTGGGGCAAGCTCTACGAGGAGAACGGCCGCGGCCTGCTGGTCGACCGTGGCGCCACGAGGGTCGCGCTCGACGGCTGGAACCGCTACGTGATCGAGTGCTCCGGCTCGCGCGTGCGCACCTGGCTCGAGGACGAGCCCTGCGTCGACCTCGACGATCCCACCGGCGCGCGCGCGGGGGTCGTCGCGCTCCAGGTACACTCCGGCGGCCCGACCGAAGTCCGCTTCCGCAACCTCCGACTCGAGCTCCTGCCTTCGCGATGATGCACCATCTCGTCGTCCTCAAGATCAAGAAGACCGCCCGGCCCGCGCAGGTCACGCGCATGTTCACGGAGCTCGACGGGCTCAAGAGGAAGATCCCCGTGCTGCTCTCCTTCGCCGGCGGCCCATACTCGTCACCCGAGGGGCTCAACCAGGGATTCACGCACGCCTTCGTGATGACCTTCCAGGACGGGAAGGCGCGCGATGGCTATCTCCCCCACCCCGAGCACGAGAAGGTCAAGGAGACCATCCTCCCGCTGCTCGAGGGCGGACTCGACGGCGTGATCGCGTTCGACTTCAGCGCGTAGCTTGGCTACGGGCGAGAGGGGGTCATCCGTCGATCGGCCAGGTGCTCGCCGAGGGGGGTAGCCAGGCTCGGGTAGCGGCGCGACTCGGGAAGGGTCGCGCAATTCTCGGTTGTTCTTCGAAGGGGAGCGCGCGCGCGACACTCAAGAACATGCGCTTCCTCTTCCCGCTCCTTTTCTGCTGCAACGCCCAGGAGCCGTCTCTCCCTCCGCTCGCCATCGAGCACGTGTCCGTCGTCCCCATGGACCGCGAGGGCGTGCTCGCGGACCAGACCGTGCTCGTCCGCGACGGCGTCATCGCCGCGCTGGGGCCGGCCGGCGAGCAGTTCGTGCCCGCGGATGCCCAGCGCATCGACGGGCGCGGGCGCTTCCTCATGCCGGGTCTCGCCGACATGCACGTGCACGTGTGGGGCGAGCACGACCTGTACCTGTTCGTGGCCAATGGCGTCACCACCGTGCGCAACATGTTCGGATCCGAGCTGCATCTCGACTGGCGCTCGCAGATCGAGCGCGGCGAGCTCGTGGGCCCGCGGATCTACACGGCCGGAGCGATCATCGACGGCAAGCCGGCCGTGTGGCCGGGCAGCGTCGAACTCGTCGACCCCGACCAGGCCGCCGAGCTCGTGGCCGAGCAGAAGGCGGCGGGCTTCGACTTCCTCAAGCCCTACGCACGGCTCACGCGCGAGTGCTACGAGGCGCTGGCCATCGCGGCCGAGGAGCAGGGCATGCGCATGATGGGCCACGTGCCCAACGCGCTCACGATCCACGACGTGCTCGAGGCGGGCCAGCACACGATCGAGCACATGGGCGGCTGGGCGGAGGCGACGCAGCGCGGCGATTCGCCGTTCAAGACGGGCGACTTCCGCACGGAGTCGCTCGCCTGGCAGACGGTGGACGCCGAGCGCGTCGCCGACCTGGCGCAGGAGGTGCGCGCAGCCGGAGCATGGAATTGCCCCACGCTCATCGTGTTCCAGAAGTGGGCCAAGGGCGCCGCGGCCGAGGCCCTGATCGCGCGCAAGGAGATGCGTTACGTCTCGCCCTTCACGCGTCTGGCCTGGGCTCCGCACTCGCCCACCAACTATCTCGTGAACCTGCCCGAGGCGGCAGTCGAGGCCTCGAACCGGGCGGTTCCGGCCATGCAGCGCGCCGTCGCCGCGCTGCGCGACGCCTGTCGCGTTGGCGCGCACGGCGGGATCGTGCTCGGCACGGACATGGGCAATCCGTACGTGATCGCCGGCTTCGCCGTGCACGAGGAGCTCGCCAACCTGGTCGCCGCCGGGCTCACGCCCTACGAGGCCCTGCGCGCCAGCACCTTCGACGCCGCGCGCTGCATGGACGACGGCGACGAATGGGGCTCGGTCGGCGTCGGCAAGCGGGCTGACCTCCTGCTGCTCTCGGCCGATCCACTCGCCGACGTGGCCAACGCGGCGAAGCGCGTGGGCGTCGTGTTGCGCGGCCGCTGGTTCGCCGAGGAAGAGCTGTGGACCGAGCTCGAGCGTCGCGCGCGCGAGTTCGAGACGCGCTGACCGGCTCTCTCTCACCCTGGGAGCGCCGGGCTCCAGCCCGGCTCTGCTCTTCTCTCCTTCCCTTCTTCCTTTCCTCCGCGAGATCGCCGAGAGCGGAACCAGCAAACATGAAAAGAGCCGGGCTGGAGCCCGGCGCTCCCGGTTGAAGATCAGCCGCGCCAGGCGCGGGCGAGCATCCAGGCCCCGATCGTCACGAACGAGAGTCCTGCCAGCGCCGAGAGGATGCGCGGGTTCAACCACCCGCGCAGCAGCGCTCCACCCAGGACTCCGAGCGCCGCGCACGCGACCAATGCCGCCGACGAGGCCAGGAACACGGTCATGCGCGAGTGTCGCTCGTCGCTGGCGTAGACCAGCGTCGCGAGCTGCGTCTTGTCGCCCAGCTCGGCCAGGAAGATCGTGGCGAACACCGTCCCGAAGAGCTTCGCGTCCATCCGGGCGACTGTACGAGATCGCAGACCGCAGCGCGCCTCTCGCGCGAAATCGAGCCCGACGGGTTCCCGGTTTCTCCACTCGCGATTAAAATGGAGTCCGTAGGCCTCAGGGGATCTTCCCTCCCCTCCTCGATCCCCATGCAAGACGCTCCGCGACCTGACCGGGAAGAAGATTCTCGCTCGCTCTCCGCGCCCGCGGAGGCTCCGCTCGATGGTCCGGGGCAGGAACGGCTCGAGTTCCTGACCTGCGACCCGTTCGAGAGCGAGGCCACGGCCGGCCCCGACCCGGACCAGCACAGCGGCGAGTAGGTCAGGAGCTGGAGCTACGCCCTCTAGCGGCTCGAGTCGACTCGCACCGCCGGACTGGGAGTCATGCCGGCTCGAGGGAACCAGAGCCTGGCTGGAGCCCGGCGCTCCCGGCTAAGGAAAGGCCGCCCTGGCGTCGATCTTGGGGACGTTCCCCAGGCCTGCCGCATCCCGGTGGGACCACGCTCGCGCATGCCCGAACGTCCCAAGAAGGCCGCACCTCGTTTTTCCGCCGCCGCGCGCTCGAAGCTCGCCCAGACCCTGGAGCAGAGCGGACTCGCAGCACCCGCGACCGCGCCCATCGAGCGGCACGCGGACCGCAACGGCCCCAGCCCGCTCTCGACCAGCCAGGAGCGACTCTGGCTGGCCGAGCAGGTGCTCGGCCCGACGCCGCTCTACCACGTGCCCCTGGCGGCACACCTCGTCGGTGCGCTGGACGTGCGCGCCCTCGAGAACGCGCTGAACAACCTGATCCAGCGTCACGACATCCTGCGCGCGCGCTTCGTGCGCCCTGACGAGGGCCTGGGCGAGGGCGTCGAACAGCACACGCTTCCGACCCTCGATCTCGCGCTCGTGCCGACCGACCTCGGCGCGCTGCCGAGCTCACAGCGCTACGCCCGCGCGCTGGAGCTCGCCCGAGCCGAGTTCCGCCGTCCCTTCGACCTCGCCCAGGGACCGCCGCTGCGCGCCGCGCTGTGGAAGCTGGCGGACGAGGAGCACGTCTTCCTGCTGTCGCTGCACCACATCGTCTGCGACGCCGCGACGATGCGCATCCTGTGCGACGAGCTGACCGAGCACTACGCCGCCGAACGCGCCGGCCATCCGCAGAGCTGGGTCGAGCCCGAGCTGCAGCACGGCGACTACGCGCGCTGGCAGCGCAAGCGGGTCGAGAACGCCGAGTCCAGGGCGGCCCTCGATCACTTCGCGGAACGCCTGCGCGGACCGCTCGCGCCGCTCGAGCTGCCGCTCGATCGCGCGCGGCCGGCGCAATGGACGGTACACGGCGCCTGGCGCACGCGCCGCATGGGCGCGCGCCTCGGAGCCTCGCTGGCCGAGCTCGCTCACGCGCATGGCGCGACGCCGTTCCAGCTTTTCCTGGCCGCTTTCCATGCGCTGCTCTACCGCCTGACCGGCCAGAACGACCTGGTGGTCGGCATCCCGATCGGGCTGCGCGAGCAACCCGAGCTCGAGCGCTTGCCGGGCTTCCTGGTGAACACCCTGGCGCTGCGCACGGCCTGCGACGGCTCGCAGAGCTTCGTCGAGCTGCTGGCCAGCGTGCGCGAGACGGCGCTCGAGGCCTACGCCCATCGCGCGGCCGCGTTCGAGCGCGTGCTCGAGCGCGTCCAGCCTGCCCGCGACCCGTCGCGTGCGCCGCTCTTCGACGTGATGTTCGACCACCGTGCGGGCCTGCCCCAGGAGCTGCATCTCGCCGGCCTCTCCGGCGGGCGCCTGATCCCCGAGGACCAGCTCCACAGCGGCACCTCGAAGGTCGATCTCGCGCTGTACACCGAGCTCGCGGGTGGAGCCTTCTCGGTCTCGGCCGAGTTCCGCAGCGACCTGTTCGAAGGGCGCACGATCGATCTGTGGCTGGAGCGCTTCGAGACGCTGCTCGCCTCCGTCGCGAGCAACCCGCACGCGCGCGTGGACGAGCTCGCCTTGCTCGGCTCGTGCGAGCGCGAGCTCCTGGCGCGCTGGGAGCAGGGGCCCCTGCTCGAAGGCTGCGAGACGACCGTGCATGCCGCCGTGACTGCCGCGGCCGCGCGCGCGCCAGACAAGGTCGCGCTCGAGCACGGCACCGTCCGGGTGACCTATGCCGAGCTCGAAGGACGCGCGAATCGTCTGGCGCGGCACCTTGCTGCCCGCGGAGTCGAGCGCGCCGAGCCGGTGGCGCTGTGCCTGACGCGCACGGACGAGCTCGTCGTCGCCCTGCTCGCGATCTTGAAGGCGGGCGGAACCTATCTGCCGCTCGACCCGAGCTACCCGGCCGAACGCCTGACCTTCATGCTCACCGACTCGGGCGCGCGCGTGCTGGTCACCGAGGAGGCGCTCGCGGGTTCCCTGCCTGCAACGGGAATCGAGGTCCTGTGTCTCGAGCGCGAGCGCGCGGCGATCGAGCTACAGTCGGCGGAAGCGCTCGCGCCGGCGAGCGGCCCCGGCGATCCGGCCTACCTCATCTACACTTCCGGCTCGACCGGCACGCCCAAGGGCGTCGCCTGTCCGCACCGTGGCGTGCTGCGCCTGTTCCTCTCCGGCCAGACGAAGAAATCCGGCGCGACCGAGGAAACAAGGCCCTGGCTCGTGTTCGACGAGCGCGTGCGCATGGTGCACCTCGCACCCGAGTCCTTCGACGCCTCGGTGCTCGACATCTGGGGCCCGCTCGTCGGCGGTGGGACGCTCGTCCTCTATCCCGAGCGCACGCCCACGCTCGACGGCCTGGCGCGGGTCGTGGCCGAGCACGAGGTCGACACGCTGTTCCTGACCACCGCGCTCTTCCATGCGCTGGTGGACGAGGCCCCGGAGACGCTCGCGCGCCTGCGCCAGGTCGCGACCGGCGGCGAGGCGCTCTCGCTCGCGCATCTCGTGCGCGCCCGCGAGCATTGCCCGGAGCTCGCGCTCGCCAACTGCTACGGCCCGACCGAGGCCACCGTGATCGCCACCACCTGGAACGCGCCGCGCGAGCTCGGCGCCGGCATCCCTCTGGCGCCGATCGGGACGCCGCTCGCCAACACGCGCGTGCGCGTGCTCGACCAGCACCTGCGGCCCGTACCGGTGGGCGTCGCGGGCGAGCTCTTCATCGGGGGCTCGTCGGTCGCCGCGCCGATCGCGCTCGGCTACTGGCGCCAGCCCGAGCTCACGCGCGAGCGTTTCGTGCCCGATCCCGACGGGATCGGGGTGCTGTACAGGAGCGGCGACCTCGTCCGCTGGCGGCCCGAGGGCAGCGGCGCGGTGCTCGAGTTCCTCGGGCGCCGCGACGACCAGGTCAAGATCCGCGGCCACCGCATCGAACTGGGCGAGATCGAGACGCGCTTGTGCGAGCACCCGGATGTCCGCCGCGCGCTGGTCGTGGCGCGCGAGGACGTGCCCGGCGCGAAGCGCCTGGTGGCCTACGTCGTTTCCGGCGCAGAGCGTCCGAGCGCGGGCGAGCTCGCCACGCACCTCGCGGCCCGCCTGCCCGAATACATGCGTTCGGCCGCGTTCGTGTATCTCGCCGAGCTGCCGATCACGCCCGGGGGCAAGGTGGACCGCGCCCGCCTGCCGGCGCCGGAAGCACCAGCCACGCCCGCCCGCAGCGAGGCTCCGCGCGGTGCGTGCGAGGAACTCCTGGCCGAGCTCTGGTGCACGCTGCTGGGCGTGGCCGTGGTGGGCCGCGACGACGACTTCTTCGCCCTGGGCGGCCAGTCGCTCGCGGCCACGGTGCTGTGCGCGCGCCTGCGCAGACACTTCGGCGTCGAGCTGCCGCTGGCTGTGCTGTTCCGCGAACGCACCCTGGCGAACCTCGCGCGCGCGCTCGAAGCGGCGCGCAGGAGCGGCGCGCCGCTCGCGCCCCTGACGCCGCGCCCGCGCGGTTCCGGACCCGCGCCCCTGGCTCCGAACCAGCGCGGCCTGTGGTTCCTGCAGCAGCTCGCGCCCAAGAGCCCGTTCTACAACGTCCCCTTCGCCCTGCCGCTCTCCGGCCCGCTGAACGTCACCGCCCTGGCCCGCAGCCTGAACGAGATCGTGGAGCGCCATGAGATCCTGCGCACGCGCTTCCCGGTCGAGGCCGCGGTCCCCGTGCAGGTCGTGGCGCCGCCCTTCGAGCCGCTCGAGACGCTCGACCTGCGCGCGAAGGAACAGGATCCGTCCTCCTCGGACGCCGCTCGCGCGGCGCTGGAGGAGTTCGCGCGCGCACCCTTCGACCTCGAGCGCGGACCGCTGTTCCGCGCGCTCCTCGTGCGCACGGGCGACGAGCGCGCGACGCTGGCCATCAACGTCCATCACATCGTCTTCGACGGCTGGTCCTTCGACCTCTTCGTGCGCGAGCTCACCGAGCTCTACGGCGCGTTCGCGTGCAGCAAGCGCTCGTGCCTGGCGCCGCTCGACTTGCAGTACGCCGACCATGCGGCCTGGCTCGCCGGGCGGGACGCGCACGCGGATGCCGCCGCGCTCGAGTTCTGGAAGCGCGAGCTCGCTGGCGCGCCGCCGGTGCTCGAGCTCGCCACCGATCGCCCGCGCTCGGCGCAGCCGAGCTGGCGCGGCGCCAAGGTGCAACGGCGGATCCCGGCCGAACGCATCCAGGAGCTGTGTGCCCTGGCGCGCGCGGAAGGTGCCACGCCGTTCCTGGCGCTCTTCGCCCTGGCCCAGGTGCTGCTCGCGCGCTACGCGGGCGTCCAGGACCTCGTCGTCGGCACGCCCGTCGCCGCGCGCACGACGAGCGAGAGCGAGTCCATGCTCGGCCTGTTCCTGAACGTGCTGGCGATCCGCGCCGACCTGCAGGGTGCGCCCAGCTTCCGCGAGTGCCTGGCGCGCACCAAGACGCGCGTCCTCGCCGCCCACGCCTACCAGGACCTCCCGTTCGAGCGCCTGGTCGAGGCTCTCGGCGCCGAGCGCGACCCGTCCGTGACGCCGGTCTACCAGGTGCTCTTCAGCCTGCGCCGCGCATCTCCTGCGCGCACGTCGGCCGGGCTCGAGTTCGTGCCCGCGCTGGAGCTCGACACCGGCAGCGCCAAGACCGACCTCGCGATCACGCTCGAGGAGCGGCCGGGCGACTGGCTGCTCGACCTGACCTTCGCGGCGGACCTGTTCGACGCGGCCACGCTGGAACGCTTCGGCGAGCACTTCGAGAACCTGCTGGCCGCGGCCCTGGCCAACCCGGCGCGCTCGGTGTGGGAGCTCGAGCTCCTGAGTCCGCTCGAGCGCACGCGCCTGGTCGAAGAGTGGAGCGGCCAGACGCCGAGCTATCCGCGCGACCTGTCGCTCGCCGTGCTGTTCGAGCGCAGCGTGCGGCGCCGTCCCGACGAGATCGCCGTGGTCTGGAAGGACCAGACGCTCACCTACCGCGAGCTGAACGCGCGCGCCAACCGCCTGGCCCGCCACCTGATCGCGCAGGGCGTGCAGCGCGAAAGCCGCGTCGGGCTGTGCGCCGATCGCTCGTTCGAGATGGTCGTGGGGCTACTCGCCATCCTCAAGTCCGGCGGCGCATACGTGCCGCTCGATCCCGCCTATCCGGCGGAGCGCTTGACCTTCATGCTCGCGGACGCCGGCGTCGAGGTCTTGCTGGTCGATGCAGGGCTCGCGAACGGCCTGCCCGTGACGGGCGCGCGCATCGTGGTGCTCGGCCAGGCGAACCTGGCGGACGTGCCGGACGACGATCTGCCGGCGCGCGCGGGCGGCGGAGATCTGGCCTACGTGATGTACACCTCGGGCTCGACCGGCCAGCCGAAGGGCGTCGAGATCCTGCAGCGCTCGATCAGCCGGCTGGTCTTCGCGACGGACTACGCGCGCATCGACGAGACGCGTACGTGGCTGCAGCTCGCGCCGATCTCCTTCGACGCCTCCACGCTCGAGATCTGGGGCGCGCTGCTACACGGCGCGAAGCTCGTGCTCTATCCCGGGCGTGTCCCCGAGGCCGCGGAACTCGAACGTGTGTTGCGCGAGCAACACGTGACGAGCCTGTGGCTGACCGCGGCGCTCTTCAACTCCGTGGTCGACGAGCGGCCGAGCGCCTTGAGCGGCGTGGAGGAGTGCCTGACCGGCGGCGAAGCGCTCTCGGTGGCGCACGTGCGCCGCGCCTATGCGCACCTGCCCTCGTCCGTGCTGCTCATCAACGGCTACGGTCCGACCGAGAACACGACCTTCACCTGCTGTCACGCGATCCCGCGCGAGGTGCGGCCCGACGCGCCTTCGATCCCGATCGGCCGTCCGATCGCGAACACCAAGGTCTACGTCGTCGACACGCGCCTCGCACCGGTGCCGATCGGCGTGCCGGGCGAGCTCGTCACGGGCGGCGACGGCCTCGCACGCGGCTACCACGCGCGGCCGGAGCTGAACGCCGAGCGCTTCGTCGCCAATCCCTTCGGCCCAGGTTCGCTGTACCGCACCGGCGATCGCGTGCGCTGGCTCGCGAGTGGCGCGCTCGAGTTCCTGGGCCGCACCGACGACCAGGTGAAGATCCGCGGCCACCGCATCGAGCCGGGCGAGATCGCCACGCTGCTCGGCACGCACGAACAGGTGCGCAAGGCCTTCGTCACGGTCCACTCCTCGCCCCAGGGAGAGAAGCACCTGGTGGCCTACTTCGAGGCCCAGGACGGGGAACCGCCGAGCGCCGCCGAGCTCTCGGAATGGCTCGCCGGCAGGCTGCCCGACTACATGATCCCGGCCGCCTTCCTGCACCTGGAGGCGCTGCCCATGAACCCGAACGGCAAGGTGGACCGCAAACGACTGCCCGAGCCGAGCTTCGAGAGCCGCTCGGCGGTTCGCCCGCGCAACGAGATGGAGAAACTGCTCGCCTCGCTGTGGGAGCGCGTCCTGCGGGTCGAGGGCGTCGGGCCCGACGACGACTTCTTCGAGCTCGGCGGACACTCGCTGCTGGCGGTCAAGCTCGTGCAAGCCATCCGCGACACCTTCGGCCAGGAGCTGGAGCTCGGCGAGCTGGTCAACGCACCCACACTCGTGGCGCAGACGCGCCTCTTGCACCTCGGCATCGGCTCGAAGCGTTCCGGCGCGGTGGTCAAGCTCCAGCCCCAGGGCGACCTGCCGCCCATCTTCTGCGTGTGCTCGCTGGGCGGCACGGTGCTCAACCAGCGCACGCTGGCAATGCGCCTGGGCGAGGATCAGCCCTTCTACGGGCTGCAGGCGATCGACCTGGATTCGAAGCTCGGCCGGCCGGCGGCGATCGAGGACTACGCGCGCGCCTACATCGAGGAGCTGAAGAAGGTCGCGCCGCACGGGCCCTACGTCGTCGGCGGACACTCCTTCGGCGGCATCGTCTCGTTCGAGATCGCGCAGCAGCTCACCGGGCGCGGTGACGAGGTCGCGATGCTGTTCATCCTGGACTCGTCGCTGCCGAATCTCGACCGGGGCGCGCTCGACCGGCTCGCGTGCGTCTTCGCCTTCCTGCGCGGGGTGCCCTACATGCCGGGCGAGGCCTTCGATCAGATGCGTCGCAATCCCGAGGAGCTCGTGCGCGCGCTGCGCCAGAAGCTGCGCTTCGTCACGGGCAAGGCCAAGGCGGCACGTGCCTCCGTCCGCAGGGCGCCCGCCGAGCGCGCCGCCGAGACCGACTTCGCGACCCAGCCCGGAGCCATGGACGTGGCCGACGTGGTCGAGATGTCCCACTGGCCCGAGAACAACCGCCGCATCGCCGAGCGCCACTGGCGCGCGGTCCTCGCTTACCGCCCGCAGGCCTACCCGGGCCGCATCACGCTCTTCCGCTCGCGCTTCCAGTCCCCGTTCCTGGGCCTAGGCAGCATGCTGGGCTGGGACCGCGTGGCGCTCGGCGGCGTCGAGGTCGTGCGCGTGCCGGGCGGGCACCTGACCGTGCTCCAGCCGCCGAACGTGGACGTGCTCGCGGAGCGCTTCCGCGAACGCCTCCTGCGCCGCCGCCGCGCTGCGTGACGCGAGCTACTCTCCGATCAGCACGTCCAGCGCGTTGCTGAGCTGCGCACCGGGTGCGCCCGAGCACGCGCCCTGGATGAAGATCGGCAGATCGATCAACGCGACGCTGGGCGGGGGCAGAGTACGCGTGAAGACCACCGGGCCCGAGGCGTGGAGACCCAGGAGCTGGAACACGCGGTTGCCCTCGATGAGCACCTCTCCGTACGGAGTGAAGACCCCCGATCTGGCCCGGTCGAAGCCCCACAGAGCCGCGATGCCGCTCGTGTGGGCGCTGCAATCGAGCGTGGCGGTCCAGCTGGCACCGAAGACGGGCTCGCTCGCCTGGGTCAGGGTCACCGGGTTCACGCCCGAGCCGTTGCGCTGCGTGTCCGGATCGAGCGAGAGGATCCAGACCGCGCCGCTGCCGTCCTCCTGGGGCCCACCCACGGCGATCTCCTGCGCGCCGTCGCCATCCAGATCCCCGAGCGATGCGAAGCACTCTCCGAACCGGTTGCCGCCCACCACGATCCCGAAACCACCGCGGTGTTTGCCCACTGCCAGACGCTTCCTCACGCTGCCGTCGGCGCGCAGGAATCCGACCGCAAAGCCACCATCGTTCTGCGGTGCGCCCGGGAAATTGCGCTGGGCGAAGCTCATGGCTACCTCCGAGACGCCGTCGCCATCCAAGTCCCCCAGCGCGGCATAGCCTTCGTTAGGGAACAACTCCGATCCTCCGATGCGCAGGCTGTAGTTCCCCGCACCGAAGGCATCCGCATCCAGCGTCATCCCGCTCGGATCGAGCGAGAGCACCCAGAACCGTCCGAGGGTCGGGCCCCCGGCGGATCCCACGCCGATCTCGGGACTGCCGTCGGAGTCGAGATCGCCCAGGAGCGTGAGTGAGCTGCCAAAGCTGTCGCCGTATTGGAGCCCGCCTGGGAAGCCTCCTCGGGTCTGGCCGATTTTCTGCGCCGCCTTGATGGAACCGTTCGAGTTCAACCGCAGGATCCAGATCGAGCCCACCTGGAAGCCGCCAAGGACGCCTTCCGGGTCGCCCGGGGAGCCCACTGCCAGGTCCCCGATCCCGTCGCCGTCCAAATCACCGAGCGCACATAGCCCGCCGGTTCGGATGAGGCTGTCGGTGTACTCGAAGTAGCTCGCTTGGGTCGCCGGCACGAACACGGGATCCGAGAAGAGATTCTGCGCGAGGCTCTTCAATGTGCCGTCGGCGTTCAGGAACAGAAGCCACAGCCCATTCGACGTGGTCGTGGCAAGCTCGCCGAGCCCGTCGCCGTCCAGATCCCCGACCGCTGCCAGGCGCCGGCCGTACCAGCGGCCCCCTCCGCCCAAGTTGATTTCGGTGAACGTCTGGACGGTTCCATCTGCCCGCAGGAACAGGATCCATATCGCGGTACCGCCCGATGCGCCGACAGCCAGGTCAGCGACCCCATCCCCGTTCAGGTCGCCGAGCGGAGCAACCGAGCAGCCAAAGAAGTCTCGGAATCTCAGGTCTCCGAACCCGCCCATCTGGTCGCCAACCTTCAGCGACCGGATGACGGAGCCGAACTGGGCGCTGGCATTCGCCGTGAAAAGGACCAAACCGAGAACCAACACGGCAGGCCTAGGCATATCGAACCTCCAGACAATGAGGACCGAACGTAGTACTCAACACCTCGGTTCCTGAAAACGAACAAAAAAACTAGGGTGGGGGCGAAGGCGGGGCGAAGGCACCCCCCTGCGGGAGCGCGATCCCACCCTCCCTCATGGCTCGGGGATCGCGCAGCCGATCGCGGGCGGCCACGGTCGCGCCGGGTTCCGTCCGGACAGTACGGCCTCGAGCGCAGCGCGCAGGTCGCGCGCCGTCGGCGCGGCTCGAAGCTTGCCGAAGTCCACGTAGCGATCGTCGATGCGGCCGCGGTAGACGAGCGCGCCGCTCCGGAAGACGCACACCTCCGGCGTGAGCGTCGCACCGCAGCGCCGCGCGAGCTCCTGCTCCGCGTCGCGCAGGGCCGGCATCGGGTAGCCGAAGGCGGCGGCGTGGGCGCGCAGGTCCTCCACCCGGCGCGTGCCGTCGGCGTAGACGAGATAGAAGCGCACGCCTTGCGGTGCGAACTCGGCGTGCAGGCGGCACACCTCGGGTGCGAAGGCGTTCGAGATCGGGCACTCCGGGTCGGTGAACAGCAGCACGACGGCGCGCGCATCGGACTCCGCCAGCGGATCGAGCGGATGCCCGGCCAGGTCGCTCACCGACGTGCTCGCGCACCCCGTCGCGAGCAGCAGAGCGGAGGCGACGACTGCAAAGCGGCGCGCGGCCCAGGCGTTCATCGCTGCGCGGCGTCGCTGCGCGCGCGCGCGCGCCCGAGGGCGGCCTCGAGGGCGACACGGAACTCCGCGTTCTTGGGGGCGAAGCGCACGGCCAGCTCGAAGCGCCGCTGCGCGTCGTCGTGCTTCTCCTCGGCCTCGGCGATCAGACCGAGCACGAAGTGTGGCCCGCTCTCGTCGGCGGCGATCTCGAGCGCTTGCTGGCAGCGCTCCTTGGAACGCGCGAGTTTTTCCTGGTCGAGATCGATGCGCGCCAGGTTCCACAGCGCGAGCAGGTGCTCGGGGTTGGCCGCCAGCGCGCTCTCGAAGTGCTGCACGGCCGCGACGCGCTCTCCACGGCGCGCCAGGACCTCGCCCACCGCGCCGTTGGCCATGAAGCTGCGCGGGTCGCGCTGCAGCACCTGGCGATAGAACTCGAGCGCCTTATCCTCGCGCCCGGCGAGCTCGTGCGCGCGCCCCAGCACGAACAACGGCTTGCCGGTCTCGGGCTCGAGCGCGAGCGCCCGCTCGAGGGCCTGGATCGCCTGCTCGTGGTCGCCGAGCAGCAGGTACGCCTGCGCCAGGCGCGTCAGCGCCTCCACGGCTCCGGGCGTGAGCTCGACCATCTTGCGCGCCTGCGCCAGCGCGCCCTCGCCGTCGCCGCGCCGCAGGCAGTACTTGAAGACCTCGTCGCGCAGCGCGAGGCTGTTCGGCTTCTGCGCCAGGCCGCGCTCGACGTTCTTCTGGTCGACGGCGTAGGAGAGCTGCACGAAATCGTGGTACAGGAGCGGCCGGTCCCACTCGCTGGTCAGCACCTGGAGCTGCAGCTCGGCCATCTCGTCGGTGGACTGGAAACCGTGCCGCACGGGCTTCGGCGGCTGATTCGGATTGAACGGGTTGTCGGCCGAGTTGTCGTAGACGTAGCGCATCCGCACCAGCGTGCCCGCGGGCAGAGCGATGGGCTCGTCGTAGAAATACTCCTCCTGCCAGTTGAAGTCCCAGGACGGGATGTGGATGAGCGTGCGCTCGCTGCCGTCCGGCAACGTCGCCCACCCGCGCAGATCCTTGCCGAGGTAGTGCGCGTGTGGATAGACGCCGTAGACGACCACGTCGACCGGCAACGTGTACGCGCACTCGACCACGTAGGCCGGATCACCAGCCGGGATGTCGATCTCGCGCGACCAGAGGCGAATCGCGAGCGGGTGCTTCGTCGGCGGCACGTCGCTGAAATACAGCCCGACCGACGCGCGGATCGGCTCGGGCTTGCCCGTCGGCCGCAGGTGGAGCTGCAGCACCACGTCGAGCGTCTCGTCGAGCGTCCAGGCGATGCCCTCCTCGTAGCGCTGCGCGCCCTTGCCGGGCGTCCAGCTCACGAACTGCCCGTTGGGCGGGCGCAAGATTCCGAGACCCATGGCCGGATAGCCCGGCTCGGGGTCGCGTCGATCCTCGTTGCGTGCGTGGCGCGAGCCGTCGACGAACAGCACCGCGTGGTGCAGCACGGCGCGGTTGTCGGGCCAAAACTCGAGCGCGCGAACGTAGCGGCTGCGCTCGGCCGGCTGCGGGATGACGAAGTTGCGATAGACGTCGCGGCCCTCGGCCGCCACGGTGTAGGTCTCGGGCATCGTCAGCACGAGGTCGGGCTCGCCGAGCTGCCAGCCGGTGGAGAAGACCGGCGCCGGCGGGAGCGCGGCCGGATCGCCCTCGGGCGCGCCCGCCTCGAGCCACTGGCGGAAGGCGTCGATCTCTTCCGCCGAGAGCGAGCGATCGCCCTCGAAGTGGTTCTCGCCCGCGGCCGGCAGCCAGGGCGGCATGAAGCGGCTCGCCGTCACGCGCACGATTTGCTGCGCGCGCTTCTTCACGTCCGCATAGGAGAGCAGCGCGAAGGGCGCCGCCTCGCCCGGGTGGTGGCACGGCGCGCAGCGCGCGAACACGATCGGCGCGATGTCACGCGCGAACGTCGGCGGGTCGCCGGGCGGGGCAGGGAGTGCCGTGAGGAGGATCGTAACGGCCAGCACGACGCTCCATGATACCCGCCCGGCAGATCCGTGGCCCGCGCGCTACAGCGGCGCGACGATCTCGTACACGTCGCTTCCGAGCTTCACGATCAGGCGCGAGCTCAACGACAGGTACGGCGCGAGCGCGGGCTTGGCCGCGATCAAGGCGAAGTACTCGGCCGAGAAGGCCTCGACGCGCCTGCGCTCGGCCGGCGGGTTCTCGCCCAGAGCCTGGTCGACCCACACGCCGCTCCGCAGCACGAAGGTCTTGTCCTGGACGCGGCGCGTGAAGAGCTCGAGGAGCGCGCTCGGGGTGTTCTCGCGCCGGCCGGTCATGAGACGGGCGAGGTAGATGCTGTCGTCGACGGCCTGAGCACCAGTGGCGGAGCCGTTGAGGCTCATCAGCGCGCGCTCGGACTCCTGGAGCTCTCCGGAAACGCGCCGTGCAAGCGCGACGAGCTCTGCCTGCGGTGCGTCGACGGGCAGCACGCCCCGGCGGCTGAGCTCGAGCGCCAGCTCGTCCATGGAATTTGGCTCGGCGCGCTCGGCGTGACCGAGGAAAAAACCGTCGCTGTCACCACCACCGACACGCCCACTCGCCCCCGACGCGGGCACGTTGGCAAAACGCCGCAGCCCGGGCTCGACCACCAGGTGCGAGGTGTACGGCGTCACGATGCGGTACTCGCGCCCGAGGCGCTCGACCTCGCCCACGAGCTCCGGATTCGCACCGTTCAGGCGGATCGCGTCGAGCAGCACGCCCACGCGGCGCTCGGCCCACAGCGGCGCCAGGAAGGCCGTCTCGAGCGTGGTCTCGCGCGCGAAGGTGCCCTCGTACACGAACTCGCGGCGCACGCCGCCGACCATGCCGGAGAGCCGGATCGCGTGCGCGCCCTCGGCGCCGTAGCGGCCGAAGACTTCGAGCCGATCGCCGGCGAACAGGTCGGGCAGTCTCTCCGGCACGACCTTGACGGGCATGAGCCCGTCTATCACGAGCGCGAGGTCGGTCATGACCGGGTGCGAGAGCTTGGCGAACAGAGCGCGCGTCTTCTCGTCGATCCTCTCCTCCTCGCGCACGTAGTCACGTGCGCCACCGTTCTGGGAGGCGATGGAGTCGAGCAGGTGCGTGTTCACGCTGGCGCCCACGCCGAACACGAACAGTCGCGCCCGCAGGGCATTCTTCTCGCGCACGGCGGCCAGGATCTTGTCCGGGACAGTCTCGCCTACCGTCGGCTCGCCGTCGGTGAGGAACACGACGATCGGCACACGCCCGTCCGCCTCGCCCACACCGCGCAGCGCGGCCGCCAGCGCGCCGTCGATGTTCGTGCCGCCGGCGGCGGTGATGCGCTCGACGCGCGCCAGGGCCTCGGCGATCTTCTCCGGGCTGGCGGGGACGCGCGCGCCGAAGAAGGGCTCGGGCTCGGTCGCGAAGGGCACGACATCGAACAGGTCGTCGCTCGCGAGTGACTGCAGGAAGAGCTTCAGCGCGTTCTTCGCCTGCTCGATCTTCTTGCCCTCCATCGAGCCCGAGGTGTCGAGCACGAACACGATCGACTTCCTCAGCGTCTCCTGCCGCTGCCACTCGCGCTTGGGCGAGATCAGCATCAAGAACGTGCCCTCGGCGTCCGCCGCGCCGCGGTGCGTGAGCAGGTCGAGCCCGAACTCCGCCTCCGAGAGGCCGTAGTAGACGGAGAGCTCGCCGCCCGCGAGCGCCGCGGGCGAGCCCTCGAACGAAGCGCGCACCTCGTGGTCGTCCTTCTGGATCACCTGGATCGCGGCCAGCGGCGCGAAGGCGTTCTTGATCGGCTTCTTCGAGCGGATGGAGAGATCGAGCACGATTCGCTCCGGCGCCAGCCCCTCGGCGCCCGCCGCGCGCAGCGCGAAACTCCAGTTGCGCACCCCCAGGCGCTCCGGCAGGAGCGCGCGAAAGCCGACGACGACCTTGACCTCGCCCATGGCCGGGATCGGGAAGATGCGCGCGCGCAGGCAGCCGCGCCCGAAGAACTCGAGCAGGCCCGGATCGCGCCGGCTGCGCACGATGCTCTCGTACACCCCGCGCGCCTCGTCCGCGCCGAGCACCTCGCCCGCCATCGGAACGCCATTCACCGTCATGGTGAAGCCGTCGGCCACGGCGCCGCTCGGCAGCGGCAGGATCCAGGTCGCCTCGGCCTCACCCCCGCCGTCGTTGCGCCAGGTCTGCTCCAGGGTCGTGGAGGCGACGCCGTCGACCACCGCCACGCGCACGACCATCTGCGTCATGCGTACCGCTTGCGGAAAGGGGCGGACCTGAACCTGCGACTGGAAGGAAAGGCTCGAGAGGAAAAGAACGAAGGCGACCGAGAACGCGCGCGACATGCTGAAGCTCCTTTGCGTGCCCGAAGAACGGTGGGCCCACGCCGATTCTTGGCAAGAAGCGAGCCGCCTCTCAGCGCTTCGTAGCTGGCGGAACGAACGTCCGCCGCGCGGCGAAGAGCTCGACCACGCCGAGCTCGTCCTGGTCAGCGAGATACGCAACGACGGCGCCATCGGCGCTGATGCGGTAGTCCTGCACGGAACCGCCGCCCTGGAAGGGTCCGGCCAGCTCCACGGCCTTCGCCTCGCCGATGGGCGCGGCCAGTAGCGTGAGCCGGGGCCATGGGTTCCCCCCCGGCGGCCCAGGCTGCCAAGGCGGAGGCGCGGCGTCGCGCGCGGCGGTGAAGGCGACCGTGCGCGAGTCGGCGCTGATCTGGAACGACCACACGTCGCCGCCCGGGACGAGTGGACGGCTGAGCTTCACTCGCCCAAGGGAACCCTGGATCGGAGTGCTGAACAGCTCCACGACACCGTAGGTCTGCTGGTCAGCCATGTAGACGACGCGCTTCCCGTCGGGACTGATGCGGTAGTCCTGCACGCGGCCACCCGAGACGAGAGTCCCGTTGAGCTGGACCGGCGGACGGCTTGCGTCGATGGGCACGCTGAAGAGCTCGGCTTGCCAGTCGACGAGGACATCGGCGCGATAGACGACGCGCCGGCTGTCGCTCGAGATCTGGAAGTCGGACTCCACGTCTTGCCCCGCGGCCAGAGCCGGGTGCAATCGTACGGGCGGGAGGCTGCCCTCGATCCGCGCACTGAAGAGCTCGAACGTCTGGTCAACGGCCTGGTCAGCCAGATAAACGACACGGGTCCCGTCCGGGGCGAGCGCGAAGGCGGTCACATCGCGGGGTGGCGGCATCGGCGCGTTGAGCCGTAGCGGCGGGGCGCTGCCGTCCGTGGGCGCGACAAAGAGCTCGTTCTTGCCGCCGTAATTGCGGAACACGACCCGCTCGCCACGCGCGTCGATCTGGAAGTCTTCCAGGACATTCGTGCTGACGAGCCGTGCCGGCGCGCTGCCGTCGATCGGAGCGGTGTACAGGTGGCCTGAGCTCGGGCTCGGGCTCCGGAAGGCGACCCTGCTTCCATCCGCGCTGATCTTCAGACCACGGGCGACTTCCGCCCGGGAGGGGAGCGCGGCACTCAGGTGGATGGCCTGTGAACGGCCGTCCACCGGTGCGCTGAACAGGCCTGTCTCACCCCCAGCGAGCGCGAAAAAGAGCACGTTTCGTCCGTCCGCAGTGATCCCGAACGTCTCGTCGCCCAGGTAGCTCACGGAGAACGCGCCGAGGGAGACACTGAGCTCTGCCGCCGTCCCCGTTCCGTCAGCCCGCGCGCTGTAGACGCCGAGCGTCCCGTTCGGGCCTGGGCGAGCGAGGAACACCAGGCGACTGCCATCCGGGACGAGACGCGAAGTACGCGGTGTGATGATGAGCTCCGGGTGGAACGGCAAGCGCTCTTGCCCCTCGGACGTAGGCACGGTGTAGGAGTGCGGATCCTCGTCTCCCTCTTCGCGAGCGAGGTACACCGCGCGCTCTCCCGCCGGGACGAGGTCGAAGTCATAGACGTCGCCGACCACCACCGGCTCGAGCACGGCGCGTACCCTCGGCTGAGCTCCGGGATCGACTCCGACCAACAGCACCTCATCTGCCCGCGAGAACAGCACCTGACCGAAGTCCGCAGGCGGCGACTGCACGTGCGACAGGCTTGGAGAGACGGAGCCCACGGGGCCGGATGCCAGCTTGCGTGGGGCGACTCCGCCAGCAATCGGGGCGAAGTAGAGCTCGAAGAAGTCGCCCTGCTCCTGGTCCGCCTGGTACAGAACGCCGTCCTTCATCACCCAGAAGCCCGGGGAGTACGGGCCAAGACCTACATCGCCACCCGGCGCAAGCGGCGCGTTCAGCTTGACCGGTGGCGCGCTGCCGTCGATCGGTGCGCTGTAGAGCTCGTGCACCTCGTCCGCATCCTGATCGGCCCGGTAAACCACTACCAAGCTGTCGAAGCTGACCTGCGGGTTCATGGAAACGCTACCCCCTGGAGCCATCGGACCGCTGATCCGGCGCGCCGGAGCGGAGCCGTCGATGGGCACGCTGAAGAGCTCGTACGCGTCCGTGCCGCTCGGGTCCGACTGGTAGACCGCCCAGGCCGAGTCGTAGCTCAGGATCGACAGAAAGACGTCTCGGTCCGATTCCGCGCTCAGCTTCACCGCGGCCCGGCTGCCGTCGACGGGCACGCCGTAGAGTTCCAAGCGGTCGTCCGTGTCCTGGTCGGCGCTGTACACGATGGAACGCCCATCGGGGCTGAGCGTGAAGTAGGGATAGAAGTATCCGTATCTCGCGCCCACGTCACCGCCAGGTACGAGTGGCCCGTTGAGCTTCCTGGGAGGCTGGCTGCCGTCGGTCGCGACCGAGAAGAGCTCGTAGCGCTCGTTCTCTTCCTGATCGGCGAGGTAGAGCACTCGGAATGCGTCGGAGTCGAACTGGATGGAGTACGCGTACACGTCGCCGCCCGGGACGAGCGGCACGGACAGCTTGCGGGCAGGCTGGCTTCCGTCTACGGGCACGACGAAGAGCTCCGCCACGTCGTCCGTGTCTTGATCGGCCGAGTAGACCGCCAACCGGCCGTCGTTCGAGAGCGAGAGCCACTGCACGTCACCGCCCGGAGCGAGCTGGCCGTTGATCTTCACAGGCGCTGCGCTTCCGGCGAGCAGCACGCTGAAGAGCTCGAAGCGCTCGTCGGCGTCCTGATCCGCGACGTACAGCACGTGCAGGCCATCGCGGCTCTCGTAGAACCAGGACACGTTCCTATTCGCATCGAGCGGAGGGTTGAGGACGACGGGCGGCTTGCTGCCGTCGATCGGTTCCACCACAAGGTCGCGCGAGCCATTCGCGTCCCGATCGCCCAGATAGAGGATGCTCGTCCCCTTGAGGGTGATCTGCACGTAATCGGCTGGCCCCCCCGCCTCCGTCAACCGGATTGGATCCTGCTCGCCACTGGTCGGTAGCGAATGGAGCTCGCGGGCACCCCCGTGGCCGAACCGATCGGTGGAGAAGACGGAGTAGACCAGGTACTCCCCGTCGGAGCTCGTCTGCGGGCCATCGAAACCACCGAAGCCGAATTCGCGCCACAGTGGACCATTCAGCTTGTGGTTCTGGGCCGCGGCAGGAAGCGCAAGGAGGAGGAGCGCAAGAACTCGTCGAGCAGCTGTGGAGTTCATGGTCGGCGAAGGGAGACGGCGGACCGAACGACGAGGTCCACAGGGCAAGAGGTACCGCCGACAGGCAACGGGCGTGCCAGTTCCGGTGCGAACGCCCCGGTTCGCAAGGCCTCGGCAAGGGCTGGCTCACACCGAGGTTCGACGCGGGCCAGCCGTAACAGGGTTGGACGGGGCAAGCCTTCAGCAGCCCGCCGGCAGGGCATCGCGGCGGAGCAGCTCGGGATAGACGCGCTCCCGAGCGCGCTCGAGATGGTGGAGGTCGTCGATCTCGGCCCACACCAGATCCGGGACGAGGTGGATCGGCATCGGTCGCGCGCGCGCGGCCTGGACCAGGCCTTCGAGCTCGTAGTCGACCTTCAGCGTCTCGCGGAAGAGCCGCTCCCCCACCGCCAGCATCTCTCGCAAGAACGGTTGCGAGACCTTGGTGATGCCGACGAGCTCGCCGGCGATCGACGCACCGAGCACGGCGCGGTCCTTGGACATGTTGACGAGCTTGCCCTCGCGCGCCTCGACCCACACCTCGTCGCGCGCGCCGGTCGGCTCGGAGACGAGCAGCACGTCCGGGCTCGGGTGCGCAAGCGCCTCGCGCAGAGCGCGGCGTTCGAAGATCAGGTCCGATTCGAGCAGCAGGAAGTCCTCGGCCAGCTCGGCACGCAGGCACCACAGCGAGTACAGGCTGCCGCTGTCGGCGTAGCGCGGATTGTGCCGGGTCGTGATCAACCCGGGCCTGGAGCGCGCCAGCTCCTCGTAGAGCTCGGCATGATGGCCGGTGGCGATGACGATGCGCTCGATGCCCTCGGCCGCCAGGCGCTCGACGGATTCGGTCACGATCGGACGCTCCCCGAGGCGCAGGAAGCCCTTGGGGGTGTGCTGCCCGAGCTCTTTCAGGCGCACGCCCATGCCTGCGCCGAGGATCACGGCCTGGCGTATTCGCGTCATCGTCGTCGCGGAGCTCCTGGAAGGCCCGCGTCGAGAGCGTATTCTGCTCGCCCTGCTCCCGCCAGCACTCCCGATGAAGGTCTTCTTCGACACGCGCGAGCTCTACTTCCTGACGCAGTACCTGCCGGTCGCCCGGGTCCTGCGCGCGCGCGGGGTCGAGTGCCGCTTCGCGCTCTACGAGAACCGCCCGACCCAGCTCGCGGCCGTCAAGAAAGCCGTCGAGCGCTTGCAGCTCCCCGTGCGCTGGTTCGCGACGAGAGAGGAGGGCCTGGCCTGGTACCGCACGGAGCGCCCCGACTGGATCGTCTTCGGCAACGGCTACGGCTACCTGGCCGAGCTCGCACCCGAGACGCGCACCGCGCAGCTCTACCACGGCATCGGCACGAAGACCGACGTCTACAGCCCGACGCTGATGGAGATGGACGTGCGCTTCGTCGAGGGCCCACACTACGAACAGCGCCTGCGCGCGCTCTTCCCGGACGCGAGCCTGGCCGCGGTCGGCTATGCCAAGGTCGATCCCTTCTCTTACCCGGAGCCAGAGCGTCCGCGCCTCGACCTGGCCGCGCTCGGGCTCGACCCGGCCAAGAAGACGCTGCTCTACGCGCCCACGCACATGCCGAGCTCGTTCCCGAAGATGGCCGAGGAGTTCCCGCAGCACTTCGCCGACTTCAACCTGCTCGTCAAGCCGCACTCGCTCTCGTTCTTCGGCGGCAAGAAGAAGAGCCACCGGCGCCTGATGGAGCTCTGGTCGCGCGCGCCCAACGTGCACGTGGCCGCCTACGACGAGTACGATCCGCTGCCCTACATGACCACGGCCGATCTCCTGATCAGCGACGAGTCCAGCGTGCTGTTCGAGTTCGCCGTGCTCGACCGCCCGATCGTGTGGTGCGACTTCCTGTGGGTGCACTGGACGCGCCGCGGACCGCTGCGCTACCGCCTGAGACGGCGCCTGGATGCCTCGATCGAGCCCCATCGCGCGATGGCCGCGCACGCGCCGCGCTACCGCGACCTGCGCGCAATCGTCGCCGCGGAGCTGGCCGATCCCGCTCGCTTCCGCGAGGCCCGGCGCCGCTGCGTGGCGGCATTGATCGGACCGACCGACGGCCGGGTCAGCGAGCGCATCGCCGATTTCCTCGCAGCGCCCCCGAGCTCGCACCGGCCCCGGGCAGGCGCGGCCCTGGCTCGCGCATGAGGGCACGCTCATGACTCGCTCCATCCAGCGCGTTCCCGTCTGGCTGTGGCTGTGGGCGGGTCCGGCCATCATCGCGGCCCAGATGGTGACCAAGGCCATCGACGAGGAGCTCTACCTGGAGTGGATGCGCGGCGAACTCGGCCTGGTCGAGAACCTGACGATCGTCTTCCTGCTCGCAGCGCTGGTGTGCACCTGCCTGTGCTTCCGCCGGCGCGGGCGAGTCCGCTGGCGGCTCTTCGGAACGGCCACGCTCGTCGTCGCGGCAGGTCTCTTCTTCTTCGCAGGCGAGGAGGCGAGCTGGGGCCAGCACTGGCTGGGCTTCACGCCCCCGGAGAGCATCGCGGCGCGCAACGACCAGGGCGAGTTCAACCTGCACAACGACCCGTTCTTCGAGAAGCTGCTGGATCAGCTCCCGCGCCTGATCCTCACGCTGGCCGCACTGGCCGGAGGCGTGATCGCGCCGCTCGTGCGGCGTGCGCGCGGCATCGCCGGTCGTGATTTCGCGAGCGCCGACCCCTGGGGCTGGGTCTGGCCGTCCTTCGAGTGCATGCCGGCCGCGATCCTGGTGGTGACGGTCAGCCTGCCGAAGAAGGTGTTCGAGATCCTCGATCGCCCGCTGCCCTACCTGCTCGACTTCAGCCCGGGCGAGACGAAGGAGTACTGCCTCGGACTGTTCCTCTTCGTGTACCTGTTCTCGCTGGCGCTGGCCCTACGCCACGCGCAAGAGAAGCGGACCGAGCTACCAGGCGTCGCGCCGGTTCAGGGTCCCTGAAGGAATCCCCGCCAGCCGAGAGCCAGCACGGCCATACTCGGAGGAGGCGCAACGACGCCACGGCGCATCCTGCTGAGCTCGGAGGCGGCGCGGGATTCCTTCACGGAGCCTCAGCGCGGGCTACGCCCGCAACCCAAACGCACCGCGGAGGCACAGAGGACGCAGAGGCTCACGGAGGAAGAAAGGGAAGGGGCCTCCGGGGCTTCGGCTCTCGGAAGTCGACGATCCGGAGGCCCCTTCTTCTTCCCGCTTTTCTCTGCGAGCCTCTGCGTCCTCTGTGCCTCTGTGGTGTGCTCTTCCGGGCGGAATCGCTGCGTCCTGCGCAGACTCCAGGGAATAGAAGATCATAGCCCGCCCGCGTAGCCCAGCCCGCGCAGGGCGTCGAGAGCCTCCGGTGCGGGCGCCTCGCCGTCCGAGCGGAAGGTCGGCGCCCCGAACTCGGGCAAGAACGACTGCATGTGCTCGACCAGGCGCGGCAGCGCGCTGGCGAGGTCGACGTTCTCGCCAGGGTCGGCTTCCAGGTCGAAGAGCTGGAACGAGTCCGCGAGCGCGATCAGCTTGTGGCGCCCGAGCACGACGGCGCGCGCCGGCCGCTTGGCGAGCGCACCGAGGGTCGCGGCCTTGACCGGGTCGCCGTAGAACTCGATCGCGGTGGCGTGCGTGCCGCTGTTCAGGAGTGCGCGCAGATCACGGCCAGCGCCCGGGAGCTCGACGCCGCCGATCGCGGCCACGGTCGCGGCCACGTCGACCAGGCTGACCGGGTCGCTCGTGATCGCGAGGGTGACGCCCGCGGGCGGGAAGACGATCAGCGGGACGTGCGTGACCTCGTTGTGGACCGTGGTGCCATGCTCGAGCACGCCGTGCTCGCCGAAGGCCTCGCCGTGATCGGAGGTGACGAAGATCCACGAGCGCTCGAGCAGGCCGAGGCGCTCGAGCGCGCCGAAGAACAGCCCGAGCTCGTGATCGAGATAGGCGATCTCCTCGTCGTAGCGGGCCATGAGCTGGTCCCGGCGCTCCATTGTCTGCGATAGGGCGAGGTGTTCCGAGCG
>JANOGB010000010.1:0-5835 GCA_031413955.1 Planctomycetota bacterium | reverse complement strand
AAGAAGACCATCGCCGTTCCCTGGTGGGACGGCGCAACGCTCAAGCTGAACGCCTAGCGCGCCAGGCCACGCGACGACTGCGTGTCAGGTAGATTGGCGCCCGTGGAAATCCAGGCTAGTGGCTTCTCGGAACACGGTGCGCGCCGCGCGGTGTGACGGCCGTCGCTGCGCGCCTCGTCCACGGCCATCGGGAACTCGCCGATGTTCCAGATGTCGCCCGCGTTCTGGTGCTGGAGCTGGGCCTCGATGCTCTGCGGCCAGACCTGGTCGGCGCCGACCGTGCGCAGCAGCACGCCGGAGTTGCCGGGGCCGAGCGCGGGGTCGAAGCGCCACTCGAGGGTGAGCTCGAAGTTCGTGTACTCGGCCTCGGTGCGGAGGTAGCCGATCGGGTTGCCCTTGCACACGATCACGCCGTCGCGCACGGACCACACGTCGGCGAACTCCGCGTCGGACGCGTCGAGGTAGAAGGCCCAGCCGCGGAAATCGCGCCCGTCGAAGATGGCGATGTCGGGCCCGAACTCGGGCTCGCGCGAGGGATCGGCGCGCAGGAAGGCGACCAGGTCGGCGAGCTCCTGATCGCTGAGCCCCGCGGCGACGCCGTCGGGCATGACCGAGAGTTTTTCCTGCCTGCGTTCGTCGATCTCGTCGGCCGCGAGCGCGTGGCGCTTGCCTTGCGTGTCCTTGAGGATCAGCGTCGGCCCGTCGGCGAGAAGGAAACCGGCCACGAGCTCGCCGTCTTTGGTCTCGACGCGCCAGGTCTCGAAGCCGTGCGCGATCTCCGCGCTCGGGTTCAGGAGCGCGTCGAAGAGGTGCGCGGCATCGAACTTGGTGCGCACGCCCGTGAGCTCCGGTCCGATGTCGCCGCCCTTGCGCCGGCCGCCGAGCGTGAAGGCATGGCAGGTCGAGCACTGCGCGCGCGGGTCGAGGAAGAGGTCGCGGCCGTGCGCGGCGTCGCCCTCCAGGGCCAGCAGGCTCGCGACCGAAGGCCGCGGACGCTCGCCGGAGCGCTGGAACAACGCGCTCGCGCGCGCCCGGACGCCGAGGTCTCGGTTCTGGAAGATCAGCTCGGCGACGAGCGCGTGCTGGGCCGGCGTGAGCGCGGTGCGCTCGGCCTTCTGGATCAGCACCAGGCCGCCCTGCGGGTCGAGCGCGAGCTCGCGTAGCGCATCGAGGCTTTCCGCGGGGCTCTTGCGCATCCCGAAAGCCGCCGCGACGAGCCGCTCGACCTTCTCCCGAGTCGGCGGGCGCTCGAGCCACACCTGGAACTCGAGCTCGTTGGTCGAGCCTGCGCGCTTCGAGCCCATGTCGTCCGGCGCGGCGGTGGCGCGGAAGCGTTCGGCGCCTCGGGGCACGATGTAGGCGATCTCGGAGCGCGCATGCGTGCCGAGGCCGTCGGTGTATTCCTTGCCGTCGACCGCCAGCGGCCCGCCTTCGGCGCTCTTGCCCTCGTACGTCGCGCCCCAGCCCGTGCGCGCTTCGAGCCAATCGAGCTCGAGGAGCTTCGTCGTCTTGCCCGCACCCTCGAAGCGTGGCGCGAGCCAGTCGGCCCAGTCGTAGGAGTTGCCGTGCTCGCCCTCCGTGACGACCAGCCAAAGCTTCGTGACGCCGCGCACGTCGAGGTCGACCTCGTACTTCCCCGTGCGCACGACGCCGCTCTTCCAGGCCAGCTCGGCGTCCGCGAGCCTGCCACCGAACGCGCCGCGCTCGACCCAGCCCGCCCAGTCGTTCGTCAACCGGTTCTCGAGCCACCAGCGCGCGTACGGCCGCAGGTCCTCGGGCGACGCGAGCGCCAGGTTCGCCATCGCCTCGGCCGCCTCCTTCGTCTTCACGAAAGCGAGGGCGTCGATCGATTGCTTGCGCGGGTCCTGCGCCAGTGACGCGTTCATCGCCCGCTCGACGAAAGCCGGCACCGCGCTCGGCGGGTGCAAGCGCCAGGCGAGCCCGGCGAACTGTGGGCTCCACTTCGAAGGCACGTCGCCGAGGGCCTGGGCGAGCAGCGCGAACACCTCCTCCTCCTTGCCCTCGCAGGCGAGCCCGAACGCCTCGCGGTACACGGCATCCTTGCCGTCGAACCAGCGTGCGAGTGCGAGCAGGGTTTGCCTGGCCTGCTCCATGGGCTTTCCCCGCTGCGCGCGCAGGATGTCGAGGCGCGTGTCGACCCTGGGCAGCTCGGGGAGCTCGCCCGCCGCGACGGTTCCCTTCTCCTTCGGCGCCACGCGCAGGATGCGGCCATGGTTGCGCAGGTCCTGCATGCCGTGCCCGCCCACGCCCGGGTCGTACCAGTCGGCGACGAAGAGCGTCCCGTCGCGAGCGAGCTCGACGTCGCTCGGCCGGAACCAGCGCGCGCTCTCGCCTTCGCGCTGCGCACGACTCGCGATGACCGGCGGACGCGGCTCCAGACGAAAGCCTGCGCCGTCGCGCACGCGCTCGAAGGCGAACACGGTCCCGCGGCCCGCGTCCGCGGCCAGCAGCTGGCCGTGGAACCACCGCTCGAGCAGGCCCTGCTCGTACAGCGCGACTCCCGTCGGGCCGCCGGTACCCGTGAGCGTGCCGCCCGGCACGACGCCGGGATCCTCCTGATGCCACTGCGCGCTCGGGATCGATTGCCCCGGACGCTGGTCCGCGCGCCAGGTGCGCGAGCCATCCGCCGCGAAGAAGCCGTAGTTGCCCCCGCGCAGGACCCATGTGGCGCGACAGGCTGCAACCTCGTCGTCGTTGTCGAAGGTGTAGAGCTCGCCGTGACGATCGACGGCGACCTCGTAGGGGTTACGGAAGTTGTGCGCCTCGACCTCCAGGTGGGTCGCATCGGGGTTCACCGAGAGGATCAGGCCGCCGGTGTAGAGCTTGCCGTCGTCGCTCACCAGGCCGGGCTTGTTGTCGGCCGACTGCGCGCCCCCATCGCGATACAGGCTGCCCGAGCGCAGCGTCCAGCCGCTCCCGTCGGTGACGACGTGCGGACCGGCGTTGCCGAGCGCGAAGTAGAGCCGCCCACGGGGCCCGGGCACGAGCGAGTGCACGCCGTGGTCGTGGTCGTGGCCGCCGAAGCCGGTGAGGAAGACGGACTTCTCGCCCGCGTCCAGCGCGTCGCCGTCGCCGTTCTTGTCCTGGTAGAGGAAGATCGACGGCGAGCACGAGACGAGGACCGAGCTCTCCTTGCCCACCAGCAGCCCGAGCGGCGCCACCAGCTCCGGATCCTGCACGAACACCTTGGAAGAGTCGCAGCGCCCATCGCCGTCGGTGTCCTCGAGGATCACCACGCGGTCGCCCTCCGGCCGCGCCTTCGCGTGCGGGTTGTTCCACAGGCGGTAGTTCACAGCCTCGGTCACCCAGACTCTCCCGCGCTCGTCCACGTCGATCGCGGTCGGGTTGTAGAGCTGCGGAGTCTCGGCCCACAGCGTGACCTCGAGCCCCTCCGGCAGCTCGAAATCGGCCGCGAGGTCCGCAGGGGACTGCGGCAGGAGTCCGAGCGCCAGGGCGAGCACGACGAGATCCTACTCGCGCTCAGCGCGCAGGTGGCTTCTCGGCCGGCGCGCTCTTCCGCGCCACGCCCTCGAAGAACTCCGCCAGCTTCGGCCCGAAGTCCTTCAGCGTGGGGTAGGTCTTGCGCTCGGCCTCGTACTGCTCGAGCAGGGCGGCGAGCGCGCCCGTCCAGGTGAAGCCTCGGGCTTCCTCCTGGGCGACCTGGCGCGCGGCGGCCTCCGCCCCGAGCTGGCGCGCGGCGTGGCGCACCACGCAGGCGCGCACGAGCGACTCGTAGGCGACGGTTTTCGGCGTGCCGTAGGCCTGACGCGCCATCACGTCCTTCACCGACGGGAACAGGCGCTCGAAGGCGGGCGCGAGCGCGGCCCAGTTCGCGTCGACCACTGGATTGGCGAAGGCGTGCGTGAACTCGTGCACCACCGTGCCCACGTGGCTCTGGTCGTAGACCGGGAAGCCCGTGGCGTCCCAGACGTCGGCGCCGATGACCGGCCAGAGCTCGAGCGTGCCGTCGGCCAGGCGCACGCTCTGGCCGTAGTTGGCTGGCCCGCACAGGAGGCCCGGGATCGCCACGTAGCTCGTGCCCGCAGCCAGACCGAAGAACTCGCGCAGCCAGGCGATCACGTGCGTGGAATCGACGGCTGCCGCGAGACTCTTCTCCGCGGCGCGCTGCGGGTCCTCGTGCTCCTTCAGGAACTCGAGGAAGTCCGTGTCCACGGCGAAGCTGCGCAGCGCCTTCAGGAACACCTCGAGATCCGTCTCCTGCCAGCGCGTGTCCAGGCGCTCGGGCCAGGGCTCGAGCGGCAGGCGCAGCGCGAGCTCCGGCGGCTGCGTCAGGTGCACGGCGAGGCTCGGGACGGCATCGAAGCCGATGCCGTGCTCCTCGCGCACCCTTCCCGCGAGCCTGAAGACCTCGTGGTCGCGCGCCGGCCCGAACCACTCCTCGGCCGCACGCGCGTAGGGCGAGTTCGAGGCCGGCTGGGCGTACTCGTTGGCGCCGATCAGGCGAAAGACCAGCGTGAGCAGCTCGACGCGCGCGTCGACGCGCACCGGCACGGCGTCTTGGCCGGAGAAAGCCAGGAGAATCACCGGAAGAGGGCTCAGCACGCCCGCAATGCTAGCGATGCTAGCGCCGCGACCCCCGGGGTGGAGCTGCCTCAACGCACCTCGAGGGCCGGAACGCTCTCGAGCAGGTCTCCGCTGTCCACTTGCCCCTGCTCCACCGCGCGCTTCCGCGTTCCGCGCACGAGCTGGAAGTCGTGGAAGTAGGAGGGCAGGCCCTGGGCGTGGCCGGAGCTGGAATCCTGGAGCTGATAGTGGAGGTGCGGCATCAGCGAGCTGCCCGAAGCGCCGATGGCCGCGATCACCTGGCCACTCGCGACCTTGTCGCCCACCCGCACCTTCGCGCTCGCCTGCTGGATGTGACCGAAGACGCTGTGCTCGCCGTGGCCGTGATCGAGGACCACGTAGTTGCCGAACATGTTCATCAGATCGGCGCTGAGGGACGCCATGTCCAGGGTGCGATCGTCCGGACGGGCGTCGACCACGGCGACCACCGTGCCCGCGGCCGTGGCGTGGATGGGCTGGCCGAAGCCGATCCAGCTCTCGTTGGCGGCCTCGTCGCCGTGCACCATCGCTCCGTCCTCGTCGATGGGGATGAAATCGTAGCTGTAGCGCGCGGCATTGCCGTCGAAGCCCAGTGCGCGGATGGGCTCGAAGGTGTAGTCCCAGCGGCGGTGGTGCGCGTAGAAGTCGTGCCCGTCCCAGACGAGGAAGCGCTCGCCGAGCGGCAGGCGCAGCTCGGCCTTGTTCTCGTAGCGCACGGGCGCCACGTCGGCGCCGAGGGTGAGCTCGGCCGGCGCGCCTGGCCCCACGGTCTCGATGGTGAGCTCGAAGCGCAGGTGCTCGAGCTCGAGGTCGAGCGGGAAGGCGTACAGCGGATTCAGGATCAGGAGCTCTCCGTGCGCGCCGAGCTCGCGCACGGGGATCGTCTGGATGCTCGGGCTGACGCCGTTCCCGTTCAGGAACTTGCGCCACTCGAGCGCGCCCTTGCCGTCGAACGCCGAGACCTGGATCTCGCTCAGCGTCCAGCGCCGCTCGCCTTCGTTCTCGACCAGCAGGTCCCAGTTCGCGAGCAGCCCGGATTCGCTGCGTTCGAGGTAGGCGGGCTCCGGCAGCACGCGGACGCGGAGTTCGGCGCGGCGCCCAGCGGGTTCCTGGCCCGGGCTCGTGGCCGCCGGTCGAGCAGGAGCCGGGGGCGTCTTGCCCTGCGCGACGAAGCCGATGGCCCCGAGGCAGAACAGCGCGGAGCAGAACGGCAGCAGTGAGTTGCGCAGGTTCATGCCGAGAGGCTACGGC
>JANOGB010000009.1:0-4811 GCA_031413955.1 Planctomycetota bacterium | reverse complement strand
TCGAGCGCCGGGAAGATCGCCTCCGTCCGCCATCCCAAGTCCGCGGGGCGCAGGTTGCCGGCTCCGAAAACAGCGAGCGAAACGAGGCAGAGCGAGATCAGGGGATAGGCCAACTGGATGGCGACCCAACCGTTCGTGGCTCTCTCCAGGTCGTCGATGATCCCACCGATGAACCCGGAGTGGGCGAAGTTACAGACGAGGATTGCAGCTCCATAGAGCGCGATGGCGAGGATCAGCGCGAACCAGCTCGTCGGCCGTGTTCGCTCGAGGAGCGTGCATGCTCTCGCGAACATCTTCACAAGAGCCGGGCCAGCTCGGGTGCGACCTCCTCGATCCGCTGGCGCGCCTGCAGTGAATTGCAGAGCAGCTGGAAGTCGGCGAAGTCGAAGCCCGGCCCGACCGTGCAGGTGACGAGCGCGTAGTGTCCCGTCGCGCGCGCAGCCTGCCAGGCGCCGTGCGGGACGACGCAGGTCGGCACACTCGCCTCCGAGAGAGGCCCGAGGACGAAGCGTCGTACCGAGCGTTCGCCCGCCGCGAGCACGAACAGCTCCAGCGGCTCGCCCTCGAGAAAGGTCCACTGCTCGTCCGAACGCACCTCGTGCCAACGGCTGTGGGCGCACGCGGGCAGGAGGAAGTGGATCGCCGTCAGCGCCGCGCGCTCGCCGCGGCCGTCCGCCGGTTTCACGCGCTCGGTGGAACGGAAGAACTCGCGGTAGAAGCCCCCCTCAGGGTGCGGCGCGAGCCCCAGGCGCTCGATCCGCTCGCGGACGCGCGGGTGCAGCTACATCGTGTCCGATGGTTGCCTGGACGGGCGCGCATCTCAAGCCTGTCCCCGCTCCATGCCTCTCGGTCGGGCGTTCTCGGCCGAGCTCGACCCGCGCTATCGCTCGCGGGCTCGAACGAGGTGGCTCTCCACGCTACGTGCGAACTCGGCGAAGTCCTCCAGGCGCTCGTTCAGCAGCCGGTGGAGCATGCCCACGTCCACCGCGAGGTATCCGTGGACGATGACGTTCCGGAATCCGGCCACGGAACGGAAACGGGCGGTGAAGTCCGGCGTGAGCACGCCAAGCTCCGCGAGTCGGTCGATGGCACTGGCATAATCCGGCACGTCGCGTCCGGCGCTGACTGCGATGTGGGTTGCCAAGTCAATGGCGTTCTGGGCACAGAGCTGCAGGCCGCGCTCCACGGTCCACAGCTCGTCGCGGTCCTCCTTCAGCTCTTCCACCGAACGACCACGATGGCTACGCAAGTTCTGGAGCGCTTCGTCGAGCGCCAGCAGGTGCCGCCGTACGAGCGCCGCGTCCAGATCCCCGGGGCTCATCGGCCGAAGTCTCCGCGCGCGATGCGGGCCGAGTGCGCGGCCTCGATCTTGCGCAGGTGAGGCACGTAGTCGCAATAGCGCGATATCGCCTGGCTTTCGCGCACGGTCGTGGCCCGCAGATCGCGCGCGAGCAGGCGGATCCCGTCGCGCAGCACGCGTCGATAGAGAAGCGGCGGAGCCTCGTTGAGCACGACCACGTCGACTCGCGCGGCATCTGCCCGCTCTTCCATGCTCTTCCGCACCCGTTTCTCCTGATCCGCATCCGCGCCCAGAGCCGCGGCCAGCACGGTGGCGAGCTCCGCCGGGTAGCCGAATGGCGCAGCGCCCGCCCGGTCTCGATCGATGAACACCGCGACGTCCACGTCGCTCCCCGTGTGGGCGTCGCCCCGGGCTTGCGAGCCGAAGAGGTAGGCCTCGAGCACCTCCGGTCGTTCCCGGAGTGCACATTCGAGGCGCTCGAAGCGCGGATGAAGTCGAGCTTGCTCCACGCGCGACATCATCCGCCCGGAGCGAAGACGGAGCAAGGCGGCTGCGCCTCGACCCGCTTCAATCCTCGAAGGGATCGCGCCCCTGATACAGCGCTTGCAGGCGGGCGGGCCATTCGCGGTCCTCGGGGTCGAGGGAACTGGCGCGTTCCCAGGCCGAACGCGCTTCCGCCTGGCGGCCGGCAGCCCAGTAGGAATCGGCCAGCGAGCCCCAATACTCGTCGTTCCGGACCTCATCGCTCGCGACGCGGCGCTCGAGCGCCAGCAAGAGCTCGCCGGGAGCGAGCTCGGCCAACTGTTGCACCCATTGGTCGGGGTCGCCGTGCTCCTGGCCCAGTGCTCGCTGCAACGCCGCCTGACCGCGCGCGGTTTCGTCCGCATTCAGCCACAGCTCGGCGACCAGGCCCCACTCGTCGGAAGCGATGACGTGCCCGTCGCGTGCAGCGCGAGCGAGGACGGCCTCCACGGCCGGCACGTCGCCGGAGCGTACCAGGAGTCTCACCAGCGTCCCGCGCAGCTCGGCTGGTCCGCGCGAAGCCGCCATCTGGGGCTCGACGTTGTCGAGCGCCCAGACGGGATCGAGCTCGAACAACCGCCGGATGGCCTGCTCGTCGCCGGGATGCTCGAGGATCAGCCTGTCGATCAGCGCACTTGCTTCGGCCGTCAGCTCGGCCAGGCGCAGGTCGCCGAGCAGCCCGAGTTCGCGCGTGGCCGGGAGCTGCGCCGCGGGCTGCCGATGATCGTCCGGGGCCGAGGTGTGCGCGGCTGCGAGCGGGGCCTCGACGGGCGCGCGAAGGACCCCCTGGCCCGTGCTCTGGCCAACCCCGGCTGCGGCGACTGCAGGGGACTTCTCGGCGGCCACCCGCGCCGTGCGCTGCTGCGTGAGCACGGCTGTCGCAGCGAGGACCGCGTAACCGCAGGCGATTCCGAAGATGAGGGTCTGGGTACGCATGCAGACCGTCCTCCGCACAGTACCCGCCTGGATCGGGAGGACTACCGAGGATGGAGGATGGACACCGACGTGCGTTCTTCCGGACTCCCAGTTCAAGCGCAGGGAAAGACTGCGGGTGCTCCTGCATCTCCTGGGGGGGGTCGGAAGCGGGAGCTTGCGCCCCCAGTTCGTGAGCCCGGGGAGCGTCGGTAAAATGGAGCCGTGCCCCACGACCTCGCCGCAGTCCCGCACACCGTGGCCGCGTTTCAGAGGCTGCACGAGTCGGGCTGCTTCGTGCTGCCGAACCCGTGGGACGTGGGCACGGCGATTTTTCTCGCCGAGCTCGGTTTTCCGGCACTGGCGACGACCTCCGCGGGCGTGGCCTTCGCGCGCGGGCTGCCGGACACGGTCACGGCGATCCCGTGCGAGGCCATGCTCGCGCACGTGCGCGAGATCGTGGCGGCGACGCCGCTGCCCGTGAACGCGGACTTCCAGACGGGCTACGCGGACGAGCCCGAGGGCGTGGCCGCCAACGTGGCTCTGTGCGTGCGCACGGGCGTCGCCGGGCTCTCGATCGAGGATGCGAGCGGTGATGGCACAGCGCCGCTCTACGAGCTCGGTCTCGCGGTCGAGCGCATTCGTGCGGCGCGCGCGGCGATCGATGCGTCCGGGATCCCGGTGGTGCTGACCGCGCGTTGCGAAGCGTGGCTCGTCGGGCATCCTGCGCCGGAGCGCACCGCGCTCGAGCGGCTGGTGGCGTTCGCGGAGGCGGGCGCGGATTGCCTCTATGCGCCGGGAGTGCGCGATCCAGCCACCATCCGCGCGCTCGTGACGGCCGTCGCGCCGAAGCCCGTGAACGTCCTGGTGTCCGCGCCCGGTCTCTCCGTGGCGCTCCTGGCCGACCTCGGCGTCCGCCGCGTCTCGCTGGGCTCGGCGCTGGCGCGCGTGGCATGGGGCGCCTTCCTGCGCGCTGTGCGGAGCATCGCCGCGACGGGCTCGTTCGACGCTCTGGCCGGGGCAGCTTCGTTCAGCGAGTTGAACGAGCTCTTCCGCGTGCGGCGCTGACGCACGATTCGAGCTGTAGGAGCGCGCGTGCCGCGAGCAGACCGCCGCGTGACGAACTGGCGTTTTCCTTCTTGACGCCAAGGCAACTTCCGGCATCGAGACCGCGGAACACTCGGCACTTCGAGCGAAGAAAGTTCGCACGTGCTCCCTCCTCAGAAACTCCTTCCGCGTTTAGCTTGGAGCTTCGTCGTCGGGGACGACGCGCACGCCACCTGAGCTTCCGCCCCGCACGGTTCCCCTCAGGTCCAACGGCAAGAAAAGCGTGTCATGCTTCGGTCCCCGCTTCCCGGGATCCGGCGCGCCGTCCTCGGCGCTGCCCTGGTTTCCCTGGCCCCTTCGTCCTTCGCGCAAACTCCTCGCAATCCGCAGGAGCCGCGCAATCTGCTCGCGAACGCCAGTTTCGAGAACCCGCCGGTCGCGGCGGGCACCTCATCGAGCCTGGTTTCGGCCGGCGCGTGGACCGCGGTGGTCGGAGCGCTCGCGCTCGAGAACCGGGTCGGCGGCAGGAGTGCCTTCACCGGCGAGCAGCACCTCGACCTCGACTCGCTGGCCGTCTTGCGCCAGGTCGGCCAGACGCGCGCGGGTCAGCGCTACGCGCTGAGCTTCGCCTATCTCCCCCGTCCGGAAGCCGCGGACGTCGCGTTCGAGGTGTGGTTCGCGGGTGCGCTGCTCGAGACGGTCGTGGTGCCGGCCGCGAGCCCCGCCGCCTGGCTGCACAAGAGCTACCCCGTGCTCGGCGCGTCGGGCACGGACGCGGTGGAGCTACGCAGTCTCGAGGACTCGCAGGTCGGCGTCTCGATCGACGACTGCTTCCTGATCCCCTACGACCCCGCAGTCACCAGCCAGCGCATCCGCAACGGCAGCTTCGAGGAGGACCCGCGCATCGAGCCCGACACCTCGATGGCCAACGCGGTCTTCATCGGCTGGCACTCGCTCCAGTTGCGCACGGTCGAGGTCAAGAACCTGGGCTTGTCGGGCAACGGCTTCAGCGGCGACAACGTGGTCGATC
>JANOGB010000008.1:0-6307 GCA_031413955.1 Planctomycetota bacterium | reverse complement strand
GATATGCTACTAGACTTGTCTAGGCTAATCGAGGAGTATACTTCGATTAAACCATATGATACAAGGAGCCCCCGGCCCCTCGCGCACAGCAGCCACAAGAGCCCGCGCTCGAGAGGGCCGCTCTCCCGGCGCCGGAGCAGCCCGCGAATGTCGCAGCGACTTGCCCGCTCGAGGCCCTCGACCAGGCCGAAGGGTTCTCTCTCTCCGCCGCCTCCTTGGTTACTTGCCCGGCGCCCGAGGGCGAACCGGCCAAGCAACCAAGGAGGGAGCAGATGGACGATGAACAAGAACCACTACCGGAGCAGGACGAGACGAGGAAGGCCGCCTTCCACGAGGCAGTGCGGCGCTTCGACCTACTTCGCGCCGGGGCGAAGGAGCTTCACTTCGCGGAGCCTGAGCTCGAGGTGGCCTTCGAACGCCACGCCCAAGCCGATACCTTCGGCGTCGCCTTTCCACGTGAACAGCCGGATGAGGACCCCACAGTCACTCTCGCTCGCGAGCGTGAGAGAGAATTTGTGCAGGTTGCCGCCCAGCGCTGGCAGGCCCGCACTGGCGAGCACCCCCGCCTCAACGACCTCGCAGAGGTAGCGGCGCGCCTTCACGAGCGTGGAGCAGACCTCACACCGCTTCGAGTCCGAAGAGCCCTCGGCATCAAGAACTCCTACGAGGAGAAGCTCGAGCGTAGGCGCGAACGGCTCGAGCACGCCGCGGAGCGCGCGGAGCAGCGCTCGGCCACCGCGTTCGAGCAGTCGAACAAGGCCATCGAGCACATCCCCTTCGGCCAGCCCATCCTCGTTGGCCACCACTCCGAAGGTGCTCACCGAAGTGCCCTCAAGAAGTGTCACCGCGCCATGGACCGCTTCGTCGCTGAAGGGAAGAAGGCCGAACACCTCGACCGCCTCGCTTCCCGCGTCGGGAAAGGCGGCATCTCCTCCGACGACCCAGACGCGCCCGAGAAGCTCCACGAGCGCCTGGCCAAGCTCGAGCGCGAACGGGAAGAGATGAAGCGCGTGAACGCGCAGTTCCGGAAGGGCGGATGGGGAGCTGTCGAGGGACTCTCCGACGAGACCCGCGAGAGGCTGAAAGCCATCATGGCCCAGGCTCCTTGGGTGCGTGTGCCCTTCGAGCCCTACTCACTCTCGAACCTCGGAGCCAACATCCGTCGCATCAAGGAGCGCATCGAGGAGCTCCAGGCCAAGACCGAAGAGCCACCACGCGCCGCGCTCGAGGGCCGAGGCTACCGACTGGAGGAAGACCAGGACGATAACCGCATCCGGTTCGTCTTCGACGCGAAGCCGGAGCAGAGTGTGCGCGAACTTCTCAAGCGCGAGGGATTCCGTTGGAGCCCGACCGTGGGCGCTTGGCAGCGGCAGAACAATGCTGCCGGCAGAGCGGCGGCTGACCGAGTGTGCGTGCACCTTGCGGAAGGTGACGAGCCCAAGCGAGTGCAGCACTACCACGCTAGCCCGTACTACGTGTGTGGTGAGGATGCGCCACGCGGTTGGGTCATCCGGCAGCGACACAATGGAGGCGTGCTCGAGGAGGGGAGGCCCGGCCAAGACGGTGTCTACTGGACGAAGGACGAAGCCGAAGCCCTGGCAGAGCGCTGCAACTCGGGTGATTCCGTGTCGGGCATCCGCTGGTCATGCGTGAGTGACGGAGACTAGCCGCGGATGGTCTGAACCCCTCCGCCTGGGCGACCAGGCGCCGAAGTGGGGGGTCGAGTGGAAAAACGCTTCGCACGCTCGCGCGTGGGATGACTTCTCTCCGTTCATCGACCTCGAGTACCTCGCTCGAGAGCCTCGCTCTTGCGGCATCCTGTGAAGAGGGCCCCTCGCGCGGCCCTTGCCGTCGCACCGAACAACTGTCGCCAAGGCCGAGCTCCCCTGGTTGCCTCCCCGAACGAGCTTCAGCCGCCCGCTCCTCGGCCAACTGCTCGGACGCCCAGTCAATCACGCACCGGGCGACCTCGAACCAAGTCACGAGCCCCACGCAACACCGAGACCACCACGAGGCGCGAACGATGCTCGTTCGCCACTTCGTCCCGCTCTTGCGTGTAGCGAGTAGGTGGCGCGGCCGGATGCAGTAGCGGGTCTTCCGCTTACGGACTGTCCAATGTTCCACCCCGCACCGCGCCCGCTGAAAGCCATGCGGGCCTCCCACATGCGGTTAGCCCTCTTCGGTTTCTCGTTCATCTCCAGCCACGCTCCACACTCTCCGCCGACTGAGCTTGCTAGCAAGGGGACGCGCCAGCCCCGAAGGCTGTCACGCCCCTTGCTTCGCTGCGCGTTGTCTTTCGCGGAGAGAAGTTCCGCGGGCACCGGGCCTCCTTCTTGGTTGAGGTTAGTTGAACAGCGCCTGTAACTAACCTCAACCAAGAAGGAGGAACCTATGGAAACGAACGAGAAACCGAGGAGAGCGAAACCCGTGTACGAGGCCCGCGTGGGTCAATGCCGGGCCGCGGTCTGGGAGAACAAGACGAAGGACGGGAAGACCCACTACAGCGTCCAGCCCAGTCGCCGCTACTCGAGACATCGCGACGGCAAGACGGAGTGGCGCACGAGCAACTCCTTCAGCGTGCTCGACAGGCCGCTGTTGCAGCAAGCGCTCGACGAAGCCTTCGAGTTCGCCGCAGCAACGGTGAAGCCGCTGTCTGAGCAGTTGGCCGAGGAGCGGGTGGCCGGACCCGATGGGGACGAGCAACCAGCCGAGGAGGCTGACGAAGCCGACCGAGTCGCTTCCATCTAGCGACCGGGCAAGGGCCCCGCGAGGGGCCCTCTTTCAACTTTCAACTCTTTCGATAGGAGCGTCTTATGGCAAGAACCGTTTCAGCCTCGAGTTCGTCCACCACTTCCATGCTAACTGGCACTGCAACGCGAGCCCTTCCTGGCAACGTCCCAACCCAAGAACGGACGAAGCCGCCACCATCTCCAGCCGAGGACTCGCCGGACATCTACTCGCCGAACCCCGCGCTTGGTTCCGTAGTTTCCTACCCATCGAGATGCCGAGTCTGGGGCGATGCAAGCTACCGGGGGAACTGCGACGGCACGCTCTTCAAGGAGCTTGTCCTGCGGTACCGTCCCCGTAGGGTTGCCGACCCGATGATGGGTTCAGGAACCACGAGAGATGTCATCACCGGCCTCAACCGCCACGCCGGCACGAACATCGAGTACTGGGGCGCTGACCTTCGCGCCGGCTTCGACCTCGAACGAGACCCCCTTCCAGGCCCTTTCGACTTCGTCTGGGTTCATCCGCCGTACTGGGACATTGTTCGCTACAGCAACAACCCGCGCGATCTTTCCGCCACGGAAGGCTGGTCCGAGTTCGCCCTTCGTCTGTCGGGCTGCCTTCTCCGATGCGTCGCCGCGCTTGCTCCTGGCGGCCATCTTGCGGTCCTTGTCGGCGACATACGGAAGCGCGGTGCGTACTACTCGATGCAGTCCGAACTCCTCCGCCATCGAGGAGCCTTCGGCGAGCTCCGCTCCATCCTCATCAAGGTCCAGCACAACTGCACTTCCGACGGCAGAGATTACCGCTGGGGCAACACCATCCCAATCCGGCACGAGTACTGCCTCGTCTTCGAGAAGGAACTCTAGCCAGGGCGCGTGCCTCTGAATCCGCCGCAGGGGAGGACACCTCAGGCCTTGGGCCTAGATGCTTCCTCGCGCCCAACCCGAGGACCACAGACGACCTCGAAGATTCCTCCCGCCTTCGTCAGCCAGAGTCCGTGGCCTGGGATGCCTTGGACCGCTGGAACGGTGGAACGGTGTACCGTCCAACGAAACCCCGCTCCGCCTCGACCCCTGGACGGGGTTCTCGGCTTCGCGAAAGGTCTCGCTCCGGTCGGCCTGGGGGCCTCCCTTCGCTCGTGCTCCGGCTGGGAGTCGCCTGGACGGCGACTCCGCCTTCGCTGAAGACGAGCTCCGAGCTGGCTCGCTTGGGGCGAACGCAGCTCTCCGCATCACACCTGATACACCGATGGTGGTAGCTGTGGGCCCCTCTCGCGGGCCGGAAGTTGTTCCCGGGGGCACCCTTCCGCGGCTAGCAAGCCTGCTAGCGCGTGCTCGCCCCTTGATCCCCGGGATAGGGTCGGTTGAGTAGGCTGGCAGGCCTTGCGGGGGCCGCGCGCCATGACCATCCACACCAATGACACCTCCGACTACGCCCGAGGACCTCGGCTGGTCACGCACTTACCTCGGGTACTGCGGCACGATCGAGAGCGCCCGGGCGATCGCCGACCACTCCTCGCCCAGCACGACCAGCTCTACCGCCGGTTCACTCTCGACGAGGGTCAAGCGCACCCGCATCTGGCGCGACGCGAATGACGAAACACACTAGCACGCTCGACCGGGGGCTTGGCGGCACCGCCGCGAGCCCCTTCCAGCGAACGCTCGGCGGCTTCACTCCGGAAGGTAAAGAGCCCTCCCTCACAGTTCACGAGGTCTACCTCGTTGTCCGTCAGAAGGAAGAGCAAGCAGGGACCTCACGTGGTTGGGAACTCCTCGTTGAGACCTCCGGCGACCAGCCGCGGAGTGAGGATTTCTTGACCGCCACGCTCAAGGCAGCACGAGATGCGCTCCCTGACGCGGACCGCTCCCTCCTCGTATCGGTGTTCTTCGGTCGCTCCCCAAGCCGACGGTGCATCCACGTGCGTTGGTTCAGGTCTGAGTATTGGAATCCGCCGATGGACACGTCGGTCGAGTTCTTCGCGCGCAAGTTCCTTGAAGCGGCTAGGGACGAGTCACTGAGAGCACTCGCATACGAAGACCCCGGCTACGAGGATCCGTCCTACGGGGGCCTGCGGTTGACAATCGAGCAGGAGCCGGCGCATTCTCGGCGGATGGAGAGAGGAGGACCATCACAGCCGCCAGGGCAGCCAGCTGCGCCGGAAGAGCAGGAGCAGACCGAATGGGGGGTGCTGCCCGACTTCGCCCCGGAACTGGCGGGGTTTCGCGAGCCGCTGACGGCCGACGACCTTCCACGCTTGCCTCAAGCGCGCATCGACGAGCTTGGAGCTCAACACCGGGAGGCGCTCCGAGCGATGGTTACCTTCCTGAACGATCTTCGCCAGTACCACCCCGACACTGCGCCACTTCCCAAACCCGGAAGCGGCGGCACAGTCCTGGCTACCAGAGCAGCGACACTCGTTCGAGAGGCCGACTTTCAGGTTCGCTGCCCGAAGGACCGTGGAAGCCAACTCGAATGTGGGCGCCCAGGGACGCTCGTCTACGCCAGGGGACAGTTTCAGGTTTCGCACCCCCAGCGCCAGGGCCAACGGGACATCTGCATGCTGGACAAGCTGGACATCCTGTACAGCCTTGAGGCGAGACTCGTGCCTCGCGACCCCCCGACCGGCGCGGCCGTGGCCGCTCGGATTGGCCCAGAAGATTCCTGATTTTAGCTATACACATCACCTGATGTGATATAGTCAGGGCATGCATTCGCAGCAGCCCCACCAGCCCTCCAGCCGGGCCTCGAGCGTGCTCGGGGCCCCCCTCTCTTCCCTCGACCGGAGTGCCCTCGAAAGCGCCTGGGACGAGGTGGAGGCCCTCTCTCACGCCGAGCTCCTTGCCTGTCGCTCCAGCGAGAACAGCTGCGTCGAGCTCCTCCTTGGGCCTGCTGAGCATGGTCGGCTGGTCGCAGCACATCGCGCGAAGAACGCCTACGACCTGCTCGCCCAGGCCGCGCTCTTCGAGGTCGCGGAACCGGGGGTTCTTCGCCGGGTCTGCGAGGCAGCTCAGCGCGAGCTGGATGCGAGGAGCACCCGGTGAAGGCCTCGCCTGTGTTGGCGGGCAGCAACGTGCCGTCGGCGCGCGGCGATCAGCGTCTTGAGGCCACCCCGCGGCCCCATCCTGTCGTCACGCCGCTCGAGACCCTCCCCTCCAAAGAGCCGGCCCCCGTGCTCCGTCTTCTCGAGCAGGATCTGTCGCTCCTGGCCGACGTCCTCGCGCACGTCCTCTCCTCGCGCACAGTCGAACCGCCGACCGTCGTTGCCATCGCCGCTCAGTTGCGCGACCTCGCGGACGTGCTGGAACACGGCGTCCGTCCCGCCGACGTCTCGCTCGTGGCCTGGCTCGCCGCGGTCGACGCAGCCAAGGCCTCGCTCCCGCGCATGCTTGCCTTGGAGTTGCAGCCATGAGTGCTCGCGCCTCTGCCCCTCGCGTCCTGTGGACTTGGCCGGCCGGGTAGTTCCTGACCGTCCCCCGGTTCAGTGGACACGGGGTTAGGTAACAGCCGCAGTAGACGACGAGGTTCGTAGAGCCGTCAAGGGGGATGGGGTGCTGGGGAAGGGTCCTCCCTTCCCCAG
>JANOGB010000007.1:0-2709 GCA_031413955.1 Planctomycetota bacterium | reverse complement strand
GATCATCTGGAACAGCGTGTTCGGGATGCTCGGAGGACCGGAGAGGCCTGCGTAGTAGACGTTCTGGCGCGCATCGCTGCGCCCGCGGTTGCGGTTGGGCGAGCCGTAGTAGTTGCCCCATTCGATCAGGTTCAGCTCGTCTTCGTCGTAGGGATAGGCACTCTCGGTCTGCGGCCCGGTCGAGGCCGGTCCGAAGCCGACGTTGGGGCCGTTGTCTGTGGCGTAGAGCCGGCCCTTGGTGGTGAACACCAGGCCCAGGGCGTTGCGCAGGCCGGGCGCGTGCACGTCCACATCCAGACCGGGGACGACGTCGACGATCTCGCCGGAGCGCTGGTCGTCATTGGCGAGACCCGACAGCGTCTCCACGTAGGTGATCTCGCCGTTGAAGCCGGGCTTCGAGAGGCGCGCCTTGAGCAGCGCGGCCGAGAGCGGGGACTCCGGCAAGTCGCCGAGATGCGGGTGCTGCACGCCCGCGTTGGTCATGCTGCCCACGCTGATCAGGAGATCGCCGTTGTTGTCGAAGGCGATCCCGTTGATCGAGTGATCGTGGTTCGAGACCGGCAGCCCGTTGATCACGGTGCGCGGCGACGCGAAGTCTGGGCCGGAAAGAACGCTGATCTGGCCCGTGTACGGGGATGGGCCGCTCGGCGTGCCGCCGCCGTTGACGTAGTGGTCCCCGTGCCCGACGTAGAGCCTGACCGGCGAGGGCGGGTCGTAGGGGTGGATCGCCAGCGCCAGGGTCTCGTGGTTCGGGAGCCCGGACACGCCGGGATGAACGCTCTCCGACACGAGCTCGTAGCTCTCGTCGAACTCGAGCGCCGTGATGCGGCCATCGAGCGAGGCCACGTACAGCTTGCCGTCCGGAGCCCAGACGCCGGCGGTGGGGGACGGCACGCTCAGGATCAGGTCCCGGCGGAACAGGATCGGCGGCGGACCCTCGAGCTGGTACAGGAACGTGCGCACGTTGCTGGCGCCGTTCTGGTTCTCGACCCAGACGGCGACGGCTCCGCCGCCCGAGGGTGACGGGAACTGGATCCTGCGGGGGTCCAGGCCGGTGAAGTCCGCCGCGATGAGGTCCATGTCGCCCCAGTGGACGACGACCTGCTGCGGCGGGAAGAAGCCGAAGCCGTCGATCGTGATCGGATCGCCGCCGGCGATCGCGCCGGTCTCCGTCATGGCGTGGATCACGGGCACGACGCCGGTTTCGTCGTGGGTCAAGAGCTCGGCGGTCAGCGGGCCGCCCACTCCTCCCGACAACAAGGTCACGTCGAGCGGCAGATCGGCCAGCGCGTCCACCGCGAAGCGCGCCTCGATCCTGTGCAGGCCCCAGAGGAGGACGGGCCGGGTCACCTCCTGGCCATCGATGAACAGCTTGCGTGCCGCGCCACCGATGGCCGTCACGGTGTAGGCGCCCCGGTTCTCGATCCGCAGGCGCCCGACCAGGCGCACGAGCACGTTGTCCGTGAAGGGCGAGCCGCCGACCTGGCCGGCTCCGCCCAGGTTCATGCTCGCGCGCTGCTCGAGGAAATCTGCCGAGGCGGGCACGTCGTCGAGCAGCGCTGCCGCACCGCTCGCGCTGGCGTCGTAGTAGTGCGCGAGCACGCCGGGCACTTGGTCCGGCTCGACCACGCGCACGTCGTGGTGTCCCACCAGCGAGTGCGGCGGGGCGTTGTCGTCGAAGATCTCGAACTCGATCTCGGTCCTGGGCGCGGAGAGCACAGCGCTCAAGGTCGTGGTGTTCGAGAGCACCTGGCCGTCGACGCTCCATTCCAGGCTCGAAAGGACGTGCCCGGGCTCGTGCGTATGCGCGCCGGTACCGTCGAGGAACACGCGCTCGCTCCCGTCCTGGTCGTAATCGACGAGCCACGTCGGACCCTCGATCGTCACGTGCAGGAAGGGATCGCCGACGTGGCCACCGAGGCCGCTCACGGACACGGCGGCGATCTCCTGCCGGCTCTCGAAACGCAGCACGAATGCGTCGAGCTGCTCTTCCGTGGGTTGATAGTTCAACGTGGCCGTGAGCTCTTGCCCTGCTCCGATCGAGAGCAGCGGCCGGATCGCGCGCCCGACCTCGGCCGTGCTGCCCGCGTAGCTCTTGCCGCCCAGCGTGACCCGAAAGGCGGCGCTGTTCCCGCTCGCTCCGAGCAGGAAGCGGAGCAAGCGCAGCTCGAGCGTCTCGTGGCCATTGTTCTTCAGCGTCAACTCCACGGTTCGCAGCTCGCCCTCCTCGACGGCGCCGAAATCGATCCGGGTCGGGAGGATCTCGAGCGGGGTCAGGTCGGGCTCCAGGCCACCGGAGTTCGGCGGAGTGCCCTGGCCAGCCTGCTGCTGCTTCAGAGTCGGGTGCGCGAACGTGGCCCCCAGCGGGAGGAGCAAGACCGACGAGACGAGGAAGGCTCGTCGGCCGGATACGAAGCGGCGCATCGCGTGCAGGAGACCGCTTCGCTGCCGACAGATCCAGGAAGCAGTCGTAGTTCTCTTCTCCGGGCCAGGCTGCGAGCCTGCGAATCCCGGAGTACTGGCTACTGGCGCGTGAAGGTGTCGAAGATCGTCGACTGCGAGTTCGCGGCTTGCGTGCCGCCGCCGGCCAGGAAGATGTGGCCCTGGTAGAGCACGGGGAAGATGCCGTGCCGCGGGTTGGGCATCCTGGCCTCGGAGCGCCAGGTGTTGGCCAGCGGGTCGTAGACGTCGACGCGGTCGTAGACACCG
>JANOGB010000006.1:0-29010 GCA_031413955.1 Planctomycetota bacterium | reverse complement strand
CCTACTTCCTGGGTGGCACGTCGGTGCTGATCGTGGTGGGCGTGGCCATGGATCTGGTCGATCGGCTCAACGCCCAGCTGGTGATGCGTAACTACGAGGGCTTCGTGAAGGGCAAGGGCACCGGTGGCACCGGGGGACTGGGTGGCGGGGCTGGCTGGGCCCGCAAGTAAGCCATGGCTCTCGTCGTGATCCTCCTCGGCGCTCCCGGAGCGGGCAAGGGTACGCAGGCCGCGCGCCTGAGCCAGGCTCGCTCCTTGCCGCACGTCTCCACCGGCGACCTCCTGCGCGACAACAAGGCGCGGGGAACGCCGCTCGGACTGCAGGCCAAGGGCTACATGGACAAGGGCGCGCTCGTGCCCGACGCGCTGGTGCTGGACATGCTCGCGGCGCGCGTCGCGGCCCCCGACTGTCGCGAAGGCTACGTGCTCGACGGTTTTCCGCGCACCGAGGTCCAGGCGCGCGCCCTCGAGCAACGCCTGAAGCCCTCCGACCAGGTCCTGGTCGTCGATCTCGAGGTGGCGGACGAGACGATCGTCGAGCGCGCGGCCGGACGCCTGTCCTGCTCGAAGTGTGCGCGCGTCTACCACGCCAAGAACCAGCCGCCGAAGCAGACCGGCACGTGCGACGCCTGCGGGAGCGAGCTCGTCCAGCGCAGCGACGATGCCCCCGCCGTGGTGCGCGAGCGCCTGCGCGTCTACCACGAGAAGACCGCGCCGCTGGCGCGCTTCTACCAGGAGCGCGGACGCTTGACCGCGATCGACGGCGAGCAGGCTCCCGACACCGTGTTCAGCCGCCTGGGCGAGCTGATTCCCGGGAAGGTGAAGCGCTGACCATGGCGAAGGAAGAACCCATCACCGTGGAAGCCATCGTGACCGAGGCCCTGCCCAACGCGCGTTTTCGCGCCAAGCTCGAGTCCGGGCACCAGATCCTGGCCCACGTCAGCGGCAAGATGCGCATGCACTACATCCGCATCCTGCCAGGCGACAAGATCACCGTGGAGATGTCCCCCTACGACCTGTCCAAGGGCCGCATCGTCTACCGCGGCGACCGGAGGAAGCCCTAGTCATGAAAGTCCGCAGCAGCGTGCGCCGCATCTGCATGCAGTGCAAGATCGTCAAGCGCCGAGGCGTGGTGCGGGTGATCTGCAAGGCCGATCCGACCCACAAGCAACGTCAAGGAAAGTGAGCCCATGCCCCGCGTCATCGGTGTCGACATCCCCAACAACAAGCGCCTCGAGATCGCGCTGACCTACGTCTTCGGCGTGGGCCGGCCGACCGCCCAGAGAGTCTGCGACGAGCTCGCGCTCGACCGCGGCCTGAAGGCCGGCGACCTGACCGAGGAGCAAGCCACGCTGATCGCCAACCACCTGCAGAAGAGCTACGCGGTCGAGGGTACGTTGCGGCGCGCGATCGCGGGCAACATCAGCCGTCTGCGGGACATCGGCTGCTACCGCGGCTCGCGCCATCGCCGCGGGCTGCCCGTGCGTGGCCAGCGCACGCGCACCAACGCGCGCACGCGCAAGGGACCGAAGAAGACCGTGGCTGGGAAGAAATCCGTGAAGGGGATGAAGTAGGGCTCCACAATGGGCAAGGCAGTCAAGAAGAAGCTCAGGCACAACGTCGCGCGCGGCATCGTCCACGTGAAGGCGACCTTCAACAACACACACGTCACCATCACCTCCCAGAACGGAGAGACGATCTCCTGGGGCGCGGCCGGAACGGTCGGCTTCAAGGGCACGCGCAAGAGCACGCCCTACGCCGCCCAGCGCGCCGCGGAGCAGGCCGCGACCGCGGCCATGCGCCACGGCATGCGCGAGGTGGACGTGCTGGTCAAGGGCGTCGGCTCGGGCCGCGAGTCCGCCGTCCGCGCGCTGGCCAATGCCGGCCTGCGAGTGATCTCCATCCAAGATGTGACACCCTTGCCGCACAACGGCTGTCGAGCGCGCAAGCGCCGGCGCGTGTAGGGCTCGGAAAGAACCAACCATGGCGCGATACATCGACAACAAGTGCAAGCTGTGCCGCCGGGAGGGCATGAAGCTCTTCCTCAAGGGCCAGCGTTGCTTCACCGACAAATGTGCCCTCTCGCGACGCGACTACCCGCCCGGCGTGCACGCCCAGCGGCGCTCGAAGGTCTCCGACTACGGTTTGCACCACCGCGAGAAGCAGAAGCTCAAGCGCATCTACGGCCTCCTGGAGCGCCAGTTCCGTTGCTACATCAAGGAAGCCGAGCGCCGGCCGGGCAACACGGGTGAGACGCTGCTCTCGTTGCTCGAGCGGCGGCTCGACAACGTCGTGCTGGCCAGCGGCTTCGCCCTCTCGCGCAACCACGCGCGTCAGATGATCAACCACGGCCATTTCAGGGTCAACAGTCGTCGCGTCGACGTGGCCTCCTACACCGTGCGCCCGGGCGACAAGATCAGCGCACGCGAGCAGGCCAAGACGAAGAAGATGGTCTCGGAGGCCGTGGAAGTGAACAAGTCGCAGGTCGTGCCCGACTGGTTGTCGGTCAAGGGCGAGCTGCTCGAGACGGAGGTCATGGCCATGCCGCGCCGCGACCACGTCCCGCACCCGATCCAGGAACAGCTGATCATCGAGCTGTGCTCGAAGTAGGCGAGAAACCAGGGAGAACCCACATGCGGATTCGTTGGCGCAATTTTGAGCTCCCCAGCCGGGTCACTCCGGACGCCGATACTCTGACCACGGAGTACGGGCGCTTCTCGGTCGAGCCCTTCGAGCGTGGCTTCGGTCACACCATCGGCAACGGCCTCAGGCGCGTGCTGCTCAGCTCGATCGAGGGCACGGCCGTCACCGCCGTGCGCATCGAGGGCGCGGACCACGAGTTCGCCTCGCTCGAGGGCGTGTACGAGGACGTCACGGACATCATCCTCAACATCAAACGGCTGCGCATCCGCCATCCGGGCACCGATCGCATCACCTGCCGCATCAAGAAGAACGGCAAGGGGCCGGTGACCGGCGCGGACGTCGAGTGCCCCGGCGACACGGTGGTGGTGAACAAGGACCTGGTCCTCGCCAACCTCACCCTCGATCGGGCCTTCAACGTCGAGCTGGAGGTCTCCAAGGGCCGCGGCTACGTGCCGGCCGACGAGAATCGCTCGGAGTGGCACCAGGTCGGGACGATCCCGATCGACGCCATCTATTCGCCGGTGCACCGCGTGCGCTACTCCATCGAGGCCACGCGCGTGGGCAAGTTCACCAACTACGATCGCCTGGTGCTCGAGATCTGGACCGACGGCACGATCTCGCCGCAGCTCGCCCTGGTCGAGTCGGCCAAGATCTACCGCAAGCACCTGAACCCCTTCGTGCTCTTCGATCCTAGCCTCGGTGCTCAGCCCATGGCGGGCGACCCGGCGCGCTCCGAGTTCAACCAGAAGAACCGTCAGACCGACGAGCTCATCAAGCAGCTCGAGCGGCCGATCGCCGATCTCGAGCTCTCCGTGCGCGCGCGCAACTGTCTCGACAGCGCCAATCTCCAGACCCTCAAGGATCTGGTGATCATGAGCGAGGCCGAGGTGATGAAGCTCAAGAACCTCGGCAAGACCAGCCTGACCGAGATCAAGAACCGCCTGACCGAGCGCGGGTTGTCGCTCGGCATGACCGTCACCAAGTGACCGACGCAGTCGGAACTGCTCAGTAGGACTCCCATGCGGCACCGCAAGGCAGGCAAGAAACTCGGCCGGACCAGCAGCCATCGCGCTGCGATGGCGCGCAACATCGCCATCGCGCTGATCGAGCACGAGCGCATCGTCACCACCGTGCCGAAGGCCAAGAACGTAAAGCCGTTCGTCGAGAAGCTCGTCACGCAGAGCAAGGACCCGAGCCAGCACAGCCGGCGGCGCGTGTTCGCCGTGGTGCGCAGCAAGTCGGCCACCACCAAGCTCTTCAGCGTCCTTGGGCCGCGCTTCCTGGCGCGCAAGGGCGGCTACTGCCGCATCCTGAAGCTCTCGAAGAACCGCCTGGGCGACAACGGCGAGCGCGCCATTCTCGAGTTCGTCGAGCGCACGCCCAAGGAAGAGCCGGCCGCGGCGGCCGAGTAGCCCAGCTCCAGCGCCGGGTCAGAAGCGCGCCAGCTTGGTGCGCCCCGAGCCAAGGATGCCTTCGATCCCGCGGGCGAGCTCGGTGCTGACGCGCACATTGTGGCGCTCGCTCGAGCGCACGCGGCGCAGGCGCCCGTCGAGCCCCTCGATCTCGAAGAAGAGGCGGCTCGTTCCGCGGTGCGTGCGCACCAGCTCCGAGACCCGCGGCACCAGCACGTCGTCGTTCGGACCCAGGCGGATGATCAAGCCGCCTTTGAATGTCTGCAGCGCGTCTTCGAGTCGTAACACCGCGTCGAGCAGGAGTCCGAGGCTCGAGGTCGCGTCGTCGCCGCTGCGCTCTTCGAGCTTGCCGCGGCAGATCACGACCGAGTCCTCGACCATCAGGCTCTTGAAGCGCTCGTAAGCTCGGGGAAAGCACGTCACGTTGACGCCGCCCTGCATGTCCTCCAGGCGGAAGCGCGCCATCTTCTTGCCGGTCTTGGTGGTGTTTTCCTTGAGCGCCACGATCAGGCCGCCCAGCGTGACCTCGCTGCCGCCGGGTAGGCCCTGTAGGTCGCGCGTGTTCGTGCTGGAGAGCAGCCCGAACAATCCGGCACGGTCCTCGAGCGGATGGCCGGAGAGGTAGAAGCCGAGCGCCTCGTACTCGGCCTTGAGCGTGTCCGCGCGCACGAAGGCTTTTCCCGGATCGATGCCGTCGCCGAGCGCGGCCACGTCCTCCTGCGTCACTCCGAACAGCGAGCCCTGGCCGGCCTTGCGGTCTCCGGCCACGCGCGCGCCCTCGGCTATGGCCTTCTCGAGCGCGTCCAGCACGGCGCCCCGGTCATGGCCGGTGGAATCGAACGAACCGGCCTTGATCAGCGCTTCCCATGTGAGCTTGGCCACCGCGGCCGGATCGGCCTCGGCGCACAGGGCGTGGAGACTCGGGGCGACGTGCCGTGCGTTCAACTGCTCGCGCGCGCGGATGACCGCCTCGACGGCTTTCTCGCCCGTACCCTTGATGGCACCGAACCCGAAGCGGATCGCCCCGTCCTCGGGCAGGAACCCCCAGCGCGAGCGCGCTACGTCGGGCGGCAGCAGGCGGATCCCGGCCGCGCGGGAGTCGTCCACGAACTCCTTGATCTTGTCGGAGCTCTGCATCTCGCACGACATGTTGGCGGCCAGGAACTCGATCCGGTGGTGAGCCTTCAGGTAGGCCGTCTGCCAGGTGATCAGCGCGTAGGCAGTCGAGTGCGACTTGTTGAAGCCATAGCCGCCGAACTTGACGATGCCCTCCCAGATCTCGCGCGCCGCGCCCTCCGCGCAGCCGTTCTTGGTGGCCCCGGCCACGAACTGGGAGGAGTACTTGTTCATGATCTCGGGCTGCTTCTTGCCCATCGCCTTGCGCAGGTTGTCGGCTTCGTTCAGCGCGAAGTCCCCCAGCGCGTTGGAGATGAGCATCACCTGTTCCTGGTAGACGATGCAGCCGTAGGTGTCGCGCAGGATCGGTTCGAGCGAGGGATGGGGGTAGTCGATCTTCTCGAGTCCGTGCTTGCGGCGCATGAACATGTCGGCCATGCCCGATTCCAGCGGGCCCGGGCGGTAGAGCGCGAGGCACGCGATCAGGTCCTCGAAGCAGTCGGGCTTCAGGCGGGCGAGCAGCTTGCGCATGCCCTCGGACTCGAGCTGGAAGATGCCCAGGGTCTCGCCGCGGTTCAGCAGCGCGTAGGTCGGCCGGTCGTCGAGCGGCAGGCGGTCCAGGTCGGGCGGCACGGCGCCCGAGCGTTCGATCAGGCGCAGCGTCAGCTCCAGGATGGTCAGCGTGCGCAACCCCAGGTAGTCCATCTTCAGCAGCCCGAGGTCTTCGAGTTGCTTGGCGGGCCACTGGGTCACGACGTCCTGCTTGTTGGTGCACAGCGGCACGTACTCGACGATCGGGCGATCGGCGATGACCACCCCGGCCGCGTGGGTCGAGATGTGCCGTGCCAGGCCGTCGAGCTTGATCGAGAAGTCGAACAGCTCGCTGTAGCGCTCGTTCGCGCGCGCCGCCGCGAGCTCCGGGTCGTCCTTCACCGCTTCCTTCAGCGACGGAGCCAGCGGGCCCTGGGGCACCATCTTGGCCAGCTTGTCGATCTCGGACAGCGGCAGGTCGAGCGTGCGCCCGACGTCGCGGATCACCGAGCGCGCCGAGAGCGTGGCGAAGGTGCCGATCTGGCTGACGCGCTCGGCGCCGTAGCGTTCACGCGTGTACTGCAGCACGCGCTCGCGGCCCTCCTTGCAGAAGTCGATGTCGATGTCCGGCATCGAGATGCGCGCGCTGTTCAGGAAGCGCTCGAACAGCAGGTCGTAGCGCAGTGGGTCGACGCGCGTGATGTCCAGCGCGTAGGCCACGATCGAGCCGGCCGCCGAGCCGCGCCCGGGGCCCACCGGGATAGCGTGCTCGCGCGCCCAGCGGATCAAGTCCCATACGATCAGGAAGTAGGAGACGAAACCCATCTGGCGGATGACGCGCTTCTCGTACTCCAGGCGTGCGCGTGCCTGGGCGTGATCCGGACCGTAGCGCAGCGCGAGACCCTCGTCGCACAGGCGGTCGAACAGCACTTCTGGCGCGGAGCCGTCGGCGGGCGTGAACAGCGGCAGGTGGTACGTGCCGAACTCGATCTCGAGCGCCACGCGCTCGGCCACGTCCATCGTCGCCGTCAGCGAGAGGGGCAGGTCACGGAACTCGTGCGCCATCTCCGCGCGGGTGCGGAAGAAGAGCGTCTGCGTGTCCATGCGGAAGCGCTTCTCGTCCGCACGCTTCGCGCCGGTGTTGATGCACAGCAGCACGTCCTGCGTGTTGCAGTCCTCGGAGCGCAGGTAGTGGATGTCATTGGTGGCGACCAGCGGGGTCCCCGTGCGAGCCGAGATGTCGACCAGGGCCTCGTTCAGCCGCGCCTGGATGTCGATGCCGTTGCGCTGCAGCTCGAGCCAGAAGTAGTCCGCTCCGAAGATGTCGCGCAGCTCAACCGCCGCACGCTCGGCCTGAGGGAGCTTGCCGGCCTGCACCAGATCACTGATCTCGCCCGACAGGCAGCCCGACAGGCACATCAGTCCCTCGGCGTGCCGCGCCAGCGTCGCCTTGTCGATGCGTGGCCGGAACGAGTAGCCCTCGAGGTACGACGCGGTCGCCAGCTTGAGGAGGTTCTGGTAGCCCGCCCGGTCGCGCGCCAGCAGCGTCAGGTGGTTGTAGGGATTCTGCGTCTTGTGGTGCGGCTTCCTGTGCGAGTCGCGCGCGATGTAGATCTCGCACCCGAGCAGCGGCTTGATCCCGGCCTTGCGCGCCTTCTGGTAGAAATCGAGCGCGCCGAACAGGTTGCCGTGGTCGGTCAGGGCCAGCGCCCGCTGGCCGTCGGCCTTGGCGGCCGCCACCAGGTCGTCGAGGCGGTTGGCGCCGTCCAGCAGGCTGTACTCGCTGTGGACGTGCAGGTGGGCGAAGTCCGGGGTGCTCATGACGATGTTGCGGAACCGACCGACGCGCGCCGAAGCCCTGTTCTCAGCGCAGGAGGTTGACCAGCAGAGCCATCTGCGTGGGCAGACGGTTGGCGGCCTGCTCGTACAGCAGGCTGCGCTTCCCGTCGAGCACCTCGTCGGTGACCTCGACGTTACGCCGCACGGGCATGGCGTGCATCAGGCGCGCATTCTGACCCAGGGTCAGGAGCTTCTCGTCGATGCGCCAGGCGGTGTGCCGGGAGCGCTGGCTCGCGGCCAGGGTCGGGTTGCCATAGGTCTCGAGGGATTGCCACGACCGTGCGTACACCATGCGCGCGCCGCGCACGCCCTCCTCGATCGACGCGTGGCTCTGGAAGCGGCCGCCGGAACGCGCCGCCAGCTCGCTGGCTTCGGAGAGCACGCCGCCGTCGAGCTCGAAACCGGCCGGATGCGCGAGGCGCACGTGCATCCCCGCGCGCAGGGTCGCGTGCAAGAGCGAGTGTACGGCCGAGGGCGAGGCCGGCGTGGGGGAGTTGACCCAGGTGATGGCGAGCTCCTGGCCGCGCAGGTCGCCGAGCTCCTCCTTGAGCGTCATGAGGTCCGCTAGCGACTGCAACGGGTGCCACAGCGAACTCTCCATGTTCATCACCGGCACGGTTGCGTGCCGCGCCCAGGCGCGGATGCGTTCGTCGCGCCGGTCGATCTCCCAGGAGCTGCCCAGCGGGGCGGGGCGGATGGCGAGCGCGTGTACGTAGCGCGAGAGCACCGCAGCCGCGTCCTTGATGTGCTCGGGCGCGCGCCCGTCCATCACGCTGCCCTCGCGCTCCTCGAGCTCCCAGAAGTCGCTCATCGCGGTCAGGTTGACGACGCTGCCGCCGAGCTGGAGCACTGCCGTTTCGAGCGAGGCGCGCGTGCGCAGGGAGCCACGGAAGAACAGCATCCCGACCGTCTTGCCGCTCAGCTCTCCGCGCCCGCCCCGGCGTTTGAGCCGCGCGGAGAGCTCGAGGATCTCGTCCAGGACGCCGTCGTCCAGGTCAGAAAGGCCGATCAGATGTCGGGGAGCGGGCGCCATCCACACAGGCTAGTGTCCGCCTCTCGCGAATCCCACCGCGACCGCGGGGGGTGCCGGAGCGGTGCGGCTTGACACGCGCCCACGACTGCCGCTAGAACCTCTGCCCCTCCGTGCACCCATAGCTCAATTGGATAGAGCATCTGACTACGGATCAGAAGGCTGGTGGTTCGAGTCCACCTGGGTGTACCAAACCCATCGCGCGAGCCGCGTGCGAGCCGGGTCGGGTGACAGGTCCCCGGGGCTTTGAAAACGTGCAATAGAGCGTTGGTCCCCGGTTCAGAAAGAGCTCCGTCCGATCGAACGCAGGTCCGCGAACGCGACGAGCGCTACATGCAGCTCGCCCTCGCGGAGGCCCGCGACGCCGGCGCGCGGGAAGAGGTCCCGATCGGGGCCGTGATCGTGCGCGGCGAAGAGGTCCTGGCGCGGGCCCATAACCGGGTGCGCGCCGACGGCGATCCTACGGCCCATGCCGAGCTCCTCGCGTTACGCGCCGCCGCCCGTGTCCTGGGGGTCGCGCGCCTGGTGGATTGCGTCGTGTATTCGACGGTCGAGCCCTGCTTCATGTGTGCGGGTGCCCTGGTCCACGCACGCGTGCGTCGGGCCGTGTTCGCCGTCCGCGATCCCAAGTTCGGTGCCTGCGTATCCCTGGGGCGCGTCCTCGATCATCCGCAGGCGAATCACCGCCTGGAGTTCGAGGAGGGCGTCCTGGCCGAGGAGGCTCGAGCCCTCCTGCAGGAGTTCTTCCGCGCGCGCCGCCGAGGAAGGGAGCAGGGCGAGCCTGGGTGAGGCACGCGGGCCGCGGCGAAATCGGGCTCTCCGTCGGGAGGGTCTTCGGGAGCGGAGAGGTGGCAGAGCGGCTGAACGCGCTGGTTTCGAAAACCAGTATGCCCTCGCGGGCATCGGGGGTTCGAATCCCCCCCTCTCCGCCATTCTTCCGCCGGCTCGAGCCGGGCGGCCGACGTGCAGCCGAGATTCGACGAGCGGGCGTCCGCGCCCGCCTCGTCCGTGGAGAGGTGTCCGAGTGGCTGAAGGAGCACGCTTGGAAAGCGTGTGTACTCCAAAAGGGTACCGTGGGTTCGAATCCCACCCTCTCCGCCAACACTTTCGACTTCGACGCGAGTCCGATGCGAGCCCGGCAGTGGGCTCGGTCCGGCGCAGTGGAACCTCTTCGAACCGGGTCAGGCCGGGAACGGAGCAGCCCTAAGATCACGGTTCCAGGTGCGTCCGGCCCGGGCCCACTGGCGAGTTCGCGTTCGCTGCAGCCAGACGGGCGTTGCGGCCGAGGCATCGGGAATCCTCCGGGTTAGAGCTCCCGGTTAGAGTAGGCACAGCCGCATGTCCTCGTACCTCGTCCTGGCTCGCAAGTACCGCCCGAAGAGCTTCGGCGAAGTGATCGGGCAGGAGGTGGTGACCGAGGTCCTGCGCGGCGCGCTCTCCGGCGGACACCTCGGCCACGCGTACCTCTTCGCCGGCCCACGCGGCACGGGCAAGACCACGCTGGCGCGCATCTTTGCCCGCTGCCTGAACTGCGAGCGCGGCCCCACGCCGGATCCCTGTGGCACCTGCGAACGCTGCCGCGCGGCCGACGCGGGCAACGAGGTCGACGTCATCGAGCTCGACGCCGCTTCCCACACCGGGGTCGAGAACATCCGCGAACTGCGCGACGAGGTGGCCTACGCGCCCATGCGTGCGCGCTACAAGGTGTACATCGTCGACGAGGTCCACATGCTCTCCAAGCCCGCGTTCAACGCGCTCTTGAAGACACTCGAGGAGCCGCCGCCGCACGTGGTCTTCCTGTTCGCGACCACCGATCCGCACAAGGTGCTCGACACGGTCCTGTCGCGCTGCCAGATCCTGCGGCTGGCGCAGCTCTCCGAGGAGAGCATCGTCGCGCGCCTGGAGCAGGTCTTCGCAGCCGAGAACGTGCGCGCCGAGCCGGGGGTCACGGCCGAACTCGCGCGCCGCGCGCACGGCGGGATGCGCGACGCCCTTTCCCAGGCGGACAAGCTGCTGGCCTTCGTCGGCAACGAGCCGCGGCTGGAGGACCTGCAACGCCTCGGTGGCGAGGCGGGTACGCGCGAGCTCGAGGCCCTGCTGGTCCTGGTCGAGAGCGGGAACCGCCCGGAGATCCTCGCCCGGCTGCAAGCCTTCCAGGGCGACGAAGAGGAGGTGCTCGAGGGGCTGCTCGGACAGGTGCGCGCGGCCGCACTGCTGGCCTTCTGTGGCGAAGCCACACCGCTCGTCGTCCTGGGCGGGCCGGATCGTACCCTCGCGGCCGAACGCGGCCGGCGCCTGGGCACGGCCCGGCTCGAACTCTGGCTCCAGGAGCTTCTGCGGGCTCGCGAGCGCTCGCGGCTCCTCCCCGGACAGGAGCGAATCGTGCTCGAGCTGTGCCTGCTGGAGCTGGCGCGCAGCGAGCACACCCTGCCGCTCGCCGAGCTGGTGCAGCGTCTCGAAGCGCTGGAACAACGGCTGGCGGGAGCCTCCGTTCCGGCGCGCGTTCCCCCCGTTCGCGTTCTTGCGCCCGGTCCGGCCACGAGCGCCATTCCGCCGGTTTCGCCGTCCAGCGCTCCGTCCGCCACCCCGGTGCGGGCGTCCGAAGTCGTGCGCCCCGCGGCGCCCCGAGCGGGAACGACGGGCCGCTGGGAGGACTTCGTGGCCGATCTCAGGAAGACCCATGGGGCCCTGGCAGCTGTCCTCGAGCAGCACGGCGCCGGCAGCCTCGCCGAGGAATCGGGCGGGCAACTGTGCTTGCGACTCTCCGAGCTGTCGCCCGACGAACAACGGCTGGTGAGCGACAAGCGCAACCAGCGCGCCTGTGGGGAAGCCGCGCAACGAGTTTTCGGCCGGGCGCTCGTGTTCGCGCCCGGCGGGGAAGGTCCGCGTCCGGCCGGCGAACCTGTCAGGATGAACAAGGATCCGTTGACCCAGCGCATGATCCAGGACTACGAAGGCACGGTGGAGGAGCTGTCATGAGTGGCCTCGGCGAGATGGGGAATCTCCTGAAGCAAGCACAGGAGATGCAGCGCCAGCTCGACGCCGTGCGCGCCGAGTTGCGCGGTCGCGCGGTCGAGGGCATGGCCGCGGGCGGTCTCGTACGCGTCACGATCAGTGCCGATCGGCACGAGGTGCGCGGCGTGCACCTCGGCCCGGGAGCGCCCGCCGATCCGCGCGCGCTGGAGGAGGCCGTCGCCAGCGCGCTGCGGGATGCCTTGCGCCGCGCGACCGAAGCCGAACGCGAGGCCATCGGGCGCATCACGGGCGGCATGAACCTGCCGGGTCTCCTCTAGGTCGGGCGAGTGTCCCGTCTCGCCAGTCCCTGGAGCATGGAGGCGCGCTGGATCGCCGCTGGCTGCGTTGCGCCTCCTCCGAGTATCACAGCGGATAGGCGTCGTCGGCGACGCCTTGCCAGCAACGATCCATCACGCCTCCCTGTCCCAGGGACTGGCGAGACGGGACACAAGAGACCGCACCTGGCACCGCGATGGCCTATCCCAAACCGCTCGAACGTCTGATCGCGGCCTTCGAGCGCTTTCCGGGCATCGGCCGGCGCACGGCCGAGCGCTTGGCCTTCCACGCGCTGCGCGATCCCGAGGCCATGGAGCTGTCCGAAGCTCTGCAGGACGCGGCCAGGAATACCCGTCGCTGTGCGCAGTGCCACAACGTGACCGAACACGATCCCTGTGTGCTGTGCGCCGATGCGGCGCGCGTCGCGGACCAGCTCCTGGTTGTCGAGGAGCCGCGCGACGTCGAGGCGGTCGAGCGCTCGCAGGCGTACCGCGGGCGCTACCACGTCCTCATGGGCGCCTACAATCCGGCCGAGGGCACCGAGGAACGACACCTGACCGTGCGCGCCCTGGTGCAGCGCGTGGCGCGTGGCGGGGTGCGCGAGCTGATCCTGGCGACCGACCCCGACGCCGAGGGCGAAGCCACGGCGCAGGTCGTGCTGTCGGCCCTCGACCGCGCCGGCCAGCGGCTGAAAGTCACGCGTCTCGCGCGCGGCGTGCCGGCCGGCTCGGCCCTCGAGTACCTGCACAAGGGCGTGATCCAGGACGCACTCTCCGGACGCGTCGTGCTGCGCGAACCCTGAGTTAGGAGAGAAGTGGTGCGCAACGTCCGCGTCCTGCTCGCCTATGACGGCTCGCGCTTCTACGGCTGGCAGCGCCAGGAGGGTTTTCCGAGCGTGCAGGCGGGCCTGGAGGACGCGCTGCTCTCCCTGTGCGGCGAGCGCATCGCCGTGATCGGCGCGGGCCGCACGGACACGGGCGTTCACGCGCTCGGACAGGTGGCGAGCTTCCACCTGGAGACGCGCCTTGCCGACGAGCGCCTGCTGTTCGCGCTGAACGCGTACATGCCGGAGGGGCTGGTCGCGCGCGCGCTCGAGACCTGTGGCGACACCTTTCACGCCCAGAAGGACGCACGCGGCAAGCGCTACGCCTACCTCGTGCGGACCGAGACGTTTCGGCTGCCCTTCGCGCGCGTCCACTGGCACTGGGTGCCCGAGGCGCTCGACCTCCCGGCCATGCGCGCGGCGGCCCGCCATTTCGTCGGGCGGCACGACTTCGGGTCGCTGGCCGGCGCCGGTTCTCCGCGCAAGTCGAACGAGCGTCACATCCGCTCGTTGCACCTCCTGGTGCGTCGGACCGGCTTCGCGCTCGTGGTCGAAGGCGATGGCTTCCTCTACAACATGGTGCGCACCCTGGCCGGGACACTGCTCGAGGTCGGACGCGGCAAGCGTTCGAGTGCGAGCATTCCGGCGCTCCTGGCCTCCAAGGACCGGCGCGAGGCCGGACCCACCGCCCCGCCCGGAGGGCTGTACCTGGTGCGCGTGCTCTACCGGGAACCGTGCTTCACCCGGCCCGTGCGCGGTCCGCGCGGGAGGCCGGGATTCTTCCAGGGCTGAGAAAACGCGGCGCGCGGCGAGCGAGAGGTGGACCGCGTGGGGGACCGCACAGAGCTGTTCGCGTGCCCGTGATGAGCTCAAGTGCCCCGTTCGCCACGTACGAAGACACACCTGCGCCCCCGATGGTCCCTGCGGCGCCGTACTCACGGAGTGGGGAACCGAGCTAGAATCGGTCACGCCGGTGTCGGCCCAGGCTGTCCACTCGCCCGGCGCGCGCCCACCATGAAGACCGAGGCCCGAGATTACTGGAAACTGTTCAAGCCCGCCGCCTGCTGTTTGAAGCTCGAGGGCACGACCAAGGACGAGGTCTTCGCCGAACTGATCGACAACCTCGTCAAGGCGAAGTGCCTGGAGAGCTCACTCGCACCCCACGCCCGGCGTGCTCTGGTCGAACGCGAGGGCCTGGCTTCGACCGGCGTTGGACAGCGCGTGGCCATCCCGCACGTCAAGCTGACCGGTCTCGAGGAGGCGGTCTTCAGCCTCTCGATCCATCCGCGCGGCATCGAGTGGTCCGCGCTGGACGGAGACTCGGTCGCCATCCTGTTCACCGTCCTGCGGCCCGAGAAGAAGAGCGGGCGCTACGATCCCGAACGCCACCTGGACATGATGCGCTGGATCTCGCAGCTCAGTCGCGACGGGGACTTCCGGCGCTTCGCGCTCGGCATCACCACCAAGAAGGCTCTGGTGGACCTCCTGCGGGAGATGTCGGCCGCCAGCACGGATCATCCATGAGTCCTGGCAGGCCGTTGAAGAAGTCGCGGCCAACAGAGCGCTCGTCTCCGTTCGTCCCGGCAGAGCTTGGCCCCTGCAGCCATCCCGGGCGCTTCGTCCGAGGCCGTGTGAGCAAGGCCGGCTCGTGACCCTGCGGCCCGCCTCCGGTGAGCACCGCCGCACTGTCCGCGTGGTCAACGCGCAGGGCCTGCACGCGCGCCCCTGTCATGCGATCGTCTCGCGCGCCCTGTCCTTCCAGAGCGACCTGCGCATCCGCGCTCGCAACCGCGAGGTGAACGGCAAGAGCATCCTCGAGCTCATGACGCTCTCGGCCGGGCCGGGGACGGAGCTCGAGCTGCTCGCGCGTGGTGCTGACGCCGAGGCCCTGCTGGCAGAGCTGGAGCGGCTCTTCGAGGGCTGCTTCGGCGAAGAACGCGACCCGCTTCCCAGGTAGAGTCGCGCCACGGAGGCGGGCCGGGAAGACCTTTCTCGGGCCTCGCCCGTCCGTCTGCCGTGCGAGCCCGCGCTTGCGGCCAGGGAGGCGCGTCCGGATGGAATGCGGCAGGAGACCCTCCAGCTCTTCCCGGGACCGATCCGAAAGGCTTTTCGTGACCGGGCTGCGTCCACCGGACGAAAGCGCGCGGTCGTTCCCCACGTCAGCGGAAAGCCAACCAACGAGGTAAGGGTGTTCCGGAGAAGCAAGAGCATCGTCGGACTCGATCTGGGTCACCAGGTCGTGAAGGCCGTCGAGATTTCACTCGAAGGCCCGGAGCCCGTGATCACCGGCTTTGCGAGAGCCGAGGTGCCCGCGGGCGCGGACCGCGCCGAGGCGATCGCCAAGGTCTTCCAGCAAGGCAGGTTCCGGAGCAAGAACGTGGTCACCTCGGTCTCCGGACAGGCCGTCGTCGTGCGCTACATCACCATGATGCAGATGAACGATGCCGAGCTGCGCCAGGCCATCCGCTTCGAGTCGGACAAGTACCTGCCCTTCGAGGCCGACGAGGTGCAGATCGACTGCCAGCGCCTGAAGCGCAAGCCGCACGCCGCCGCCGAGGGCAGCAGCGCCACCCAGGACCAGATGAGCGTCGTGATCGCGGCCTGCAAGAAGTCCGAGGTCGAGGAGCGCATCAAGGAGATCACCCGTCACGGGCTGAATCCGGTGGCGGTCGACGTGGACGTGTTCGCCCTGGCCAACGCCTGGGAGCTGTGCGGCCTGTCCGAGGTCGCCGGTGATGGCGCGCCAGAGCGCGTGCTGGCGCTGGTGGACGTGGGCGCGGCCGTGACCTCGATCAACGTCCTGTGTGGCGGCGAGACCTGCTTCAGCCGCGAGATCGGCATCGGTGGTCAGGACATGACCCAGTCCGCCGCGCGCAAGCTCGGAGTCGAGAACACCGAGGCCGAGGCCATCAAGCGCGATCCCCAGGGGCGCGAGGCCGAGGTCAGCCGCGCCATCGCGCAGGTTCTCGAGGACATGGTCAGCGAGCTCTCGCTCTCGCTCGACTACGTCGAGAACCGCGAAGGCCTGCGGGTCGAGGAGATCCTGCTCTCCGGCGGCGGCGTGCTCGCCCCGGGCACGGTCTCGTTCATCGAACAGGCAACCGGACGCACCGCGCGCACCTGGAACCCCCTCGAGGGCCTGCGCGTGGCTGAGAGCCGCGTGAACGTCCAGGAGATGGAGGCGTGCGCGCCGTCCCTGGCCGTCGCCATCGGACTGGCTGCAAGGGTGTGCGAACAATGATCCTCATCAACCTCCTGCCCGACGAGTACCGTCAGAAGAAGCGGACTCCAGTCAAGCTGCTCCTGGCGATCACCGCCTCGGCGGCCATCAACGGCTCGCTGGTGGCCTACTGGGCCTGGACGGCGTTCGGCGTCGCGGCCGAGGTCAAGTCCGAGCTGGCCGTGTTGCAGGACCAGCGGTCCGCGATCGATCCGCAGGTCACCTACCACCGCGATCTGGAGAAGGAGTCTCAGCTCTTCGATACGCGCGAGGAGATGCTCAAGACGATCACCGCGAATCGCATCTCCTGGACGCGCAAGGTCGACGAGCTGATCGACGTGGTCAACGCCGGCGGCGACGGCGAGAAGTACCTGGTCTGGCTCGACGACCTGACCGTGGACCAGAAGGAGAGCGCGCGCAACAAGAGCTACGGCAGCCTCAAGGCCAGCGGCCACTCGGGCTCGACCTCCTTCGCGCACGTGGCCAACTTCCTGGACGACGTCGAGCGCTCGACCTTCTGCGAGGACTTCAATCGACCCGCACCGCCCGAGGGCTCGCAGAGCAGCAAGGACGAGGGCCTGATGCCTTCCGAGATCTTCAACTTCCCGCTCGAGGCGACCCTCAAGGCGCCCGAAGAACGACGCCGCGGCCCTGACGGCAAGCTCCTGCCCGTGCAGGAGAGCCCGAAAGCCGACAAGGCCAAGACCGAAAAGCCTAGGGCCGGAGGCAAGAAGAAGTGAAAACCGAGAAGAAGCGCTGGTACGTCTTCGGAGGATCCAGCCTGCTCTTGGCCGCGGGTCTGGGCACGCTGCTCTACTACCAGAACGAGGGCATCCAGCAGCGCCGGGCCGAGGTGGCCACGCTGAGCAAGAGCATCGAGGAAGACAAGAAGCTCCTGCAGCAGACGCCCGAGCTGGTAAAGAAGGTCATCATCCAGCGTGAGACGGATGCGGTCGTGAAGGGCATCCTCTCCGACGAGAAGGACGTGACCGATCTCGCGCGCACGTTGAACAAGTTCAGCCAGGAGTCGGGCTTCAACCTCTCGTCGGTCAAGGACGGCACGCGTACGACCAAGAAGAGCAAGGAAGACTTCGAGCGCGTTTCCTACACGCTGGCCTTCGACGTGGACGCGTTCCAGCTGCTGACCTTCCTCAACATGATCGAGAGCCACAAGCGCTTCATGAGCGTGACGGCCTTCAAGCTGCAGGCCGCCGGCCGCAACGAGTACTCCCAGGACTCCCTGCCGCGGCACCGCGTGACGCTCGACCTCGAGACCTACGTGTATGCCCCGACCGGCAACGCGGCCGAGGTCAAGATCGATCACTACGACAAGAAGAAGGAGCTCCTGATCAGCGAGATCTCCAGGCGTGGTGCCGAGCTGCGCGTGCCCTTCTACGAGTACCGCGGCCAGCGCGGACGGCGCGATCCGTGGATCGACCCGCGCGTGCCCGTGGACGGCGGCGAGCAGCTCCCGATCGAGGAGCAGATCGCCTTGGTCGACGGCCTGACCGAAAAGGCCGAAGAGATCCAGAAGGTGTGGGACGAGGCCAAGAACGCCGAGAACCTGATCCAGACCATGAAGCTGCGCGCGGACCTGGAGCAGAAGCTGGCGCTGCTCGAGGAAGAGATCCGCCGCGTCGACGCGGCCGGCCTGCTGGTGTTCGTGCCGGCTCTGCGCCGTTTCGACAAGAACGTGGTCGAGGTCGTTTCCTCCGTGCGCGAGGAGATGAACAAGGGCGAAGGAGGCGCCGGCCCGTCGACCGCGCTCCTGCGCGAGACTTCCGAGGCCATGCAGCGCCACATCGATTCGCAGGAGTACGAGCTCGCGCTGGCGGCCTTCGCCACGATCGAGTCGCGCCTCGGTCTGGCCGACCAGGATCCGCTCAAGGAGCCGCTCGTACGCAGCATCCGCGAGCTCAAGCACCTGGCCGACACCGTACTCGCCTTCGAGAAGATCGAGCTCCAGATCGGCGGAGTGGCCCTCTACGAGGAACGCCCGCCCGTGGCCCTGATCAACGGTCAGGCCTACTCCGAGGGCGAGATCCTAGGCGAAGAGCTGATCGTCCACAACATCCGCCCCGACCAGATCGAGTTCGCCTTCCGCGGACTGATCCTGGCCCGCACGCTCGAGGCGCGTCCCTAGCCTCCGAACCGGTCGGGCCAGCACGTTTCCCCACTCCCGAACAACTGCGATCCCCACGTTCCCCGTCCCTCGTTCCCCATGAAAACCGGCAAGCGAATCCTTGGCGCAGCCCTGGCGCTCTTCGGAGTCTTCTCCTCTGCGAGCGCCCAGATGTCCATTTCCGATGCGCGCGTCTCCCTGCGCGTCGACAGTCGCCAGCTGACCGAGGTGGTGCAGTACCTCCGCGAGCAGTCGGGCTACAACATCGTCGTCCTGGAGGGCGGTGACACGCCGATCTCGCTCGACATCACCGACGTGTCCTGGCGCGATGCCCTCGACCTGGCGGCGGAGATGGCCGGGTGCACCGTGGAGGAGCGCACGGCCGGAGTGCTAGCCGTCGTGCGCCCGCCGCGCGTCGACTTTGCCTTCGACAACGCGGACATCACGCAGGTGATCGACACGATCGCCAAGCTCTCGGGCGCGAACATCGTCGTCGCTCCCGAGGTGCAGGGCACCCTCAGCCTGCGGTTGACGAACGTGCCCTGGCGCGACGCCCTCGAGGTGGCCGTCAAGACCCTGGGGTTCGTGATCGTCGAGGAACAGCGCGGCATCCTGCGCGTGGTCGACCCGCTCAGCCTGCAGGCGCAGATGGAGTCGCACAGCTATCAGCTGCGCTACGCGCGTCCGCCCTCGCGCTACTTGCCCGTGATCGATTCGGAGTTCGTGACCACCACTCAAAAGAGCCAGAACAAGGGCGGCGGGGCCGGAGGCCAGGCCTCCGGCGTCGAGTTCTACGAGAAAATCTTCCCCGTCCTCGCGGCCCTCACCAAGGCCAGCTCGCCGGGGGGCGACATGGAATACATGCCCCCGCCGCACAACATCCTGATCGTACGCGACACGGCCCAAGTTCACGCCGAGATCAAGGACATGCTGGCTCTGCTCGACATCGAGCCGGCTCAGGTGTTCATCGACGTGAAGTTCGTCAGCACCTCGAACCGCGATCTCTTCAATCTGGGGATGGACTACGGCGATCTCGGCCCGCAGGTCTCCTACGGCGGTGGCCAGATTCCCATCACGTTCCCCTTCAACCTTGGCTCCGGCGGCTGGGACGACCTGATCATCGCGTCTCCGTCGGGAGAGGGGCCGGACATCGCTGGCGCGCGCAGCTGCCCGCCACGATCTTCGGCGCCCTGTCCTTCACGCAGTGGACCGGCGCGCTGCGCCTGCTGCAGCGTGATACGACCACCGAGGTCATCCAGGCACCCAAGCTGATCGTCCTGGACGGCAAGGAAGGCACGATCTTCGTCGGCGAGTCCGTGCGCTACGCCCAGGCCTCGAGCCAGCAGGGCCAGTCCGGCGGCCTCGAGCTCTCGATCGAGGAAGCGGACAGCTCGCCGGTCGAGACCGGCTTCCAGCTCCTGGTCCAGCCCCACGTCATCCCGGGCTCGAGCAAGGTCGACATGCTCGTCATTCCCAAGGAGACGACGCTGACCGGGACGGGCGATCCTTCGCTCGCTCCGCCGGGCTTCGACGTGTTCACGGTGGGAGCCTCGGGTCTTGAAGGCACGATCGCCCTGCCGCGCGAGCGTTCGTCGACGATCGTGTCACAGGTGCTGCTCGACAGCGGCCAGACAGCGATCCTGGGCGGGCTCTCGACGGACATCGACTCGGAGACCGTCTCCGAGGTGCCGTTCTTCGCCGACATCCCGCTGCTCGGCTGGTTCTTCCAGCACAAGTCGCGCACGCGTGACAAACAGATGCTGTGGGTCTTCGTGACGCCCACAGTCGTGCGCTCCAGCTCGGACCAGCAGCGGCTGATCGAGCGCGAGATCCTGAGCCGTCACGACGCCTACGGCGAGCGCCTGCAGCAGATCCTCTACGGCGACAACCCCGAGATGTCGGGGCACGAGCTCATGCAGGAACCGGAGCCCATCTCCGACGCACCGCCCGCGACCGAGCCTTCGAAGGCTGCGGGACAAGAGCCGGCCGCGGCCGGACAGTGGGCCACGTTCGTACAGACCCCCGCCGACCCCGCTGACCAGAAAGTGATCGACGAGATCGAGAGCGGGAACGGCCCCAAGTAGGGGGCACGGGCCGGTTCCGCTCACCAGCGGCCCCGGCCCGCGCGGCTTCGGGGGGCCCTACAGCCCTTTTTCTCTGCCGGGGTTCGACATACGCGGTCCTTTTGGACAGCATGTTCCTGGCCCCTTGCCCCTGACCCAGCGGGTCGGGGGAGACAGCGATGCGGGCGAGAACGTCTCGCCCCGGGCTCGGGGATGACCCAACTCACGTCGAACACCCTTGCCGGCGCGCCCCCGGGATTGCTCCCGCGGTGCTGCGACGGCGCTCCTGCCGGATGGTCGCCGACCTCCTTGACGAGGTTGCTTGCCGCCGCCCGCGGGTTCTTACCTGTTTGGAGAATTCATGAGCGAGCAGCTCTCGGACCGAGAGTTCCAATCTTCTCCCTCCCACCCCTCCCATGAGGGCCCCGGCGAGGGGGTTTCGAGCAGCGATTCCGTCAGCGATCCCGTCTTCGAGCACACGGACACCCCTTCCGACGTGAGCCTGCCGACCGGCGAGCCTCGTCGACCCCGACGTGGACGCCGCGGCGGCCGAAGGCGTCGCCGCGGGCGTGAAGCGAGCGGACAGGCCACGGCAGCGGGCGAAGCCCAGCCTGGCGGAGAGGATCGGTCCGAAGCAGCGCAGCCGCGAGACGAGGATCAAAAAGAGGTCGCGGGCGGAGTGGAGACACCGCCGGGAGGTGCACAGTTCTCCGCAGAGGATCCGCGCTCGGCGGCAGGCAATGAGCACCGCCGTCGCCGCGGCCGGCGTGGTGGTCGCAATCGCCGCCGTCGCGATGGAGAAGAGCAGCCGCAAGCGCGCACTCTCACCGGGTTGCCTGCCGAACCGGTGCCGGTCGACGACGAGGATGCTGGGCTCGAGGTCCAGCGTGCCGATGTCGGGCGACCCGGCGGCGCCCGGCGCACTCCAGGGGGCGGGGACGCCGCCCGAGCTCGCAAGCGCGGCTCGCGCGGCGGCCGTCGTCGCAGGAGCAAGAAGCCGCTGGGGGCGGTGCAGATCGAGATCATCCCGGGAGACGACGACGAGCTCCCCGAGCTGGCCGAGCTGCCCGAGGACGCCGTGCTGGTCGGGGAGCCGACGAACGGTCCGAGGGCAGCGAGTGCCGTCGCCGACGACGAGGACGACCTCGATGACGAGCGCGAGGCCCCGCGGCGCAGCGAACCGCACAAGAAACGCGTGATCCTGGTCAATGCCCGCGACTCCGAGGAGAAGCGCGTGGCCGTGATCGAGGAGGGGCGCATCGTCGACCTGCAGATGACGGTCAAGAAGCACGTCTCGTACGTCAACGACATCTACCGCGGCCGCGTGGTCAACATCGAGTCGGCCATCGGCGCCGCGTTCGTCGACTTCGGCGAGGGCCGCAACGGTTTCCTGCACGCATCGGACGTGCTGCCGAGCTATGGCGACCCGGACTGGAATCTGGAGAAGCTGCTCTCCACGCCAGTGGCGGCTGGTACGGAGAGCGAGACGGATTCGGACGGCTGGACCGATGGCGAGAGGGGCACGGATCGGGCAGGTGCAGGCCAATCCGACCAAGAGGAGGATGCGCCCGAGGCGAGTGCGGACCACGACCACGACCACGAAGACGAAGACGAAGACGAAGACGAGAGCGAGCAGGACGATTCGCACGAGCCGGAGCGCGTCGAACCGCCCCGGCGGGCGCGCGGCCCGCGGCGCACCGGCCCGGCACGGCAGCGCGTGCGCTTGCCCATCGACACGTTGCTCAAGCGCGGCCAGATGGTGGCGGTACAGATCACCAAGGACGCCATCGGCGACAAGGGGCCCACACTCACGACCTACATCTCGATCCCGGGACGGTATCTCGTGCTCATGCCCTCGCTCGAACGAACCGGCGTCAGCCGCAAGATCGACGACGAGCGCGAGCGCCGGCGGCTGAAGCGCATCCTGCAAACCCTCGACATCCCCGAGGGCATGGGCGTGATCGTGCGCACGGCGGGCATCGGCCGCACGAAGACCGAGATCAAGCGCGACCTGGACTACCTGCTGCTCGCCTGGGAGGACTTCTCCAAGCGCCTGCGCAACGGACGCACTCCTGCCCCGCTCTACCAGGAGTCCGACGTCGCCATCCGCACGATGCGTGACCTGTTCACGCCCGAGACCGAGTCGGTCAGCGTGGACGACCCCGAGGTCTTCCAGCGCATGATCGAGTTCACGAAGCGCCTCATGCCCGAGCACCTCGAGCGCGTCAAGCTGCACGAGGGGCCGCGCCCGCTGTTCCACAGCCACGGCGTCGAGCAGGACTTCGAGAAGATTTTCGCGCGCCGGGTCGAGCTACCTTCGGGTGGTTCGATCGTGATCGAGCAAACCGAGGCCCTCGTCGCGATCGACGTGAACTCCGGGCGCACGCGCGAGGAGGGCGCCGAGTTCGAGGACATCGCGCTCAAGACCAACCTCGAGGCTGTGCCCGAGATCGCGCGCCAGATCCGCCTGCGCGACCTGGGCGGGATCATCGTGCTCGACTACATCGACATGATGCGTTCCTCGGGCCGTAAGGCCGTCGAGCGTGCCACGCGCGAGGCCCTCAAGACCGACCGCGCGCGCGCCAAGATCGGACGCATCTCGCAGTTCGGGTTGCTCGAGCTCACGCGCCAGCGCCTGGGACCCGGGCTCTCCAAGCTGGTCTACGACACCTGCCCCCGCTGCCGCGGCTCGGGGCGCCGGCGCAACGCTTCCTCGCGCGCCCAGGCGATCATGCGGCGGCTGGCCGCGGCCCTGGCGCTCAAGGGCTACACGACCGTCGAGGTCCGCACCCATCCGGACGTGATCGAGTACTTGCACAAGGAACTGCCGGCCGAGATGAGCAAGCTCCAGGAGCTGGGCGGGCGCGAGATCAAGCTGCTGGCCGTGCCCGAGCAGGTCGAGGACAGCGTGCTGCACTATCTGCGGGCGGATGGACGCGAGGTCCGCCCCGGCGGCCGCCGCCGGAGGTAGGCTTCGCCCGCGGCTCCCCAGCGTCGTTGGGCTTCGGACTCGGAATGCTCAGCGACCCCCAGGGGGGTCGCCTCCGCTTCCTCGCCTCGCCCGCCTAGCTGGAGAGCAGCGGGCTGTGCCTACCCGGCAACCAGCGGCAGTCAGTCGGCCGCGCTTGTGCCGCTGGAGAGGCCTGGCTAGACTCTCCGGCCCTTTTCCGCGTTCTCTGCAAGGAGTCAAGCACAGGTGTTTGCCGTCATTTCGGATCGGACCCGCCAGATCGGCGTGCGTGTGGGCGACGTGGTCGCCTGCGACTTGAACGTTGCATGGAAGGAGGGCGACGCGGTCACGTTCGAGCGCGTGCTCCTGGTCTCGAACGAGGGCAGCGTGAGGCTCGGGAAGCCGACCCTGGAGGGCGCCAGCGTACAGGGCAAGGTGCTGGGAGCCTTTCGCGGGGCGAAGACGGTGTCCATGCGCTTCAAGCGCCGCAAGAACGTGCGCCGGAAGCAGGGGCATCGCGAGGGCTACACCCGGGTCGAGATCACAGGCATCCAGGCATAGGGGCGAGCCATGGCACACAAGAAGGGCGGCGGTTCGACTCGGAACGGGCGGGATTCCAACCCCCAGTATCGCGGCGTGAAGCGCTACGGAGGCGAGGCAGTGACCCCCGGATCGATCATCGTTCGCCAGTGCGGCACCGTGATCCATCCCGGACACAACGTCGGAATGGGTAGCGACTACACCATCTACTCGCGCGTGCAAGGACGGGTCCGGTTCCAATCCGGACGAGTGCACGTGGACCCGGTCTAGCCCAGCTGGCAGGCCGCAGGCCCGCGCTCGTCAACCCCGCTCGTCAAGAGGATCCGGAGTGTTCAGGGACGAGTGCGAGCTCGAAGTGCGTGGCGGCCGCGGGGGAGCGGGCGCGGTCTCCTTCCGGCGCGAGAAGTTCGCGCAGTTCGGCGGCCCAGACGGAGGCAAGGGGGGCGATGGGGGGAGCGTCGTGCTGCTCGCGACTTCCAATGTGAATTCGCTCCTGCGCGTCGGCCGCCGGCCGATCTACGAGGCCGAAGATGGCCGGCCCGGTGGCCCCAGCAACCGCAGCGGCGGGAAGGGCGCGGACTGCTGCGTGAACGTGCCCATCGGGACGCAGATCTTCGATGCCCATCGCGGCCATCTCCTGCGCGACCTGGTGCTCGACGGCGAGTCCTGCATCGTCGCCGCCGGCGGGCGCGGTGGACGCGGCAACAAGAGTTTCGCCAGCGCGGTCCAGCAGGCCCCGCGCCGCTTCGAGCCCGGCACGGACGGCGAGAGGCGGCGTGTCCGCCTGGAACTCAAGCTGATCGCCGAAGCGGGGCTCATCGGCCTGCCCAACGCGGGCAAGTCGACCTTCTTGGCCGCTATCAGTCAGGCCAGGCCGAAGATCGCGGACTATCCCTTCACCACGCTCGTGCCCGAGGTCGGGATCGCTGCGGTGGGAGAGAGCGAGACCCTGGTCGTGGCCGACCTGCCGGGCTTGATCGAGGGGGCGGCCCACGGGGCGGGGCTCGGACACCGTTTCCTCAAGCACGTGGAGCGCTGTTCGGTCCTGGTGCATCTGATCGACGTCTCCGAGGCAGCCACCCTGGCTCCCCTGGAAGCGCTACGGGTCGTCGAGCACGAGCTCAACGAGTACTCGCCCGAGCTCTTCGCGCGCCCCCGTCTGCTGGTGGCAACCAAGTGCGAAGACGATTCTGCCATCGCACGCGCTCGCGAGCTGGAGCAGGAGACCGGCCGGGTGGTGCATCCGCTGTCGACCTTTACCGGTTCGGGCGTGAAGGACCTGCTGTACGCCGCGCTGGCTCTGGTGCGCTCGGCCGGGGCACGATCGGGTTCCTGAGCCCCTTTCGCGGCCCGATCCTCAAGCCCGGGCCAGCCGCACACCGATGGCCTGGGGGCCACGAGTCCCCCGCTAGCGAGGGGGTTTTCGTCCATCCATCGGAGCGCACGCGTGCAGAACCCCGACCCTTCCAGCGATCAGAGACAACCCGGCCCTGGTCCGCTGCCGGCAGGTCCGGGGGCGGGGGATGCCCTGCGCAACTCCGACGGGGATGGTGTGCCGGTGCTCATGCAGACCTCGATCTCGCCGCGCCACAAGCTGGAGGCGTGGCTGGCGGAGATGGTGCGCATGAACGCCAGCGACCTGATCTTGCGCGCTGGCGGCCGGCCTTCCTGTCGCATCGACGGGCGCATCCACTTCCTGCCCGGGCGGGTGCCGCCGCCGGGAGCTCTGCTCGAGGTGCTCACGGGTGTGTGTGGCGAAGAGAAGATGAGCACCTGGAAGGCGCGCGGCTCGGTCGACACCGCGCTGCAGCTCGATGGCCTGGGGCGCTTTCGCCTCAACGCCTACAAGCAGATGGGTGAGCCGGCCGTGGTCCTGCGCAGGGTCTCCCAGGAGGCGCCGCAGCTGTCGTCCCTCGGTCTGCCCACGCAGCAGCTCGAGCGCATCGCGCTCAAGAAGCGCGGGATCGTGCTGGTGACCGGCATCGCCGGCTCGGGCAAGTCCACGGCGCTCGCGGGGTTGATCCAGCACATGAACACGCACGCCGAGCGGCACATCATCACGCTCGAGGATCCCGTGGAACTGCTCTTCACCGAGGACCGCTGCGTGATCAGCCAGCGCGAGGTGGGAACCGACACGACGGATTTCGCCGAGGGCCTGCGCCACGCCCTCCGCCAGAGCCCGGACGTGATCCTGATCGGAGAGATGCGCGACGCCGAGACCGTGGCTGCGGCGCTGGACGCGACCGAGACCGGCCACCTGGTCATGAGCACGCTGCACACCGTCAACGCGCCCCAGACGGTCGACCGCATCCTGTCCTTCTTCCCGTCCCAGGCGCACGGCCAGATCCGCCAGCGCCTGGCCGAGAACATCGCGGCCGTCATGTCGATGCGGCTCCTGCCGCGCAAGACGGGGCGCGGGATGGTCCCGGCGTGCGAGCTCTTGCTCTCTACCCCGCGCGTGCGCGACCTGCTCTACGAGGGCCAGGTCTCCGAGCTCTCGCGGGTGGTCGAGGCCGGCCACGAGGAGGGCCTGATCTCCTTCAACCACTCCTTGCGCCTCCTGGTCCAGCAGGACGTGATCGAGCTCGAGGCCGCCCTGGCCGCGAGCGATCGCCCCGAGGAGCTCCTCCTCGCCCTGCGAGGCTTCAGCAAGGGCAAGGGCAACCCGCAGGGTCCGAGCACCCACGGTCGCCTGCGGCTGGCCGGCGGGGAATAGTCCGCCGGAAAGGGCGTCCCAGGTCCGCTTGCACCGCCACGGGCAGGGCTCCTGAGCGACGACCGGTCGTCCAGCCAGGCCTCGAGGAGGCTACGATGGGGATCCGTCGCCCATGAACATCCAGCGCTGGAAAGGACTGATCTGGCTCGGCTCCGTGGCCGTGGGGGCCTTCCTCGTCTACTACGTCTACGATTTCCTGCAGAAGAAGGAGATGCTGGCCAAGGAGGTCCCCGACGAGGAGATCACGGCCGTGCTGGAGGGGATCAAGCGGCCCGAGGAGCAGAAGACGGACGCAGTCGAGTACCCCCTGATCAAGCGCGTTTTCTTCGACCACGACTGGACGGGCAAGGAGCGGGTCAAGCCCGTGGTCCAGAAGGACGGCGAGAAGCCGGCACCCGTTCCGAAAGTCGCAGTCGCCACCCTGCTGAAGGTCCTGGCCATCAAGGTCGACACAAGCGAGCCGAAGAAGAGCGTGGCCTACGTCAAGTTCGTCGACGCGAAGCTGGCGGTCCACACCGAAAAAGAGGACACCATCCTGCGTCCCGAGGACCGGCTCTTCGTGCCCTATCAGGACATCCGCGTGGAGGCGGTCACGCGCGAGGGCGTGGTGTTCGCCTTCGACGATCCGGCGCGCGAGCGGGAGACGGTGACGACCTCGCCCTACCAGTCGGCCCAGCGCGGCGACCTGGGCATCGTGATGGTCGGGCCCGATGGTGCGATCATGCCGCAGCTCCAGAAGCAGATCGATGCCGCCTCGCCCGACACCCCGCCCTGGCGCCCCGAGCAGCTCACCCAGCTGCGCAAGAACGAGTGGCAGGTTGGTACCGGGACCCTTTCGGAGCTCGACCGCGACTACTCACGCATCCTCTCGCGCGACGTGCGCTATTCGACCTACAAGAACCCGCGTACCGGGGCCACCGAGGGCATCAAGATCAGCTACGTCGCCCCCAACTCGATTCCGGCCCAGGCCGGGCTCGGCGAGGGCGAGGTGTTGAAGAGCATCAATGGCCACAAGGTGACGAGCGTCAACGACGCCATCGCGTTCGTGAAGGCCAACGTGAAGGCGACCGACACCTGGTTGGCGGTCTTCGAGAAGCAGGGGCGCGAGTTCACGCGCACCTACCACTCGCCCGCGGAGTAGCCGGGCGCGCTGCAAGGCGGCACAGAATGCGCCGCGAGTCCATGCTGACGGTCGACCTGGGGAACTCGCGCTTGAAGGCGCACCACTGGAAGCGGACCGGCGAGTCGATCGAGTGCGTGGCGCGCTGGGAGGACGAGGAAGACAAGAGAGACGAGGAGAGCGAGCTTGCCGCCTTCGGGGACTGGCTGGCACAGGAGCGACCGGCCCTCGCTGCCCTGGCCAGCGTCGCTGCGCACGAGCGCACCGAGCGCGTCCGCGCGCTGCTCGTCGCGCGCTGCGAGCGCCTGCTCCTCGCTCCGGAGAGCGGGCTGGAAAACCGCTGCCGCGAACCGGGGCGCGTCGGCGTAGACCGGCTCTACGCCGCGGCCGGCGCTGCCGCGCTGTGCGGGCGATCCTGTGTCGTCGTCGACGCCGGAACGGCTCTGACCGTGGACGCCGTGCTCGTCGGGGAGGGCACGCGCGCCTTCCTGGGCGGAGCCATCGCTCCGGGGCCGCGCCTGCTGGCCGCCGCGCTCGCCGCGGGTACGGCTCGACTCCCCCGCATCGAACCGCGTGTCGGCGCGGGCGCGCTCGGCACCGTCACGGAGGACGCCATCCAGGCCGGAGTCGTGGTGGGCTTCCGCGGCGCGGCCGAGCGTTTGGTGGAGGAGGTCGCGGCGGAAGCGGGACTGGGGACCATGTCCGTGGTGCTCACGGGCGGCGCGCGCGAGTTCCTGCTCGTGCCGTGGCCCTTCACGGCCCGGCCCCTCGAAGTCGCGCCCGAGCTGGTCCATCGCGGTCTGCTCGCGGCCCTCGTCCGTGCTACGCAAGCGACCGGAAGCGCGTGAGCACGGGACTGCGAGCGCGCGAGCTGACCGCCCCAGGTCGCGGGGCGATCCGCGTGCTCCAGATCTCGGGCGAGGGCGCGCTCCAGCGCGTCCTGCGCCTGGCGAGTGGTCGCCGGGTTCCCGCTCCTGGCGAGTTCGCCTTCCTCGCCTTGCGCGACGGGCGTGGCGACTTGCTCGACGAAGCGATCGTGCTGGTCGACTCCCCGGCGCAAGTCGAACTGCACCTGCACGGTGCGTCGGCGCTCGTCACGCGCGTCCTGCACGAACTGGGAGTCGCGTGCGACGAGTCCGAGCCGCGTACGCTCGAGCAGCTTGCCGAGGCCCGCTTGGCGAACGCAGCCAGCGAGGCCGCGGCTCGGCTCCTGCTCGATCAGGCCCAGGGAGCCTTGCGCACCGAACTCGAGGCCTTGTTGCGCCGCACGGATGAGGACTTCCGTGTCGCGGCCCTCGAACTGGCCCGCCGTGGCCGTCTGGCCCACTGGCTCCTGAATCCACCGCGCGTCGTGCTGGCCGGTCCTGTCAATGCCGGCAAGTCGACGCTCTTCAATCTGCTCGTCGGGCGCGAGCGAGTGGTGGTGGACCCGACCCCGGGGACCACGCGCGATGCCGTCCAGGAGCGCGTTCTGCTCGGCGCCCATGTCGTGGAGCTCTTCGATTCGGCGGGCGAGCGCGCGCACGCCCCCCCCCGGGAGAGCGGGATAGAGCGGGCCGGGCAAAACATGGCAGCCGAGCTGCGGCGCACCGCGG
>JANOGB010000005.1:0-3787 GCA_031413955.1 Planctomycetota bacterium | reverse complement strand
CGCTTGCGCGGCTCCGACGGCGAGCAACGTGCGCAGCGAGCGGTCGTCCAGCGGGCCGCGCGCGACGACCGCCGCCGCGAGCCACGGCATCGCGAAGAGCCAGATGCGCTCGGTCTCCAGGAAGTAGATGCCGCCGAACGTCATGACCGCGAGCGTGAGGACGGTCGCCGTGCTCCAGGCGCTCCACTGCGCCCGCCCGCGCGCGAGGCGCCAGCCGGCGGCGGCGACGAGGCTCGCACCTCCGCCAATCAGGAACGCCGAGGCGTTCCCGTAGCACAGGGACCCGTGGAGCGCGCGGATGTCGCGCCCGACGACGCTAGACATGAACTCCGCGTTGAGCTCGATCGCGCGGGCAAGGCACTCGTGCAGCGCGAAACCCGTCGCCGCCCACAGGAGCGCCAGGCACGCGGCGTAGCTCGCGCCGATCCCGGCCAGCGCCGCGAGCGCGCTCCGGATCCGGCGCCGGCCCGCGCACAGCAAGTAGAGGCCGAGCGCCAGCCCGAGGGGCAGGGCGGAGAAGCTGAGCAGGCTCGCGCCGGCCAGCGCCGCGCCCGCGGTGAGCGGCAGACCGACGGGAACGCGGCCGTCGGGGAGCGCCAGCCGCTTGCCGATGCCGAACGCGCTCCACAGGCACAGGACCGCGGCCAGCAGGAACACCGCGTCGAGCGACGTGCATGCGAAATCGAGCATGGACGGGCACGCCAGGAGGAGCAAGGCACCCGTGCGCCCGGCGCGCTCGCCGGCGAGCGCCGCACAGGCGCGGTAGACGCACACCAGCGCCAGCGCGAACGCGGCGAGCACGGCGAGTGCGAGCGGGAGCGTGCCCGCGCCGAAGCACGCGACGAGCGCGTAGATCCACGACGCATGGCCCGGCGGAAAGTGCTTGCCGTGCAGCGAGAGCTCGGGCATGAGCTCGACGTAGTGCCGCAGGAACGGGGCGTACTGGCGGATCTTCAGCGCGTCGAAGTACACCTCCTCGTTGTCGTACAGCGTGAGCAACGCGCCGAGCTCCGCGAGCGGCGCGCGCACCCCGAACAGCGCGAGGGGCAGCACGACCGCACCCGCGAAGAGCAGGCCGGCGAAGGCGGAGCTCCTCGTGCGCGCGGGGTCCGCGAGCCGCGGAGCGCTCCACACGAACAGGCCGGCGAGCACCACGAAGAAGACGCACGCCGGGCGCGCGACCGGCATCCAGAACGCGTACAGCGGCGTCGCCGGCGAGACTTCCCGGTCGCCGGCCAGGTACGGCGTCAACACGGGCGTGCGCAGCACGAAGAGATCGAGGGCCCACGCGCCAGCGAGCAGCGCGGCCGCGGCCAGGATCGCCGCGGGCGGCACCGACGGCGCTCCCGATTCGGCCGGAGCTTCCATGTGCACTGTCGCAGTGGACTCTAGAGCTGGCTGCGGACGCCCTCAAGCGCGCGCAGCAGCCGTTAGGATGGAGAGGCACATGTCATCCCCGGCCTGCCAGGACTTCGAGCGTCGCCTGCTCGCGGCGGCGACCGGCCTGGGGGGACTGCGCCGGATCCCGGAGCTCTTGCAGCGGCTGCGCCCGGCGCTCGCGTTCGGCGCGGAGCCCGCCCTGGCCGGACTCGGCGTGCACGACGAGGAGCGCGGGCTCTTCGTCTACCACGTGCTCCATCCGGGCCGGCCCGCGCTCGAGGTCGTGGAAGTCGCGGCGCTGGAAGGCGAGGCGCCGCGCTTCGAGAATGGCGAACGACGCTGCCTGGTGCTGCAACCAGGCAGCGCGGGGAGTCCGTACTTGCGCGCCCTGGCCGAGCGCGGCATCGGCTCCTTCGCCAGCGCGCCGCTCTACTTCGACCGGCGTTTCCTCGGCACCGTGTTCGTCGCCGGGCACGGTGCCGGGCCGCCGCTCCCGGAGGAATGCGCCTACCTGCTGGAACTCGCGAAGATCGTCGAGCCGCACCTGTGGAACTGCTTCACCGACGAACGCTTCTCGCGCGGCGACCGGCGCCGCGACGCGCTGCGCGAGCTCAGCCGTGTGATCAACACCTCGCTCGACAAGCGCGTCGTGCTGCACCTCGCGCGCGCGGCGATCGGCTCGATCGAAGGCCACAAGACGAGCTGGATCGGCCTGCTGGAGGAGAGCCGCACGCACTGGCGCCGCCACGACCGGCCGGCCGAGTACCTCGACGACGCGCGCGAGCCCGGGCTGCGGGCGGTCGAGGGCAGCGTCCTGGCCCAGCTCCTCGGCAGCGAGCGCACCTTCGAGTCCGACGATCTCGCACGCCACCGGGCGTTCCGCGACGACGACGAGCTGCTGGCGCTGGGCGTGCGCCGCTACGTCGCCGCGCCCTTGCGCGCGGGCGGCAAGACCTTCGGCGCCTTCTTGTTCGGCACCGACGATCCGCACCCGCCGCTGCGCGTCGACGTCTGGCTGATCGAGAACGTGGCCCTGCAGCTCGCGCTGGCGATCGACAACGCCGCGCACTACGAAGAGGTCCAGCGCCTCTCCGTACGGCGCGAGCGCGAGAACGTCTACCTGCGCGAGGAGATCAAGAGCGAGCACGACCTCCAGGGCATGCTCGGGAGCTCGCGCGCCATGCGCGTGGTCCTCGACCGGATCGCGCGCGTGGCGGGTACGGGCTCGACCGTGCTCGTCAGCGGCGCGACGGGCGTCGGCAAGGAGCTGGTGGCGCGTGCGATCCACGAGGCGAGCCCGCGCAAAGACCAGCCGCTGGTCAAGCTCAACTGTGCCGCGATCCCGGAGGGCATGGTCGAGAGCGAGCTCTTCGGCCACGAGCGCGGGGCCTTCACCTCGGCCGTGGACCGGCGCATCGGGCGCTTCGAGCTGGCGCACAACGGCACGCTATTCCTCGACGAGATCGGCGAGCTCTCCCTGACGGTGCAGGCCAAACTCCTGCGCGTGCTGCAGAACGGCGAGTTCGAGCGCGTCGGCGGCACCAAGACGCTCACCAGCAACGCGCGCATCGTCGCCGCCACCAATCGCGACCTGGCCCAGGCCCTGGCGAGCGGCGCGTTTCGCTCGGACCTCTACTACCGCCTGAACGTCTTCCCGATCGAGGTCCCGTCGCTCGACGAGCGCCGTGAGGACGTACCCCTGCTGGCCCAGGCCTTTCTCGAGCAGTTCGCGCGGCGCATGGGCAAGCGGTTCGTGGCGCTCGCGCCCGACGCCCTCGCACGCCTGTGCGCGCGCGGCTGGCCGGGCAACGTGCGCGAGCTCAAGCACGTCATCGAGCGCGCCGTGATCCTGTCCGACGGCCCGCTGCTCACGATCGACGACGAGCCGGCGCCCAGCGCCGCGGATTCCCCGCCGCGCGCGCACGCTCCCACGCTCGCCACCCTGGAGGAGGTCGCGGAGGCCCACATTCGCTCCGCGCTGCTGCGCAGCGGCGGCGTGGTCGAAGGCCCGCGCGGGGCTGCGGCGCTGCTCGGGCTGAAGGGCTCGACCCTGCGCTTCCGGATGAAACGCCTGGGCATCCGCCGGCCGGGGGCGTGAATCGCAGCCAGCCGCGGGTCGCCGCTCTGGATTGCGGCAGGACGCAACCGGCTGCGGCGCACGAGCAGACTGACCGTGCACAGGGCTCACGGGGAGCGTGTCATGCGGAGGAACAGAGCTTGCCAAGGCCCACGGGCGCGCAGAACCAGCTCGCGCTACGCTGTCCCCAGTCCCCCGACGGAGAAACCATGACGCTGTCGCTTCGCTCCCTGCAAGACCCGGTGGTGGATGAGTGGTCAAAATGTCTCGGACGACGGCCGGGAATTGTGCGCTGCGGCGGAGCTAGCGTGCGCTAGCCTTACTTCTTCG
>JANOGB010000004.1:0-5304 GCA_031413955.1 Planctomycetota bacterium | reverse complement strand
GTTCTCGAATGGCTTGCATGTTTTCTTCTTCTTCTTCCTTTCTTCTTCTTCTTCTTCTTCATTCACCCTGGGAGCGCCGGGCTCCAGCCCGGCTCCGGTCCTCTCTGCTGAAGAAGACAACGGAAGTGGCGGAAGGAGAAGAGCCGGGCTGGAGCCCGGCGCTCCCAGGGTGAAAGAAGAAGAAGAAGAAGAAGAAGAAGAAGAAAGGAAGAAGAAGAAGAAAACATGCAAGCCATTCGAGAACGGATTCCCGAGTACGCCAAGGATCTGCGCCTCAACCTGGCCACGCGCAACGACGAGCTGGTGCGCGCGGTGGCGAGGAGGCCCGGGCGCAGCTCGATGAAGTCGCCTTCACCGCCGCGCGCACCGCGGCCGCGTTGATGGGCATGAACAACGTCTACAAGTGCCTCGATTCCCACGAGCAAGAGCTCCGGAAGCGCGGGGCCAGCGCCCTGCAAGTCCAGGACGCCCTACGCATTTCGTCCATCCTGTCTGCGATCGCTGCCGTGCTCGACGGCGAACGCGCGCTTGCTACTCTTTCCTCTTCGACCCCGACACGCTGAAAAAGGAACCATCGTGAAGCAACAACCGCTCGACAAGGACCTCGCCGTCCTGCTCGCCGACTACCAGATCCTGTACATGAAGCTGCGCGGCTACCACTGGACCGTGACCGGGCCGCTGTTCTTCGGCCTGCACGCCAAGTTCGAGGAGCTCTACGACGACGCAGCCTTGAAGGTCGACGAGCTGGCCGAGCGCCTGGCCGCGCGTGGATCGCGTCCGCCGCTGACGCTGAAGGAGCAGCTCACCCTCGCACGCCTGAAGGAAGAGGCCGGACAGCCCTCCGCCAACGACATGGTGCGCAACGTCGCGACCGACCTCGAGACGCTCAACGCTTCGCTGCGCGCGCTCGAGAAGGCCGCCGTGAGCGCGGGCGACGCCGCCACCCAGAACCTGGCCCAGGGTTACGCGGACGGCCAGGAGAAGACGATCTGGATGCTGCGAGCGTTCTTGAGCGGGTGAGCACAGCTGCGGGGCGTGCGCTCAGCTTGCTTTCCGCGCCGAGCGGTAGAGCACGAAAGCGATCGCGAGCAGCGCCGCGAGAGCGAGCCACGCTTCGAGCAGGCTCGGCTCCGGCGCCCTGTAGCGCCCGGCCTTCGTGTAGAAGGCCCAGCCGGCGATCATCACGCCCGCTAGCCCCTCGCCCGCGACGAAGCCGGAGGCGCACAGGATGCCCGACTCGACCGCGCTCTTCTCGCCGCGCTCGGACCAGCGGCGCACCAGCCCGCCGACGAAGATCGTGGCGAGCGTGGCGAGCGGCAGGTAGACCCCCAGCGCGAAGGAGAGCGCCGGCAGGCCGACCAGCGCGGCCGAGAGCGACAGCGCGCCACCCATCGCCATCAGGTCCCAGGGCAGGTTCTCGCCCAGCACGGCCTCGACCACGGTCTTCATCAAGCGTGCCTGCGGCGCGGGCATGCCGCCCTCGCCAAAACCCTCGCCGTGCCCGATCGCGACCACGACCGCGGCCACGGCCCAGCACGCGACCGAGGCCGCGATGAGCTGCCCGAACTGCTGCAAGGCCGGCGTCGCGCCCACGAGCTGGCCGGTCTTGAGGTCCTGCGAGATGTCGCCGGCCTTCGAGGCGGCCACGCACACGACCGTGCCGACGGTGAGCACGGCCACGCGCGCGTCGAGCTCGGTCCAGCCGAGCAGCGCGAACACGCCAGCGGTGCCCGCCAGCGTGACCAGCGCCATGGCGCTGGTCGGGTTGGACGAGACGCCGATCACGCCCACCATGCGCGAGCTCACGGGCACGAACAGGAACGCGAACAGGGACGCACCCAGCGCCGCGAGCAGGCGCCGCTCGACGCTCAGCTCACCTGCCAGGACGCCCGGCACGAAGGCCAAGAGCAGCACGACCGCCGTGATGCCCGCGCCGAGCATCCAGCCGGGCAGGTCGCGATCCGTGCGTTCCGCGCTCGTCTGGCCCACGCCGCGGCGGACTCCGGTGACTGCGCCAGTGACGACGGCCGCCAGCGACTTCACCATCGTCGGCCCCGTGCGCACGACGGTCAGCAAGCCCGCCGCGCCGACCGCGCCCGCGCCAACGAAGATCAGGAAGCGGTCCTTGGCCGCGCCGGCCGCCAGCGCCGGAGCGGCGGGCAGCGTGGTGAAGTACGACTCGAGCGCGCGGCGCACGTCCTCGACTGCGAGCCAGTCCGCGACGCCGTTCGCGTACGCCTTGGTGACGAGCGGATAGAGCACGAGCGAGGTGATGAACCCGCCCACGACCATCACGGCCGACGCCCGAAAGCCGATGATGAAGCCGACCGCCAGCAACGCGGGCGAGAGGCGCAGCGCCAGGCTCGCGTTCTGGCCGAGCTTCCAGGTGATCTCCTCCGGCAGCAGGTGGAACTGCGTGAGCGCGAGCTTGAGCGCCGCGCCGAGCCCGAGGCCGATGAAGATCCATTTGCCGCCCGCCCCGTCCCGTTCCGTCGCGCGCAGGACGTCGGCGCAGGCGCGACCCTCGGGATAGGGCAGCTCGGCCTCCGCCTGCACGATCAAGAGCCGCCGCAGCGGCACCATGGCCAGGATCCCGAGCAGCCCGCCGCACAGCGCCAGGAGCGCGACCTGCTGCACGGGCGGCACGACGCCCCACATGAACAGCGCCGGGATGGTGAAGATCGTGCCCGAGGCGAGCGACGAGCTCGCGCTCCCGATCGTCTGCGCCATGTTGGCCTCGAGCACGGTCCCGCCTTTCGACAGCACGCGGAACACCGCCACCGACAGCACCGCGATCGGGATCGAGGTCGAGACCGTCAGCCCGGCCTTCAGCCCGAGATACGCGTTCGCCGCGCCGAAGAGGATGCCGAAGAAGAGCCCGCAGAAGAGCGCCTTGAGCGTGAACTCGGCGATCCCACGCGGACCGACGCCGCCTGCCCCCGTGTTCGTCATGGCCGCAGTGAACGTTCGCTCAGCCGGGAACGCCAGGCTCCAGCCTGGCTCTTCCTTCTCCTGCTTTCTCTCTCCACCGTGGAGGAAGAAAAAAGCCAGGGAAAAGAGCCGGGCTGGAGCCCGGCGCTCCCGGTTGAAATCACGGAGCGACGCGCAGGAAACCCGAGAGGATCTCGTACGTCAGACCCCAGACGACACGCTCGCCATCGCGCCAGGCCGGCAGGACGCGCTCTTCCTGCTCGCGCAGGTAACGGTGGGTCCAGGCGAGCTCGCCGGAGCGCGCACGCGCGAGTGGGAACCAGAAGACCTCCGCCGCCTCGGCTCCGGGTCTGGGCACGAGCTCGGCGGTGGAACAGAACACGAAAGGGGTGATCCACATCTGGAACAGGGTGCCGCGGGCCTTGGCCTGGACCGGGTGCAGGTTGCCGACCAGGCGCGCATCGCGCGCGAGGTCGAGCCCGACTTCTTCACGGACCTCGCGCAAGGCCGTGGCCAGCAGGTTCGGGTCTTCGGCGTCGGCGTGGCCGCCGGGAAGGCCGATCTGGCCGGACCAGCGGTCGCCCGCGCGCTCGGCACGGCGCATGAGCAGGACCTCGGTGGCGGGCTCTCGGCTGCGGAGCACGAGCGCGACGGCTGCCCGGCCTGCGGCTTGCGGAACCCCTGCGGGTTCGCCCGACAGCGACCGCAACCGTCTGGCCAGCTCGTCCGGGTCCATGCAGGACCGAGTGTGGGTTTGGGACACGGAAAACGAAACCCCCGCCGTCGCCGGACATCTCAAGGGGCACGAGTCATGTCACCCAACCCCACAGCACCGCGCGAGTACGGCGACCGCGATCTTCCCGCACTGGTCCAGCGTTCGGCCGAGCCGGTCGTGGTCGAGAGCCACCACGCGGGTTGGCACACCCCCTGGCGCGGATTCTCGGCCGAGGCCTGGAGCGAGCTCCTGCGCGAGTTCGGCGAGCGCGTCGACGGCGCCGTGATCGAGACGAGCAAGAACCGCGAGCTCGCCGTGCGCTACGAGCTCGAGGTCATCCCGACGGTGCTGGTCTTCTACCAGGGCGAAGTGGTGGCCCGCTTCAGCGGACGCGTGCGGGTCGAGGACGTGATCGCTGCCGTGCGCGTGGCGCTGCAACAGGCGCGCACCCTGGAGTCCGCCAGGCAGGAGCTCGAAGTCGCGAGCTCGTCGAAGGACGTGCTCTCGCCCGTGCGCTCCCTCCTGCGCCGTCGAACCAGCGAGCCCGCCGAATCCACCCTCGCTCGCGCCGGTTGATTCACTCTGTAGGAGTACGGAGTCGGAGCAATTCATCAACGATCCTGCCTAAACGCCCGGAGAACGCCTGGCCGCAGGCCGGATCGTTGATGAATTGCTCCGACTCCGTACTCCCGCCCGGCACGCCACCACGCGCAAGCACACCAACGTCCTGCAGCACGCCATGGGTCACTTGCGCGAGCACCTGGACGCCGGCGAGCGCGCCCAGTTCGCCGCCGCCATCGAGGACTACCACCAAGGTCTCCTGCCGCTGGTCGTGCCCGTGACGCTCCTGCGCTTCCAGATCCAGAAGCACTCGGTCGCCTACCTGCAAGGTCAGCTCTACTTCGACCCGCACCCGAAAGAGCTGATGCTCCGCAACCGCGTCTGACTTTCACCTGGGAGCGCCGGGCTCCAGCGGCTCTTCTCTGCTCTTCTTCTCTCTCCTCCACCCCTCGATCGCCCATCCTTGCACTGCTGCACTCCCACTCCTCCGCCCGCGCCACCAACCCCGCCTTCACGGGGTTGTCATGTATGTAGCTCTTTGTGACCAGGAAGTGCACTTCATCACGCATGAACCGGTCCCAGTACTCGCGCTGCCAGACGCTTCGCATTGCCGGACTGGAAGCCGGTGTTCGCCGAAAGAGGAGCGCGAGCTGCTTGCCCGTGTACGTCTTCCACGAGGCCACGATCCGAGCAAGAGTCCAGCTGTTCACGGGCTGGAACAGGACGTGGACATGATTTGGCATCACGACCCAAGCCAAGAGCCGATAGCGCACGAGGTCGAAGTGCAGGAACGCCTCCTGGACGACACGCCCAGCCACGGGTTCACGCAGCAGACAGCATCCATGTCCGGCATCGACCCAGGCTTCGATCCGCCGCAGTCGTTCCGCATTCCGCCAGAACGCTGGCGCAGTTCGTAACTCTTCCTCTCAGCGCGCGAGAACGGCAAAGGGCAAGCTGTCGGCGAGATGATAGGTGACGTGCTGGACGGCGTGTATCGAGTCGAAATGCGGCATGTAGCCGCGGGAGTGCCATACGGCAGGGGAAGAGGGAGGAGGAAGAGGGCCGGGCTGGAGCCCGGCGCTCCCAGTTGAGGAATC
>JANOGB010000003.1:0-20122 GCA_031413955.1 Planctomycetota bacterium | reverse complement strand
CCCTTCGCACACCTGGCTGGGCTGCACTTCCTGGCCGATGAGTACGTGTTCGTGCCCTTCGGTTCCCTCGAGCGCGTGACGAGCCCCGTGACGAACGCGGTGCTGGCTCGTCCGGGGCCGGCCGTGGTCTTCCTCGCCCCGTCTGCTCTCGGGCTGCCGCACGCGGCCTCCGAAGCGCAGGCGATCGAGAAGGCGCTGGGTGAGGTGCGCATCGTGGCCGACGCCCGGACCGCTGCCGTGGAGCACGAAGTGCGCGGTGCGGGGCTCGTGCACTTCGCCGCCCACGGGCGCATCGACCCCGAACGTCCAGCCCACGGTCATCTCGTGCTGGGCGGCGAGGCAGAGGGGACGAGCGCCCGCTTCGAGAGCTGGCAGGCCGCCGAGCTCGAGCTCGACGGCGCCTTGGTGGTGCTCTCTTCTTGCCATTCCGGGCGCGGCGAGTGGCTCTCGGGCGCGGGCCTCGCCGGACTGACGCGCGGCTTCCTGCTGGCCGGCGCGCGCGAGGTCGTCGCCAGCCAGTGGGCAGTCGACGACCGCGTCACGGCCCGTTTCATGGAGCTCTTCTACGCCGAGATCGCGCGCGGCAAGGACACGCCCGACGCCCTGCGCTTCGCTCGCGGAGAGCTCCGCGGGGAGACCGACCCGCGCGGCTTCTCCCTGGCTCATCCGGCCTTCTGGGCAGGCTGGTTCGGGCAGCGCTGACGGCCGGAGAGCGGCTGGTCGGAGAGAGACGACGTCTGGCGTGATCGCGAGCTCTCGCTCATGCTGGATACGTGCAGTACGTCGAGCGCGAACCGGGGCCCGCCTTGCGAGGGCGCGCACGCTTCTGGCGCTTGACGGGTGCCGGATCGGCGCGCGAGGCACGCTTCGAGCCCGTGCTCCCGGACGGGTGCGTCGAGCTGATCGTGCACCTCGGCGATCCCTTCGCGATCGAGCACGAAGGACGCCGTACGCTCCAGCCGCGCGCGCTCCTCGCCGGGCCGGGAACGGCCCCCGTGCGCCTCGCACCCACCGGTCGCGTCGACGTGATCGGGGTCCGGCTCGAGGCCGGCGTGGCAGCCGGTCTCGTCGATGCGCCCATGGCGGAGCTGGTCGATCGCCTGCCGGAGCTCGATGCGGTCGCACACGAGTTCGCGCGCGGGCTCGGGGAAGAGCTGGCCGCCCCCGCGGGGAGCGAACGCTGGAGCGACGTGCTGGAGCGGCGCCTGCGGTGTGCTCTGGAGCGATCCCGAGCCGTCCGTGTCACTGCACTGGAGCACGCCGTTGCGCACGCGCGTTCCTCGGGCGGCCGCGCCTCGGTGGCCGAGCTGGCGTGCGCGGTCGGCCTCTCGACCCGCCAGCTCGAGCGGGTCTTCCGCGAGCGCGTCGGACTCGGCCCGAAGACGTTTGCGCGGCTCGTGCGCTTTCAGCGCGCGCTGGCGTTGTTGCGTCGTCCGAGCCCGACCCTGGCCGCCATCGCCGCGTGCTGCGGCTACTTCGATCAGGCCCACCTCGTGCGCGACTTCCGCCAGTTCGCGCACGCGAGCCCGAGCCGCTTCCGCGCGGCCGAAAGCGAGCTCGCCGGGCACTTCGTGGACGGCGCACCCTGAGCCGAGCGTGTCGCATCTTTCCAAGACGTCCCACGGTCCGGGACGTAGGCTTGGCCGTCATGAAGATCGCCAAGCTGCTCCTGGTCCCGTCGCTGGCCGGCCTCGCCTTCGTCTCTGCGCACGGCGCCCCGAACCGCCCGCCGCAGGAGCCCACGCTCGCCGATCTCGCCTGGCTGGCCGGGCACTGGAGTGTCGAGCTCGGCCCCGCGCGCGTCGAAGAGGTCTGGCTCGCACCGGCCGGCGGTTTCCTGCTGGGCATGAACCGCACCGCGCCCGAGGCTGGTTCGGGCCAGTTCGAGTACCTGCGCATCGAGCAGCGCAAGGAAGGGATCGTGTACGTCGCCAGCCCGGGTGGACGAACCCCCACGGACTTCCCGCTGGCCGATTTCGGGAAGGACTTCGTGCTCTTCGCCAATCCCGAGCACGACTTTCCCAAGGAGATCCGCTACGAGCTCACGAGCGAAGGCCTGCACGCGCGCGTCTCGGGCGACGCCGGCGGGAAGGAACAGGCCCAGGAGTGGACCTGGAAACGCGTGCGCTGAGCGCGCTCAGCGCTTGCTGGCGGCACGCGCGGCCTGAGCGGCGAGCTCGTCGCCCGTGAGGTCCGCGGTCGGACCGTAGACCGGCGGCAGGGGCACGTCGACCAGGCGCAGGTAGACCGTGAGCTGGCCGCGGTGGTGGATCAGGTGGTTCATCACGAAGCTGCGCACGCAGGCGACGCGCGGCAGGGTGAACATCGCCTGACCGCGCTTCTTCAGGGTCCACGGCACCATCAGCTCCGCGTCCGAGGCGGCCGCGAGCGCGGAACGTGCCGCGCGCGCGGTCTCGTCGAACATCTCCAGCGTGGCCGCGGCCGATTCGAACTTCGGCGGCACGAACCGCGGGCCGCCGGGCGGGTCGAGGTCGACCTCGGTGGCCTTCAGCGTCGAGGGCAGCCAGGTCAGGAGGTTCGCGAGGTGCAGCGAGAGCTCGCCCAGCGTCCAGGACTTCTGGTGGGGCCGGAACGAGGTCTTGGCCTCGGGCACGAGCTCGAGCAGCTTGCGCGTGGTGGCGAGCTCCTGATCGAGCTCGGGCAGGAGCGAATCGCGGAGCGCCATCGCTACCCGGCCTTGGCCTCTTTGAGGAGCTCGAGGATCGCCTCCTCCATCTTCTCCCCGCGCACGTCGCGAAAGCGGATCACGCCCTGCGCGTCGAGCACGAAGATCGTCGGCCAGCCTTGGACGTTCCACCTCGTGGCCCACGGACCGCTGGTGTCGCCGTCGACGGCCTGGCGCCAGGTGATGCTTTGTTCGGCCAGGATCTTCTTGAGCTCCTCGGCCGTGCCGTCGCTGTTGATCCCGAGCAGGGCGAAGGGTTCGTTCTTCAGGCGCTCCACGAGCTCCTTTTCGTGTGGCAACATGGCCACGCACGGGCCTCACCAGAAGCCCCAGAAGTCGACCACGACGACCTTGCCCTTGTAGTCGGAGAGCTTCCACTTCACGCCGTTCTCGTCGACGCTCTCGAAGTCCGGCGCGGGCATGCCGAGCTGCAGGTGGGCGAACTCGTACAGGTAGCCTTCGGCGGCGGCCGCGTAGGTGGAGTCTCCGCGGTAGGCGAGGGAGCCGTACTCGACGATCACGGCTTGGAAGCAGTCGCGGCCCTCGGCCTTGTTCTCGGCCTTGTCCGATTCGAACAGCACCGCGCCGAGCGTGAACAGCGCTCCGGCGCGCACGCGTTCGTGGGGTGACTCGGACACGAGCGCACGCAGGGCCTCGAGCACGCGTCCCTCGCCATGTTCGTGGGCGGCGTAGCGCAGCTCGCCCGAGAGCTCCTCCATGGCCAAGGACTGCATGTGCTCGCCGAGCAGGAGCTCGACGACTTCCCAGGCCTGTTTCGGGTCGTTCTCGATCAGCCGCAGCACCCACAACCAGGCCCGGGCAGCCGTGTCCGTGCCCTCGGCCTCCTCGGCCACCGCGCGGAACTCGGGGATGTATCCCTTGCCGGGCAGCTTGGCGATGATCTTCCCGCGCTCTTCCTCACTCTCGGCCTTCTGGTAGGCCTCGAAGACCTCTTCGCGCTCCTTGTTGAAGCGCTCGATCAGGCCAGCGAGCTTCTCGTCGGGCGTCTGCACCGACTCGGCACCGGCCGGGACGACGTCCTTTTCCTGAGCCGCTTCCGACCCGCCGAATAGCGCCGTCGCGATCAGCCAGGATGCGATTCGTGCTTTCATCGTTCTCACTTCTTCTTGTGCGTCTTTGCGGGCGCGGCCGCGGGCTTGTCGCTCGCCGTGTGTTTCGTGGGGTGGGAGGCGAGCTTGATGATCGCGAACTTCGCGCCGGCCGGATCGGCCAGCACCGCGAAGCGCCCGACGTTCGGGATGTCCATCGGCGGCACGACGACCTTGCCGCCCAATGTCTGGCAGCGCTTGGCGTCCGTGTCGCAGTCCTTCACGGTGAAGTAGATCATCCAGTGCGGCGGTACGGGGCCGTGCTGGGGTGTGAGCTCCATCATCCCGCCCTGCGGCATGGGCGAACCTGGGGCGCTGATCTCGCGGTAGACGAAGCCCGCATCGGAGCCGCTCTTCACGCTCCAGGCGAAGACGTCCTTGTAGAACTTCTCGGCCTTGTCCACGCCCCGTGTGGAGAGCTCGAACCAGCACGGCGTACCGTTCTCGCCCATGATCGTGGCGCCCTTGTGGGCCAGCGTCTGCCAGATCGAGAACGTCGCGCCGGTCGGATCCTGGCAGATGGCCATGCGGCCGACGTCCATCACGTCGAACGGACCCTGCTGGACCTTGCCACCGTGCTTCTTGATCTTCTCGCAGGCCGCATCCGCGTTCGCCACGGCGACATAGGACATCCAGTGTGGCGGTATGCCCGACTTCAGGAGCTCGGGCGGCATCTCGTACAGGCCGGCAAGGTCCTTGCCCTGCGACTTGCACATGCTGTAGACGCCGAACTCGCCGGCCGGCTTGTCCTCGTACTTCCAGCCGAACAGCTCGCTGTAGAACGCCTTGGTCTTCTTGGTGTTGACGGTGCCGACTTCGGCCCAGCAAAACGCGCCGGGAGTGTGGCTCTGGATCTCGGGCATCGGGATTCTCCTTATTGGCTCCTACTTGATTGGCTCCTTCTTGGCCCTCCGGTTCGGCGCCCATGGTAGCTCCGCCGCATCGACCTCCTGCGCGGACCGGGCAGCTTTTCCGCTTCTTTACCGGAGCAGCCGCGGCGCCCGAAAGTGTATGCAATCGCGCTCAGCGCGCAGCGGGGCACAGGCGCGTCTCGACGCGGCCATCGTCGGCGCCGAGCACCAGCACATGCGCGAGGCCGATGAAGAGTCCGCTCTCGACCACGCCCGGGATCTCGTCGAGCGCGCGCTCGAGGGCGGCCGCGTCGGCGATGCCGCCGGTGAAGCGACAATCGAGGATCTGGTTGCCGTTGTCCGTGAGCACCGCCTCCTGGCCAGCGCGCATGCGCAACGTCCAGGCCGCGCCCAGAGCGGCGATGCGGCGCCCCACTGCGGCGCGCGCGAAGGGCACGACCTCGACCGGCAGCGCGAAACGCACGCCCAGGCGCTCGACCACTTTCGAGCGGTCGACCACGATCACTTCGCGCTGCGAGAGTGCGGCCACGACCTTCTCGCGCAGGAGCGCGCCGCCACCGCCCTTGATCATGTCGAAGCGCGCATCGATCTCGTCGGCGCCGTCGATCGTGAGGTCGATCGACTCGATCTCCTCCAGCGCCACGAGCGGCAGGCCAAGAGCACGCGCCTTGCGCTCCGTGTCGAGCGAGGTGGGCACGCAACGCAGGGCCAGGCGCTCGGTACGAACGCGCTCCGCCAGCCGCTCGAGCGTGAAGTGGACCGTCGAGCCCGTACCGAGACCCACGACCATCCCATCGCGCACGAGCTCGGCCGCCGCCCGGCCGGCTGCTTCCTTGGCACGGTTCACGAGCCGATCTTCTCGTCGACGGGACGGTCGAGGCAAGGCTCGAGGCGGGTCCGGAAGGGTTTTCCGGGCTTTGCCGCCCGTCCGGCGTGGGGGCCCGTGGAGCGGCTGGACCTCCCTTGCGATTGAGAACAAGTCTCAATAAGATGGAGCTCGACCGTCGATCCCATGGCGGTCCTCGGCCCACTACTCCGACTGCACTCCACGACTCCGACTGCATCATGGTCCGCCTGATCGATCTGCCCGACGGCCAAGAGGGTCGGCTCGTGCGCCTGGAAGGCGAACGCGCCTTCCGGCGCCGCCTGATGGAGCTCGGCCTCCTGCCCGGCACGCCGGTGCGGGTCGTCCGGCGCGCGGCGATCGGCGGGGTGCTCGAACTCGAAGTGCGCCGATCGCGCCTGACGGTGCGCATCAGCGAAGCCTGCCTGGTGCTGGTCGCGCCCTAGCAAGATCACCGGCAATAGCCGGTCCACCATGCCCAGCTCGACCACGACGACCAGGCGCGTGGCGATTGCCGGCAACCCGAACACGGGCAAGACCACGCTCTTCAACCAGCTCACCGGCGCGCGCGGAAAGGTGGGCAACTACCCCGGCGTCACGGTCGAACGCCACTTCGCCACGCTCGAGCTCGCGGACCACGGCGAGGTGCTGTTGATGGACGTGCCCGGCACGTACAGCCTCTCGGCGCGCAGCCGCGAGGAGCAGCTCGCGATCCAGGCGGTGGCCGGATTGCACCCGCTCGAGCGCCCGGACCTCGTGCTGTGCGTGGTCGATTCCACGCAGTGCGTGCGCAATCTGTACCTCGTGCTGCAGCTCATCGAGCTCGGCCTGCCGGTGATCGTGGCGCTCAACATGAGCGACCGGCTGGAGGAGACCGGACAAGCGCTCGACGCACGCGCGCTGGCGGGCGAACTCGGCGTGCCGTGCGTGCCCATCGTGGCGGCCAAGGGGCACGGACTCGACGAGCTGAAGCGCGAGATGGCAAGAGTCCTGGCGGATCCGCGCCGCGGGCAACCGGGCTGGCGCTGGGAGCCGGACGATCCGCTGCTCGCGGCGGACATGCGCGCGGTGGCGAAGGAGCTGCCGCCCGAATGGACGGACGGAGACGAGCGACGCGAGCGAGCGCTGGCCCTGTGGGCGCTGCTCTCGGTCGACGAAACCGACGAGCTCGTCCAGATCCCGGCCAGCCTGCGTTCCGTGGTCGCACGCAAGCGCAAGCTGGCGGAAGCGTCCCGGCGCAACATCGACGAAGAGATCATCCGCGGGCGCTACGACTGGCTCGACGCGCGAACCAAGTTGTTCCTGCGCGAGTCGGGCACGAGCGCCTCGCTCACCGACCGCATCGATCGCGTGCTGCTGCACCCGGCGCTGGGCTTCGCGATCTTCCTCGCGCTGATGACGATCGTGTTCCAGGCGCTCTTCGCCGGCGCGGATCCGGTCATCGGCTGGATCGAGGCCTTCTTCGCCTGGCTGGGTAAAACCGTGGCTGGCGCGCTGCCGGCGGGGTTGTTCGCCGATCTCGTCGCGAACGGTCTGATCGCGGGCGTGGGCAGCGTGCTCGTCTTCTTGCCGCAGATCCTGCTCTTGTTCTTGTTCCTCGGGATCCTCGAGGACACGGGGTACATGGCACGGGTCGCGTTCTTGATGGACCGCGTCATGAAGACGCTCGGCCTCCACGGACGGGCCTTCGTGCCGATGCTCTCCGGCTACGCCTGCGCCGTGCCGGCCATCCTGGCCACGCGCACGATGGAGCGACAGCGCGATCGCTTGCTGACGATGCTGGTCGTGCCGCTGATGACGTGCTCGGCACGGCTGCCCGTGTACGGCCTCCTGATCGCGGCCATGGTGCCGCTGGAGGGCTCGGGACCGTTCACACAGGGGCTCCTGCTCGCGGGCATGTACCTCTTCTCGACCATGATCGCGCTGCTCGCCGCCGCGGTGCTCGGGCGCACCGTGCTGAAGGGCCCGCGCGTGCCGTTCCTGCTCGAGATGCCGCCCTACCGCGTGCCGCACTGGGCCTCGGTCGTGCGCATGATGTGGGAGAAGAGCGCGGTGTTCGTGCGCGAGGCCGGCACGGTGATCCTCGTCTGCACGGTGGCGATGTGGGTTCTGCTCTCGTTCCCGCGGCAGGCGGCAGCGCCGGTGCCAGTTGAGGCCGGCAGCGAGATTCGATCCGCCGCGGCTGCCCCGCAAAGCGCGGCCACCGCGGCGCTGCAGCAGAGCTACGGCGGACGCCTCGGCCATGCCATCGAGCCCACCATCGCGCCGCTCGGCTTCGACTGGAAGATCGGCGTCGGCCTGATCGGCGCCTTCGCCGCGCGCGAGGTGTTCGTGAGCACGATGGCGGTCGTCTACGGGCTCGAGGACGAGCCCGACGAATCCTCCGCCGCTCTGCGCGAGCGCCTGCGTACCGAGACGCGCCCCGACGGCTCGAAGCTCTACACCCCGCTCGTGTGCCTGTCGCTGATGGTCTTCTTCGCGCTCTCCTGCCAGTGCATGAGCACGCTCGCCGTGGTCAAGCGCGAGACGCGCTCCTGGCGCTGGCCGAGCTTCTTGTTCGCGTACATGACCGTGCTGGCGTGGATTGCGAGCTTCGCCGTGTACCAGGGCGGCAAGCTGCTCGGGTTCGAGTAGCTGCCTCCGCGATCACGCCCATCGATCGATGGGTGCGCGTGCTTCGAGTGCACTGCTCGCCGGGCCTCTCGACGCGCCGTGAGCACGTTGACGGCTCGCCAAATCGGGCTAGTTTCGCCATCCGAAACTGCGGAGTTCGCGCGCCCGCGAGGCATACGTGAGCGCGCATTTTTACGCAGCAAACAGTGTCGGTCCCCATCCCTCTTCGCCGTTCCCGACAGGAGGAACCATGTCTCGTCTCGTCTCCGCTCTCGTCGCCGGCGCCACGCTCGTCGCCTGCCAGACCACGAATCCCAACGGCCCGAGCTCGTCGGCTCTCCAGGCCAGCGCGCCCGCTCACACGGCCCAGAAGAACGTCGGCATCCTGATCTTCGACGGCCTGTTCATCACCGAGTACTCGGCGCCATTCGACATCTACAAGCACGTCGGCAAGGAAGTGAACGTCTTCACGGTGGCGCCGAAGAAGGGCGCGATCACGTCCTACGAAGGCGTGACCCTGCAACCGGACTACGCCTTCGGCAACGAGCCGAAGATCGACGTGCTGGTCGTGCCGAGCGGGATCCACAGCATCGACAGCGACCTGGAGAACGCCGCTTTCATCGGCTGGATCCAGGCCAAGGCGAAGACGGCCGAGTACGTGACCTCGCATTGCTGGGGCGCGTTCTCCCTGGCCAAGGCCGGACTGCTCGACGGGCGCGAGTGCACGACCTTCCCGTCCTCGATCGACGACCTGCAGAAGAAGTTCCCGAGCCTCAAGGCGCGCAAGGACCAGCGCTTCGTCGTGGCCGGCAAGACCGTCACTTCGAACGGCGGGCTCGCGGCCTACGAAGGGGCGCTCTACGTGGTCGAGCAGCTCTTCGGCAGGGAGAAGGCCGACGGCGTCGCCACCGGTCTCGTGTTCGCGCCGCAGAACCGGACCTACGCGGCCAACCCGCGCATCAACTAGGGCGAGGCCGTCCCCATGAGATTTCTCCATCCGGCCGCGGCCACGGGCTTCCTCTCCATCCTGGCCGCCGCCACGGCCGCCCAGGAAGTCGTCCCCGCGACGAACAAGCTCTCCGACGAGGAGGTGCTGAAGGTCCTGCGCGAGTCCCTGCCGTTCGACATCGGCGGCGGCTTCCTGCTGTGGCACTACCACCCGTTCCTGGACAACGTCGACGACAACACCGAGATCTACTACGCCAACCTCGTCATCGACGGCCACTACGACAACTTCGGCATCCACTTCGAGCCGCGCTTCCGCGACTCGAAGCTGCGCCCCTTCTTCGAGAGCAACTTCTGGGTGCAAGAGCTGTACATGAGCTGGAAGCCCTGCCCCGACTCCGAGGGCGTGCTCAAGGTCGGCAAGGTCTACAGCCAGTTCGGGCGCTTCTGGGACGGCGTCTTCTACGGCAACATCCCCTACTTCGACGGGCTCAAGCTCGACCCCGACCTGGGATTGTCGTGGGAGAACAGGGTGAAGGTGGGCGACGCGACCACCGTCCAGTACTCGGCACAGTTCTTCGATCGCGACGGCGAGACCAATGGTTCGCTGCAGGGCCGCGATACGCTCTCGATCGCGAAGGAACGAGACGTGTGGGTCGGGCGCGTCGCACCGACGTTTGCCGTGGGCGACTCGACGAGTGTCACCGTGGGCGCCTCCGCCATGCACGGCGAGGCAGATCTGGTTGGGCCGGCCTCGAACTCGAACTTCACGCGCGTGAACGGCGAGGCGGCCTTCACGACCGGACCATTCACGGTCTTTGGCGACTTCACGCACCAGAACGGCAATCACGTCGTGGACTTCCCGGTGCCGGGCGCGGACTCCGACGACATCGACTACTTGATGTCGGGCCTCGCGTGGACGTGCAAGGACTGGACCTTTCGCTACAACTACAGCTCCGGCGACTACCAGGATGAAGACATCAAGGAAGAGCTGCACATGCCGGGCGTGGTGTGGCAGTTCCACCCGCACCTCTCGCTGTGGCTCGAATACGTGTACTGGACGCGCGCCGACGTGGGCGACGACGAACTCGTCGACCGCAGCCTGAACCTCATCCTCTACGGCTCCTTCTGAGCGGGATCCCATGAGCTACCCGCGGACCCTCGAGAAGCTCGAATCCGTGGCCGGCGTGGCGGCCGAGCACGCCGCGGCGGTCGACGCCGAGGCCGCCTTCCCGGCGGCCACGCTGCGCGCCCTGCGCGAGAACGGCTTCCTCGGACTCGTCAGCGCCACCTCCGTCGGCGGAGGTGGCGCCTCTTTCCGCCCGGCGGTCGACGTGGTCGAACGCATCGGCCGCGAGTGCGGGTCGAGCGCGATGGTGCTGTGCATGCACTACTGCGCCGTGGCCGTGATCGAAGCGCACGCCGAGGAATCCGTGCGCCGCCAGGTCGCGAAGGGCGAGCAGCTCACCACCCTGGCCTTCTCGGAGGCCGGCTCGCGCAGCCACTTCTGGGCCCCGCTCTCCACGGCCAGGAAGGATGGCGACGCGATCGTGCTCGAGGCCGAGAAGAGCTGGGTCACGAGCGCGTCGAACGCCGACCTCTACGTGTGGTCGAGCCGGCCGGCCGAGGCCAAGGGCGAGAGCACGCTCTGGCTCGTGCGGCGCCAGACGAAGGGGCTGTCGTCCCCGGCACGCTTCGACGGCCTCGGGTTGCGCGGGAACGACTCGTTGCCGGTGACGGCCAAGGGCGCACGCATCCGTGCCGGCGACCGCCTCGGTCCGGACGGCGGCGGGTTCGGCCTGATGATGGGCACCGTGCTGCCCTGGTTCAGCCTGCTCAGCTCGGCCTGCTCGCTGGGTCTGATGGAGGCGATGGTGCAGAGGACGAGCACGCACGTCGCCGGCACGCGTTTCGCCCACCTCGATTCTTCGCTGGCGCAGCTCGCCACCGTCCGCGCCTATCTGGCGCGCATGCGCATCACGACCGATATGGCGCGCGCGCTCGTCCACGACACGGTCGCAGCGGTGAGCACGCAGCGGGCCGACGCCTCGCTGCGCGTGCTCGAGGCCAAGGCCGCGTCCGGGGAATCCGCGACCCAGGTCGGGGATCTCGCCATGCGCGTGTGCGGCGGCGCCGCCTTTCGGCGCGACGTGGCCGTCGAACGGCCGTTCCGGGACGCCCGGGCAGCGACGATCATGGCTCCCACCACCGACGCGCTGTACGATTTCATCGGCAAGGCGATCACGGGTCAGGAGCTGTTCTGAAAGAGCGATGAAGACACGAGCCGGTCCCCTCGTCCTCGGCGCCGTGGCCTACGACGCCAAGGTCGTCACGATCTGGGACGGCTTTCGCGACTGGTTCGGAGCGCACGACCTGGCCTTCGACTACGTGCTCTTCACCAACTACGAGCGGCAGGTCGAGGCCCACTTCGCCGGCGTGGTGCACGTGGCCTGGAACTCGCCGCTGGCCTGGATCGAGTCGGTGCGCCTCGGGCACACGAAGAAGCGCGCGCCACGGGCGCTCGCCATGCGCGACACGGACTGCGACCTGACCTCGGTGATCGTCGTCCCCGCGAAGAGCGCCGCGCGCACGCTCGCGGACCTGCGCGGCAAGCGCATCGGCGTCGGCGCCCAGGACTCGCCCCAGGCGACCCTGATCCCGCTGCTCGCGCTGGCCGAGGCCGGGCTCGAGCCGGGGCGCGACGTGGAGGTCGTGCACCACGACGTCTTGCTCGGCAAGCACGGCGATCACGTGGGTGGCGAGCGCGACGCGGCCCGCGCGCTCGTGCGCGGTGGTGTCGACGCCGCCTGCGTGCTCGACGCCAACCACCTCGCGTTCTCGCGCGACGGCACGCTCACGCCGGGCTCGACGCGCGTCCTGGCCCAGACGCCGCCCTACGACCACTGCAATTTCACGGTGCTGGATGGCGCGCCGGAGAACTTGCTCGCACGCTTCCGCGAGCTCCTGCTCGGCATGTCATACGAGGATCCGCTCGTGCGACGTCTGCTCGACCTCGAGGGCCTCAAGGTCTGGAAGCCCGGGCGCACCAGCGGCTACGCGCAGCTCGAGCGCGCCGTCGAGCGCTTCCGCTTCCTCGATCCCTGGCTGGCGTCCGTCGCGAGTTGAGCGTGAGCGCGAAGCCGCCGCGCCTGGATCTCGGCGAACTCGGGCTCGACCGGGGCGGCCACCTGCTCGTGAAGCACGCCCTGCGCGGGCTCCCGGTCGGCGGCGCGCTCGAGGTCGTCGGCCACGACGTGCACCTGCGCGTGCACCTGCAGGCCTGGGCGCGCCAGCAGGCGCTCGAATTCGCACCCATCCCCGGTGGCGCGCGCCTCGCACGCTCGGAGGCGACCCTGGGACGCTGGCGTGGAGCCGAGCGCGCCGGCGCGAGCGCGACGACGAATCCGGGCGACGTCCGCGAGCAACCACCGGCGCGCTGGGGCCTGGCCGCGCGCGGAGCCATGGTCGAGGCCGGCGATCTCGGCTTCGAGTTCGCGCTCGATCGCAAGGAGGTCCTGTGGACCGAGCGCGTGGCCGAGCTCTACCGCCAGGCGCTCGCCGCGCAGTGGGACCCAGCCGTGGCGGTCGACTGGAGCGCTCCGGTCGAGCTGCCCGACGAGGTCGAGGACGCCGTCGTGCAGGTGATGACCTACCTGATCGAGAACGAGACCGCTGCGCTGCTGGTGCCGGCGCGCTTCCTCGCCCGCGTCCATCCGCACTTCCGCGAGGTCCTGCAGCTCCTGGCGGTGCAGGCCGCGGACGAGGCGCGCCACATCGAGGTCTTCACGCGCCGCGCCACGCTGAAACGCTCCGAGCTCGGCCTCTCCACGCAGGGCGGCCAGGCCTCGCTCAAGACCCTGCTCGACGAGCCCGACTACGCGCTCGCCTTCTTCCTGCTCTCGGTCCTCGGCGAGGGCAGCTTCCTGTCGCTGCTGCGCTTCCTGCATGAACACGCGCCCGATCCGGTCACGGCGCGCGTGGCCGAGCTCTCCGGCGTCGACGAGGCCCGTCATGTGGCCTTCGCCATGGCACACCTGAAGCGCCACCTCGCCCACGACGCGCACCTCCGCCCGCGCCTTGCCGCCGCGGTCGAGTCGCGCTTCGATTCGCTGCGCGAGATGAGCGGCCTGAACGAGGAGGTCTTCGACGCACTCGTGCTTCTCGCCGCCGGCCGCTTCGAACCCGCCGCCATCGCGCGCGGCCACGCAGCCGTGCTCACGCTGAAGTCCGACATGGACGCCGCCCGCCGCCACCGCCTCGAGCAGCTCGGCTTCGCGCCGGCCGAGGCTGAACGCCTCTCATCGCTGCACACTCGCAACTTCATGTAGTCGCGTGCCGGGCTCGGCGCTGGAAGCGAGCCTCCGCCAAGACGAGGGTGGAAAGCGGTACACCGCATCCTCAACGCTCCCACTCGCGCCGAGGGAGGTGAGCATGCCCGTGGAGTGGTTCCCGCGCTTGTCGAGGGCCACGCAGGCTCAGCGCGACGAATGGGAGCTCATGGACGAGGGCCGGGGCATCCGCTGGCCTTCGATCGAGGAGGACATCAGCGTCGACGGGCTGCTGCGCGGTGGGCGAGATATCTCGAAGCGCACGATCGGGCGCCATCCGGGCGGCTCCTGAGCGCTGCCTGGCTCAGTCCGGATCGCTCGGGTGCGCGTGGTGCACCAGCGCCTCGGCGGCTTCCTTGCCGAGATAGGCGTCGACCGCGGCGTGGACCGCGTACAGCAAGGGCGTGATGCCGACGGCGATCAGGAACTTGTAGACGTAGTTCGTGAGCGAAACAGAGAAGGCGTCGGACGCCGACCAGGGTTGACCGCCCATGAGCATCGGGATCACGACGAAGGCGAGGTAGATCACCACGATCGTGTCGACCATCTGGCTCACGACCGTGCTGCCCTGGGCACGCAGCCACAGGTACTTGCCGCCAGTGTTGCGGCGCAGCCAGGTGAAGACCTGCACGTCGAGCCACTGCGCGAGGGCGAAGGCGCACAGGCTGGCGACGACGATGGAGGTTGTCTGGCCGAGCGCGATCTCGAAACCGCGCTGCATTTCGGCGTCGCTGATGCCGGGCGTGAAGGAGATCGCGGGCACGGCGATGGCCGCGCGGATCACGGGCTGCAGCAGCAGGTTCACCGCGATCGCGATCCAGGTGAAGAGCTTCACGATCGGGCGCCCGAAGTACTCGTTGACGATGTCGGTCATCACGAACGTCAACGGGAACGCGAGGATCCCGGCCGTGGCGGCGAACTCCGCTCCATCGCCGAGGCCGATGTCGGCGGGTCCGAGGCCGAAGAGCGTGAAGCGGAAGAGCTTGCCGCCGAGCACCTCCGCGGCCACGAAGAAGCCCACGAAGAGCGCGCACAGGATGTAGGCGAGCACCTGCTCGCGCGCCACCAATCGCTTCGCGGATTCGCTCATGCAGGGGTCAGTAACCGAGCGCGCCAAGCTCGCCAGCGCGCCGGGCTGGATCGACCGGGCGCGGTTTGTAACCGGCGGAGAGCATGTCCGCACGGAGTTTCGCGAGCCCCTCTGGGTCATCCGCTGCATCCGAGGCGTCCAGCGTGAAGCGTTCGGAGTTCGTGGTCTTCTTCACGAGGTCGACCTGCCACGCGAGCTCGGAAAGAACCCAGCCTGGACGATCCTTGTCCACCAGACCGCGCAGCAGCGGCACGAGCGAGCGTCCGTCCAGCCCGGTCGGTGGCGTGCTTCCGACGAGCTCGAGCACGGTCGGAACGAGATCGGCGAGCCCGACTGCCTCCAACTCGACGCGCGGAGTCATGCCCGGCGCGCTGACCAGGAGCGGGATGGAGAGCACTTCCTCGCTCAACGTGCGCTCGTGGCCGATCTGGCCGTGCTCGAGGAACTCCTCGCCGTGGTCAGAGGTCACGATGACCACGGTGTTCTTCCAGAGGTCGAGCGCGTCGAAGGCCGCGAACAGCTTCGCGAGCGCGTCGTCGACGCGACGCACGTCCTCGTCGTAGCGGTCGGAGAGGTAGCGCGCCTGCCCGGGCGTGAGCGGCTGCGCATTGAAGTGCGGATTGCCACAGCGCCCCGCGACCTCGATCGGTTCGGCCTCGCTGCTCGTGAACCTGCCCGCGTAGGCCGGCGGCGGGTCGTAAGGACAGTGGACGTCGTAGGTGTGCAGGAAGCCGAACCAGGGACCCTCGTCGAGGCGGTGGCGGACGTAGTCCAGCACCTGCTCGACGGCGTGCCCGATGTCCTGATCGCCGGCCTGGAACGAGTCGAAGCCGCGCGCGAAGCCCCACTCCTCCGAGATCCAGCCGCCGTCGGTGACGGCGAAGGAGTAGTGGCTGTCACCGAGCCGCTCGGCCAGCAGCTCGACCTCGTCCGCCGGTGCCTGATCCGGCCGGCGCACACCGTGCGTCAACGGGTGGAGCCCGCTGAGCATGGTCACGTGGCTCGGCAGCGTCCAGGGCGCCTCGGCCACGGCTCGCGCGAAGCGCACGGCGCGCTCGCGCGCGAAACGATCCAGCTCCGGCGTCGTGTCGCGTGCGTAGCCGTAGCAGCCGAGCCGGTCCGCGCGCAACGTGTCGATCGACACGAGCAGCACGTTCGGCGGCGGGTCCGGCGCGCTCCCGCAGGCCGCGGCCAGCGCGCACACCGCCGCGATCAACGCGCGTCGAGCCGTCCGACTCTCTCCTTGGCGTCGACCGCACGCTCGAGGAACTCGTGGAAGGCGTCGACCGTCGTGACACTGCCGAGCGGCTCGCCGAGCAGGCGCTGCGACTGCGGATCCTGAATCAGGTAGTAGGGCGTGGCGAGGTTCTTCGCGAGCTGCTGCTGCAGCTCGAGGATGCGCTCGATGTTCTTCTCGCCGTCCGTGTGCAGGCGCGCCTCGATGAACGACTCCTCCAGGAGCTCGGCGACCTTGGGTGAGGGGAAGACCTTCTCCTCGTTGACGCGGCAGTTCACTCATGTGAAGCCGGTGAAGTTGATGAACAGCAGCTTGCCCTCGCGTGCCGCCTGGGCCAGGGCTGCGTCGTAATCGTCCTTGACGATCGTCCAGGACCCGCCCGGCGAGTACCAGCTCCAGCCGAGCTTGCCGCCCGAGTAGTTGGGCGCGATCGCGGTCATCACGAAGTCGAGCTTCTTGCCCGACATGCCCCAGAAGCAATAGAGCGCGAGCAGCAGGGTGAGCGCGCCGCTCGTCAGGCGGCGCCTCCCGGGCCGCACGCCGCCACGCGCGAACACGCCCAGCAGGTACAGCGCCGCGGCCACGAAGATCAGGCCCCACAAGAGCAGGAACAGCTCGCGCGAGAAGACCTGCCAGTTCCAGACCAGGTCCGAGTTCGAGAAGAACTTCAGCGCCGCCGCGATCTCGACGAAGCCCATGAACACCTTGACGGTGTTCATCCACTCGCCGCTCCTCGGCATGGCCTTGAGCCGCGCCGGCACGAGCGAGAGCAACACGAAGGGCACCGCCATGGTCAGACCGAAGACGGTCATGCCGAGCGCCACGCGCACCAGATCGCCGTCGCTCGCGCCGAACGAGAGCAGCGACCCGACGAACGGCGCCGTACAGGTGAACGAGGTCACGACCAGCGTCGCGCCCATCAGGAATACGCCCACGTAGCCGCCCCTCGCGGAGGCCGAGCCCGCGATGTTCATCAGGAAGGCCGGCGGCTGCATGTTCACCACGCCGAACAGGACGAGCGCGAAGTAGACGAAAGCCAGGCCGATGACGAGGTTCGTCAGCGGATGCGTGGCGAACGGGATGATGAGCGAACCGAAGACGACGCCGATCAGGACGAAGATCAGCACGATCCCCGCGCCGTAGGCGAGCGACAGCGAGAGCGCGTTCCCGCCGCGCTTGTCGGCCTGCTTGGTGAAGAAGCTGATCGTGATCGGGATCATCGGGTAGGTGCAGGGCATCACCAGCGCGAACAGCCCGCCGGCGATGGCCGCGAGGAGGAAGAAGAGCAGGCTCTTCTCCTCCTCTGGCCGCGTCGCAGCGCTCTCCGCCTTCGAGGCCGCCGCGAAGGCCGCGTCCCACGCGCTCCACACCGCCTCCGACCCACGCCCCTGGCCGACGAAGGTCTCCTCGTAGTCGAGGCAGACCTCCGCGCAGGTCTGGCCCTCGATCTCGCCCCACACCTCCGGCGGACTCGTGCCGGGGGCGAGCTGGCCGCGCGCGTAGACGACGATCATGCCTTCGTGCCCGAGGATGTACAGGCCCTCTTCGATGGCGGACTGGTCGATCCGCATCGGCTCCGGCCAGACCGGCGCGTCCCAGCGCACGCCCTCGCCGTGGAGCGTGATCTCGGTCGGCTTGCCGTAGGTGCTGGGGCCGAGCTCGCGGTGGTAGAGGTGCCAGCCGGGCGCGATCGCGATCTCGAGCGCGGCGCGCACCTCTGCGCCGTCGATGCGCGTGTACAGAGTGGTGTCGGCTTCGCCCTTGGAGATCTCGTCTTCCTCGCGAGCCTGGGCCGCGGCGCTCGAGGCCGTGGAGGAGGGCGGAGCGGAGGGTGGCGCGGCGGAGGGAGCGCTCGGGGGTGCTGCGGATGCCGCTCCCGGTCCGAGCAAGTCGGTCGGAAAGGCGGCGAACACCGTGTCCTCGCCCGCGCCGGCGGATTTCAACGTCTGGCGGTACGGGATGCAGCCCTGGAGGTCCTCGCACACCAGGCCCTTGACCTTGACCTCGAGGCCGTCGGTCGTGGCGCCGGGCGCGAGTTTGCCCGCCGCGTAGAGGACGAGCTCGCGCTCGTGCGCCAGGATGAACGCGCCCTCGCCGGCGACGTCCGACTGGTCGAGGCGAATCGGCTCGGGGAAACGCACTTTGCCCCACTCGATGCCCGCACCGGAGAAGGTGACCGTCGTGGGCTGCCCGATCGCCTTCGGATGTCCGAGCTCCGCGTGGTAGATGTGCCAGCGGCCCTCGAGCTGGATCCGGATCGCGGCCCGGACCGTGTCCCCCTCGACGCGCGTGAAGAGCTGCGCACGGGCTGGGGTCTGGGGCTCAGCCGCGCTGAGGAGCGCGCCGGCGACGAGCACGAAGAGCTTCCAGATCATGGAGGGTTCCGGCCTTCGAAGCGGGCCGACAGTCTATCCATACGCGTTCCGGGCCCGCCTTGGTTCTCGCAATGCAACTTTGTTTGTCGATGAGTATCGACGGATCGAATCCGCAGCATGCGACGAGAGACGAACCGTTTCGTCCCGTGTCGTCGCTGGATGCGCGCCGTGTACGAGGGAAACGGACGGCGTGTTGAAACTCTGGACTGCGGCATGGTCGCAAGGAAAGAGAGCGGTGCGACCGAGTCCGACTGCCGGCCAGAACTTCGCCAAGGGAAAGCACTTGCCATGGCGTGAGACCGCGACGTGTGCTCGTACTGAGCCTGGCACCCGGCTTGCGAAGCGGAGAGATCCCCCCCCTGCGCACTCCCTTCCACCGTCGGAGCGCGCTCTGAAAGTCACTATTCGATGAACTCCATCCGACTCAGCCTTTTCGCTCTCCTCTCTCTTTCTCTTTCCTCGCTCGCCGCCGCGGACACCATCACCGGGCATGTCGTCAGCTCCACAGGCGTCCCGGTCGCCGGCGTGAACATCAATGCCTTCCGCACCTCTAACGGGAACGAGGAGAACAATCTCCTCAACGACGGAACGAGCGCGAACGGCGACTTCGTCACCACGATCCCGCCGGGGGTGTACGACCTGTACTTCTTCCCCCCGACTCCGCCGACCACGAGTCACGTCACCCTGGTCCTGCGCAACGTGGTCGTGGCAGGGACCAAGAGCCTGGGAACGCTCATCCTCCCCCCGGGCTTCGTGGTCAGCGGCCGTGTCCAGACCCAGGCCGGCCTCTCGATTCCCCAGGTGACCATCCAGGTGATCGATGGGGTCACGGGCAACGAGGTGCCGCTCGCCGTGCGCAAGACGAACGCCTTCGGCAACTTCAGCGTCGCGGTTCCACGAAATGCGATCGAGCTGCGCCTCGACGCCACCGGCCTCGTGACGCCGGTCGTCGCCTCGAAGAAGCTCACGCTCGCGCCGACTTCGAACACGAACCTCGGCAACCTCACGCTGGTACCGGGCTTCCGCGTGACCGGCCACGTGCAGCGTTCCACGAACGGACTCGCTGTGCCTGCTGTCGACCTCGACCTCACCAGTCGCGCGACCGGTGAGACGCTGTACACCCCGAACGACAACTCGAACTCGCTCGGTAACTTCTCGATCGTGGTCCCGCAGGGTCGCTTCGACATCGACTTCTGCGCGCCTTTCGCGAACCGCCTGGTCGGCGCCACGATTCCGCGGCGAATCATCTCGGCCGACACGGACCTCGGCATCATCGCCCTGGAGCCGGGCTTCGTCCTGACCGGCACGATCCGCTCGTTCAGCGGCCTGACGCAGGCCAACGCGGACGTGGACGTGGCGATCCAGGCCACGGGTGCCAAGGTGAACACCTGCAACGACAACTCGAACGCCGCGGGTGTGTATTCGATCGTCGTTCCCGCCGGGAACCTGAAGGTGAGCTACCACCCGTCGCGCTTCGACCTGGGCCTCGGCTCGGACGTGCGCAGCAACATCCTCGTGAGCGGGAACACGACCCTGGATGGAAGCCTACCCGCCTGCGCTGCGCCCGTGAACTACGGCACCGGCCTGGCGGGAACGGGCGGCTTCGTGCCACACCTGTCGTTCTCCGGCGGAGCTCCGGCGAGCGGCAACTCGGCCTTCGCCTACGAGCTCACGGGCGGGCGTGGTGGGGCCATTGCCACCCTGCTCATCTCGCTCCAGTCCAGGTCGATACCTGCCTTCGGCGGGACGCTCCTGGTCGGAACGAACCGAGCGACCTCCGTCCGCGTCATGACGACCCTGGGCGGGGCCCAGGGAGTGGGCGGAGCGGGCAACGCGCGTGTGCCCCTCCTCTATCCGCTCTCCCTGGCAGTCGGACTCGACGTCTACGCTCAGTTCGCGGTGAGCGACCCCCTCGCCCCTCAAGGCTGGGCGCTCAGCGAAGGCCTGCGCTACCGCGTCTGCAGGTAATAGCGAGCCCTCCGACCGACTCCGGGTCGCGCGCACCTTGCTCGGCGAGGGGCGC
>JANOGB010000002.1:0-1650 GCA_031413955.1 Planctomycetota bacterium | reverse complement strand
GATGCGCAGCAGGGTGTGCGGGTCGATGCGCACGACCCGGTCGCTCTTCTCGGCGCAGACGTACAGGCGCCCGTCGATGCCGAGCACGATCGACTGCGGCCCGCTGACGGCGCTCGAGCCGCGCGGCGTGCCGTCGCGCGTGCGGTAGCGGTGCACGTCGTCGGACTCGAAGCCCGAGACCAGGATCTTGCCGGGGACCTCCGGGTCGATGCGGCCCGGACGCGCGCGCTGCGCGGCAAGAGAGAGGGGAGCGCACAGGAGCAGGACGGGAGCGGTTGCGACGATCGAGAGCATGGTCTGGGTTCCTCGTGGGGGACGCTAGACAACGATGGCTTGTAGTTCTCCGGCGTCAAGCCGGAACCGGGTTCCAGACCTGTAAACTACACGCTGTCGTCGCCTGGCGCAGGTGCGAGACGACAGCTTGTCGTTGCCAGGATCCGCGCACGCGTGGCACAATGAAACCGATGGAGACCGGAGCATGACGCGCGCACGCAAGCCCAAGCCCTTCCGCGGCATCAGCGAGGCCGAGCTGGCCGTGCTGGAGGCGCTGTGGAAGACCCCGGGAGCTCCGAACGAGCTCCAGGAGCGCCTGGCGAGCAGCGGTCCGGAGTGGGCTTACACCACGGTGCAGACGCTGCTGCACCGCCTGCTCGCGAAGGGCTTCGTGGAGCGCAAGCGGGTGGGCGTGGCCCAGATCTACTCGGCCACGGTCGATCGTGACGAGCTCCTGGCCCGCCACGTGTCCGACCTGGCCGTGCGCCTGTGCGACGGCGCGATGTCGCCGCTGCTCCTCAGCCTGGTGAAGACGCAGCGCTTCTCGAAGGGCGAGCTGGCGCGTTTTCGCGCGCTGCTGGACGAGGACGGGAGCGCGAAGAAGAGCGACACGCCGAAGAGCGAAGTGCACAAGAGCCCGAAGAGATAGCGCCCATGTTCACCTGGCTGGCCTTCAACACCCTGTGTGCCCTGCCGCTGGTCCTGCTGGCCTTGCTCGCACGGCGCCTGCCGCGCGTCACGCCGGCCCTGGAGCACCTCCTGTGGCTGCTCGTGCTGGTGCGCCTGGTGCTGCCGCCGCTCTCTTTCGCGTCCTCGACGCCGGCGAGCGGCGCGAGCACTCCCGCGCTCGTCTCCTCGGCCCCGCCCAGCCTCGGCGACGAGATCGTGGCCGGCACGACGCGCCTCCTCGGCCCGAACTGGTCGAGCTGGGGTGCCCAGGTCCTGCTCGGTTCCTTTCTGGTCGCGCTGCTCCTCGTGATCGCGCGCGAGCTCCTGCGCGCGCGGGCCGTGGAGCGCTGCGTACGTCGTGCGGTCGAGGCCGAGCTCGAACTCGTGGGCCACGTGCGGCGCGTGGCCGGCAACCTCGGCTTGGCCGCGCCGCGCGTGCGCATCTCACCCGAGGTCTCCGGTCCGTTCCTGTGGAGCCTGCGGCGTCCGGTGCTCGTCCTGCCGGAGTCGGACGGACTGCCTGCTGCGACCGTCCTGGCCCACGAGTTCGCGCACCTCCGCCGCCGCGACCACTGGACGGCCTGGCTCGAGCTCGTGGTGCAGGGCTTCCACTTCTGGAACCCGCTCTTCTGGATGGCGCGCCGACAGTTGCACCGCGCCGCGGAGCTGGCCTGCGATGGCTGGGTCGTGGAGCGTTTTCCCGCCGAG
>JANOGB010000001.1:0-4102 GCA_031413955.1 Planctomycetota bacterium | reverse complement strand
TCGGCGTTTTCTTGTGCTTCGGGGATCGTTGAAGAGTTGCTCCGACTCCGTACTCAACGCGGCACCTCCGGCGCGCCCGGAATGGGCGGCGGCCCGGCCGCCTCGGGCGCGAGCGCGTCACGCGTGCCCGTGATGCGCAGGGGAACGATGACGCTCCCGTCGCGCTCACCCGAGACGAGGAAGTCGCCGAGGCCGTTCGCGAGCTCGAGCGTGCCGTCGATGCGCAGCCACCCCTCTTCGAACGGGATCTCGAACTGCGAGTACTCCAGGATGCCCGCGTGCACGCCGATGCGCAGCGGACTCGAGAGCGACTCGAAGAAGGCGCCCGTCGCGAGCTCGCGTGGCCACGAGGCGAAGTTGGCCTGCGAAGGCGCGAGACCGAGCTCGAGCTCGCCGGAGAGCGCGCTCCAGTCGCCGTCCAGCGGCCAGCGGTAGTCCGTGAGGCGCAGCTCGTGGCTCGCGCTTGGATCCGCGCACTCGAACGCGGAAACGAGTGGCAAGAGCGCCGCCAGCAGCGCGCGGCCGGGCACGTTCGCGCACGGCAGCCGGAGCGTGAGCACGCTGCCCTTCGGCCCGCTCACGATGCCGCCCTGCTCTTCACCCAGGAGCTCGAAGCGCGCACCCTCGTCCTCGAGCAGCAGCGCGACCTCCTGACCGTCTCGCGACCAGCTCAGCCGGTCCGTGCGTTCGCCGGCCAGCAGGGCCAGCGGACGCGCCGGCGCGCACAGCGTGTGCGCGAGCGCGCTCGGCGCGCCCTCGAGCACGAGCGCGCTCTTCCATGCCCCGAGTGGCCGGCGCGGCCCGAACTCGACGCGCTCGAGCTCGACGCGCGCGCGCAGCGCATGGACCAGCGCCGGATCCGTACCGCCCTCGAGCGCGAGGTGCGTGGCTGCAGGGCCCCATTCGAGCAGGCCGTGGAAGGAGAGGTCCTCGAGCTGCGCCTCCTTGCCCTCTGCACTCGAGCTGCGCAGGCGCGCGACCACGATCTCGAGCTCGAACTCGAACGGCACGTCGGTCGAGAGGCCGCCGCGTTCGGGCGGCTGCAACGCGCGCGGCAGCTCCTCCAGCGCGCGCTCGAGGTTGGTCCGGCCGTCCTCGTCCTCGACCAGGTGCAAGAGCTCGACGCGCAGGACGATCGGCCCGAAACGGTGCGAGCGGTCGAACAGTTCCGCCAGGGAAGGCGCATGCAGCTCGCCGCGCAGGACCTCGTCGCCGTTCGGGTCGCGCAGGATCACGCGCTCGATCCTCTGCGGGCCGTAGAGCGAACCCAGCCAGGCGTCGGACAGCTCGAGGCTGCCCGCGTGGCGTTCTTCGAACCAGCGTTCGAGGGTTCGATCCAGGACGCGCCCGAGGGCCGGCGGCAGGAGCAGCACGATCACGACCACCGCACCCAGCGCGAAGAAGAGGCAACCGAGCGGGCCCTTGATCAGGCACGAGAAGAAGCGCGGAACCACGCGCGGCGGATCTGCGCCCGCCTCGGCGCGCTCGAGGGATCGGCTCAATTCCAGCTCACGTCCGGCGGGAGCTGCTCGAGACCGCTGCCCTCGCGCCCGATCGAGCGCACCACGCGCCGCCAGGTGGTCTCGCCCGCCTCGCCGAAGATCGCCTGCGGCGCCGGCGGCGCCGGCAGCCAGGAACCCGTGCCGAGCTCGGTCTCGAGCTGCCCGGCGTTCCAGCCCGCGTAGCCCAGGAACAGGCGCAGCTTGCGGCGCGCAACGCGCGGGTTCTTGGCCAGGTACGTTCCCAACGCATCCAGCTCGCCGCCCAGCCACAGCTTGCCGTCGATCGACAAGCCCCCGGGGATGCTCTCGGGCACGACATGCACGAACTGCAGCGTGGTGTGGTCGACCGGCCCGCCGAGGAAGACGGGAAACTTCGAGGCCCCGAGCAGCGGGTGCTTCGGCAGCAGATCCTTGACCACGAACTTCGTGGCGCGGTTCGTGACCACGCCGTAGGCGCCCTGCTCGGAGTGCTGGCAGATCAGCACCACCGAGTGCATGAAGTTCGGATCGAGCATGTCGGGAAACGCCGCCAGGAGCGTCCCGGCCTCGACGCGCAGTTCGCCGGCCATGGGTGGCAGAAGCTAACGAGGGGCCAGCCGGGAGCGCTACGCTCCAGCGTGGCATTCCGCCCGAGAAGTCCGCGGCCACGCTGGAGCGTGGCGCTCCCGGCTATCCCCCACCGGCCTCGACGCGGCGCTGGAGCTCCGCGCGAGCTTCGATGAACTCCGCCGTGGGCGGCGCGAGCTCCATGGCCCGATCCAGGCATGCGAGCGCCTCCGCCAGACGGCCGAGCAGCTTCAGGGCTTCGAAGCGCCGCAGCCACAGCCCGCGCCTGCCCGGTTCGAGCTCCGTCGCGGTCGCGAACTCCTCGGCTGCGCGCGCGAGGTCCGCGCTCGCCCCCTTGCGTCCGCGCGCGAGATGCAGGTCACCGCGCGCCTCGTGCACCATCACCGCACCCGGCTCGAGCCGCTCGAGTTCGGCCAGGGCCTGCTCGGCTGCCGCGAACATTCCGGCGCCGGCCTGGCCGCGCACCTGGTTCAGCAGCTTGACGGCCCCGATCACGCGCCGGGGATCGCGGCCGGGCTGCGCCTCCTCGTTCGGCCTCGGCAGCGAGGCCAGGACGTCCGCGCCGCCGTAGCCGAGCGCGGCGAGAGCGTCGAGCTCGCTCTCCGTCTGCGTGCGGCGCGTGCTCGGCGCGGGATTCGCCTCCAGGGAACGGCGCAGCGTGCGCAACTCCGCGGCGAGCGCGCGCTGGACATCAGGTTGCAGTGCGGAGAGCTCGGAGCGCTCGCCGGCGTCCGAGGCGGGCGCAAAGAGCTCCGCACGCCCTTCGCGCTCGAGCGCGCCCGGCGCCTCGACGTACTTCCACTCCTCGCTCGAGAGACCGACCAGCTCGCTCCAGCCGAAGTGCAGGCGCGGGAAGAACGTCTCGAAGTAGAGCTCGCGCGGCTCGGCCCTTTCTCCGCGCAGGAGCGGCACGAGCGAGGTGCCCGCGTGCCTCGAGAAGACGCCATCGTCGTCGATGCGCGCAAGTGCGACCAGCGTCGCGGCCAGGTCGGCCAGGCTCACGGGCGTGGAAACGACGCGCGCATCGACTCCGGGCCCGGAGAGGACCAGCGGCACGCGCAGGGTCGAGTCGTAGAGCAGCAGCGCGTGCGTCTCCTCGCCGTGCTCGCCCAGTCCCTCGCCGTGGTCGGCCGTGACGCACACCAGCGTGTCCGCGCGCCGCTCGAGACCGTCGAGCGACGAGAGGAGCTCGCCCAGGGCCGCATCGGCGAAGGACACCTCGGCCTGGTACGGATCGAGCGGAAAGCGGCGCGCGAACTCCGCGGGCGCCTGGTACGGGTCGTGGGCATCGAAGAGGTGCACCCACAGGAAGAACGGCTGGTCGGGCGTGAGCGCGTCGAGCCACGCCTTGGCCGCCCGCACGGTCTCGTCGCCGCGGCGCTCACGGATCGCGCCGGAAGGCCCGCCCGAGGCGGGGCCGAACTCGTCGTCGTAGCGCTCGAAGCCCTGCGCCAGCCCGAAGGTGCGTGCGACGGGAAACGCGCTGACGAAGGCGGCGCTGCGCAGCCCCGCCCGAGCGCAGGTCTCGGCCAGAGTCTCGACGCCCTCGTCCAGCGCCGCCAGGCCATTGTCACGCAGGCCGTGGTAGGGCGGGTAGCTGCCGGTGAGGAGCGAGGCGTGGGCCGGCAGCGTGATCGGCGCAGTCGTGTAGGCGCGCTCGAACCTCGCCCCGCGCGCGGCCAGCGCATCCAGGGTCGGCGTGCCCGCGCCTTCGCGCCCGTAGCAACCGAGGCGATCGGCGCGCGTCGTGTCGAGCGTCACCAGCAGGATCGAGACAGGGCGCTGGCGCGAGCCGCAGGCGAGCGCGAGCCCCGCGACGAGAGCAACGGCCAGCTTGCTCGCACCCGCGCCGGCCTTCATCGCGCTGACTTCATCGCCGGCCCATGGTAGCGCGCGCGCGGCACGACGAATGTCGGAGGAGGAAGGGAACGGCACCGCGGAGGCCGCTCATCCGGGAGCGCCGGGCGGCCGCCCCGGGGCGCGGGGGGGGTGGGTGGGGTAGGGGGGGGGTGGGGGGGGGGGAGGCGGGGGGG